>NZ_JACJDW010000020.1:0-89094 GCF_014163745.1 Pseudoalteromonas sp. SR44-2 | reverse complement strand
TGGATAGGTATTTACTTGGGAAATTTGAAAAAGTGGTGGCCCCTCCCAGACTCGAACTGGGGACCTAACGATTATGAGTTGCAAAACAAGGACTTACTACGAGTTACTTTTTGATATAACTATTTACTAATTTTCATAGCTATATCATAGGGTTATTGAATAAAACCCACCTCTGATGCATAAATCATTATGTATTTCAAAACGTTAAATTTTACGTTCAAAGTAGCACAGAGGTAGCACCATATGTCAGACACAAAATTTCGCTTCACAGAATTATCGCTTGAAAAGATAGAATCAAACAGTAAACGCACTCGCTATTACGACAACCTATTGGCAGGACTAATTTTAGATGTAACCGTAGCTGGTAAGAAATCATTTAGAGTTTATAAAAAGATACCAGGGAGAGATACACCTATTAATGTCACTCTTGGATACTTCCCATCAATTACACTTGATGATGCAAGGCGAATGGCCAGAAAAGTAATGGCAGATATTGCTGAGGGTATAAACCCGAACGACCTTAAGCGCCAATTTAGAGCCGCTTCTATTACCCTAAAAGAAGCATTTGATTCATACATCGAAACTAGAGATCTTAAACCTATAACTGAAAGTGGTTATCAGCAAAAAATAAACTGCTATCTACCGGATTGGCATAACAAGCGCCTAGCCGATATAAATCAAACAATGATTTTAAAGCGCCAGCGAGAAATAACCTCAAGAAGCCCTGCTCAGGCAAATTATACCATGCGCCTAATGCGTGCTTTATTTAACTTTGCTAAAGCTGAATATAAGTCTTCAGAAGGCCGAACATTATTTCCAGAAAACCCTGTAAGTGTACTTTCTGAAAAACGAAACTGGAATAATATAAAGCGTAAAACAACACGTCTGCGCCGATCACAACTAAAACCATTTATAGATGCATTATATGAAGTCAGAAATGAAGCTGCTAAATATCGTAAAAATAGCCGTGTAGGTTTTTGTGACTACCTAGAATTTTTGACCTTTTCAGGCTTGAGAAGATCTGAGTTACTACAACTCAAGTGGTCACAGGTACACCTTGAAGATAGGATATTCATCCTCAAGGATACAAAAAATGGTTTAGACGTCGAGTTTCCTATTACAGATCGATTAGCTGAGATATTTAATCGACGAAAAGAATATAAGGTATCTGACTATGTGTTTGGGACAGATAGTAAAAAGGGCTACCTTACTGATCCTAAAAAGACGCTGAAACATGTATGCCAAATTGCAGGAGTAAAAATCACTTCGCATGATTTGCGTCGCACATTTACATCAATGGCTGAGAGTAGCGGAGTATCAGGATACCTCCTGAAACGCCTTCTAAACCACATTACAGATAAAAGCGACGTAACTGCTGGCTATTTAATTTTAACTGCTGAGGAGCTTAAAGAGCCAGCGGAAAAGGTAACCGAAACAATTGCAAAATATGCAGGCTTGATTGAGCAAGAGCCAGAAAATAAAATGACCAAAATGAAAAGTTTATTAGCAAACTTAACTAAGGAACAAAAGATTGAGTTGATGAGTGCTTTGCTAAGTTAAAATTTATGCTGAATCAGTTTACTTTAAATCTAAAAAAGTCCCTTAGTGGGACTTTTCATTAATTATCTTTGAGTTGCAGACGCTTTATTGACAAGCTGCACTTGAGAGGTAATAGCGCGCTCAATAACTTGACTATAAACTCGCTTCTTCTCGCTTGAACTAGAATCTAACACAAAATCTGAAAGCTTAGAGTTTTGCGTTGGCTTTGGCTTAATTAAATTTGAAAACATAAACACTCCTAAAGCTCGTTTTTTGAGCTGGATGGTGATTCTATCAGGCTCTCCAAATCTTCTCTAGTGAATTTTTCATCTAAATGATGCTCTATTGCCTGAACGTTATCGTGATAAAAACGTGTTTTGCCCTTATTATTTTTAACTAATAAATCCACTTGAATTTGACTACCGAACTTGAGCTTAAGTTCCCTTATAGCCTCCTGAGAAGAAAAGAACTGATCAATAAAGGTCTTAGGTAGAATTCTACGTCCTTCTAGCTTTTCTCTTGCCTCAACGAACTCCCAAGCGAGATCTGGTTTTTGATATACAAACAGAATTAGTACTTGCCTTTCCTTACGGATAGAGCGTTCAATATTCTTTTTTGCAACATCATAACTTGCCAAAGTCCCATCTAACAAAAAAGATTGCTTGTTTTTAAACGCATGGTCAAGTGTTCGCTCTACAATAAAAGAAACTGCGCGATGAAATAAATACGAGTTATCACCTGTATAACCAGGTATAAGCTCTCTCAGTTCATCAGGATCAAGCCTAAGTACATTATCAGCTCCAATTTCTTCCAAAAAGGCTTTTGAAGCTTCAGTTTTACCTGCACCAGGCGAACCAGCCATAAAAACAGAAACTGGTCTTGCTTCGGGAGGAAACTGGTTTTTGTCTGTTAACTCGCGAGCTATACGAGTCCTATTACTTTTAGCGTAGCTTATCGCCTGCCGCTCTAGTTCTTCTGGTGTCATATAAAACCTTAATTATCTCTATTCATTATGTCACTTAAGTAGTTATTCGCAAGTGATCAAACTCAGAGTAAGTCTATATAAGATTAAACGTCTTTTATGTAAGGCGGCTCTTTTCATACACATAATTTTTATTCACAATTCGTGCCTATTAAATTAAGTTTTTTTGTTTTTTAGTTATTAAAGCTATTAAGTAGCACGCTGCATCCACTGATAATAAAGGGCTACAAAGGTGTTACTATTCGCAAGTGACAAACATCTGTACGTCAGTAACAAACTTTCAGTCGTCAGTAACATAAAGCGGTTCACCAGTGACAAACTTTTTTTCATGAGTGACGTTACTAATTATTACTTATACATAATTTATTCAATATACAATGAGACTGTTCATTGCTCATGATATGTATAATTTTTTTCCACGAAGAAAATTATTGCTGGGAGCTATTAGAATACCTAGATCTGAACTGTCAATTGAAACCCCCGCATTTGGATGGCATGTAAGAATAAGATCTAAAGCACGTATAAACCGTCGTTTGAATCGGCTAAGTTCAAGCCTTCTGAGATATGGAAATATATCTTTATGAAGAGTGGACCACGGCACGAAACTAACTCTACTTTTTTCATAACCTCGGCGAACCAAGTAGATGTATAAATCATGAGCAAGCACAATGTCTTTACTCCTAGCAAACTTAAGAAAACGTAAGTCGATTGAAATAATACCCTTTTTATAGGCTACAAGTGCTTTAAAGCTATTGGAGGGGATATAGTGAACTTCCTTGTATTTTGCGTTGTAGATGCCTAGATGCTGATCACCCAGTAAGTTATCAGCTTCTGCAAAAAAGCCTCTTCTTCTCAATTTATCTTTAGACTTTTCAGTTGGTTCAATTGTAAAGGTAATATCAAATACTCTCTTAAGAGCAAGCATAAAGTTTGCGAATGTACCGCCCGAGATTACCTTTTGCCCAGTAACTCGTTTAAACAGATCACTTACCGAGTTAGCAATTACATAAGATGGGAGCTCTGGTCTTCTGACAATTTCTGTTGTTAGGTAAGCAATAATCAGTCTCGCATAGTGTCCATGTGGCAGAGGCTGCGAGCTTTTCAATATGACTGTTGCGTATTTTCCGAAGCTCTTAACCTCAGATAAATCTGTTTCTTTAAGAGGTAAAACACACGGGTCAATTAAAAATGCAGGATAAAAACCAACTGTTTTCATCTTATAAGGACAATATTTTACAATCTCTTCAATCTGATCATCAGTACTCATTGGTGCATCACCGATTCACTTTTTATCAGTGGTTGCTCTTTAATCCAGTTATGGAATTCGCTTATAGGAAATAAAGTTTTCCCACCTTGTTTAATATATGGTGGTAGCAGGTGCTCTGATTTACCTTTTCGATTATCGCAAAGCTTATTGTATAAAGTCTGTTTTGAAATACGCATTGCATCAGCGACTTCTTCTAGCGTATAAAATTGTTGTTTGATCTTCATTATTATTCCTATTAGTTATTGGAATAACCTATTCTCCACATATTTCTTAATCTGACTCTCAAAAAGGGGGGGGGCAATTTTTTGATGCTTTTTTTAAAGTAGTAAAAGCTGGTAATGCAAAGTAAGTCTAATGACCTAAAGTTAGATGTAAGTAAGGTTCTTAGAAGGAAATTAGCACTTTATTGATTAATATAAGACTAAATTTTTGCTCAAAACAGGGAAGTTTGGCATGCCAAACTTGAGTTAAAAATTAAACCAATCACAATACAGACCTTTCAATTATAATCCGAATGAATAAGGCCAAGTTCATCAAGGTTTGACTATTGAGGGTAATATTGAGACTCAAAATCATTTATTAGCAACTTTTTCCAGTCTCTATTATTATTTTTCTCATCAGATAGTGGGTATTCTAATACTCTCCACCTTAAAGAGATATTTCTTGGCAAATATAAATAATGAGTATTTCCTTGAAGACTCAAAGCCTTTAAATAGCTCCATGAATCACCGCGTTTCTCCTGAACCTCTAATCCATAGCTTTTTGTTTTATCTCCATCCCACTTGAGGGAGTAGCCAACTAAATTTGGGTTAAATGCATCCGGGACCGAATCAACAGGTATGGACGATTTTTTTATAAGTTCATTCTGTGTTTTTTCAGACATTTTAACGTCAGAATAATTGTTTATAAGTTTTACTGCCCAATCTCGCAAGTTAGTATTATTTTCATTTGCAGGGCCTCCTAAAATTTTAACTCCCAAATTTATATATTCAGCTTGCCGTTCAGCTTCGTTTTCTTGTTTCTGTTGCTCTAACTTCGCAGCATGTGTCTCAGTGATGTGAAGATAACCTATACCAGCAACTAAAATAGGAGTAATTAGTGCAGAAAAAGCGAGTAATAATGAACTCCAATTTATTGAAGATTTGAATTCAGCTTCACTGTTTTCCAGAGGTTCATTTTCTTTCCTTATTACAATCGACACTTCTTTCATTGAAACCTGTTTATTTTGTATTAGTGAGACTTGGTATAATCTGTCTCTATATTCTAATTATTTTTAATCATTTGGTAAAGTAACCAGCGAGTCGCTCCTTTAAAATAGAGCTTAATCTGAATAATTCTCTTTACGTTGCGCTTTTTGTTCAGGATCTATAGCGTAAATATCAACAATTTTTTACATCAAAAAAAGGCTAAATTTTTGCTCAAAACAGGGGGCTTAAAGTTTGGCATGCCAAACTCAAGCTAAAAATTTAATGAAAACTGTAGGTGATTGGCAAGTTTAAATCATGATCCCAATTGGAAAGCATAACAATCCATTGGAAAAAGTGCTGAACGTCTTTTTCAGAGTAACCACTATTCACAATCTTTAAAGACTCCGAGCGATTACAAAACATTTGATAACTTTCTTTTTGAATATCCCAAACCTCTCCCTTATCATTTATATAATGATGAAGCATAAAATCTAAGGTAAGCAATGAACTAATTAACCTAGATTCCGATATGTTATTTAGTTGACTGCTTAATAGCGCTAATTGTTGATAGCTTTTCTCGCAACCGTAAAGCTGCACTGATAGTACTGCAAGCACAGACTGATATGGCTTATTTTCAGGCTTAATCATATTACTTTTCACTTATAGAGCTCTCCACGGGCATGTGCATCTCTGGCCTCCTGTTCAGCGTAGTCGTCCCCACAATGATTTACATTTCCCATGCCATCACTGTACTCATCAATAAAGCGATCCTCCTCTGACTTATCGTCAACGTCTAAGATAACAGCCACGGCCACCGAACCAATAACCTTTAGTGTTTTCCAAATCATATATCACCTCAAAAGCTAAGTATTACTTAGTATCTAAAACACATTAAAGCTAAGAAAATCTTAGTTTTCAAGTTAAGAATAAATTTAAATGAAAACTAATGATGACTCACCTTTTCCAAAACGATTAAAAGAAGCAAGAAAAGCAAAAGGGCTATCTCAAAAAAAACTAGGGATCTTAGCTGGTATGGATGAGTTCGCAGCATCGGCCAGAATGAACCAATATGAAAAGGGTGTTCATGCTCCTGACTTCAAAACAGTTAAAGCATTAGCTCATATTTTAGAAGTGCCTACTGCATTTTTGTATTGCATAGAAGATGAACTCGCAGAAAAAATTTTATACTTTTTTAACAAGTAGGTATTAAAGTTTGGCATGACAAACTTCCCTCCCCTGTAATTCAAACCATTTCAAAATGAGGCATCATGAGCAATACGCCTCTTTTTTACTGGGCTTTGCCCAGACCCCGCTATGTAGAAGCCTAAAATCGGCTTACACATAGCGGGGTCTGGGGATATAAGGCGTTATACGCATACTTTTATTTGCAGATTGAAATGGTTTGAAAAAGTGCTAATCTAGAAACTAGTTTAGCTCTTAACGAGCAAAGAAAAATACAGGCGCTGTTCAGCTGCCTTCAAAACGTAGTAACGAGGTTTACAAGTTTCACTTCACTGTGAAGATCATATTGATGCTTTTACGTATCAAAAATAATTAATGGCGAGATCAGTCCGAGCCAAACGCTATGCGTTGGACAGGGGCGAATAGGCATTAGCCGCTGAGCTTTAATAGCCAGTCTATCTTACAAATCCCTTGGAGAGTTACTATGACCTTTAATGCTAAGGCTGAAGCATTGCGCCTAAAAAATGAAAAAAAGCTAATCAGTAAAAAACGATTCAAGCCATCAAAGCTCGATATTCATAAACACAAACTGCTAGCGCTTCATAAAGAAGCAACAAGCATTGCTTGTTTGCAACGATGGCTTCTGCGCAAAGGAGTAAAAACACACTGGAGTACTGTAAAACGATGGATTGATAAAAATGCCTAAGTTCGCAAAGCCTGAAGCGCAAGCCCAGAAGCTAGCTAAAAACTTATACAAGCACAAAATTATTAAATCTCTAGGAACTGCTCGTAATTATAAAACTGCACTTATAAAAATAGCTAGATGGTCAAAAGATATTGGCATTAATGGTGTGCAAGGGATGAGCATTCAGGATGCTTATAAATACCTTGATTATCGCAGTGAGTTTGCAGGCCAAAAAACGTTAGATATGGAACGGCAAGCAATCCAAGCTATGTTTAAACTCAACGGCAAACTAAGCACAAAAGAAACGCTGACTGTAATAAAGTCCGAAAAAGAGATAATCGAAAAGTCTCGCGCCTACACTCCTGCTCAAGCTCATGCAATTAGTGAGCATCAAACTAGAAAATATAACTTATCTACGCAAATAGCCTACGCAGCAGGATTAAGAGCCCATGAACTTTTAACAATAGCCAAAGTATCAGAGCGTAGAGCTGATAGCCGTCCAGCACTAAACAGCAAATGGCTTGGTCGAGAAGGTAGTATTTATACAGTGAAAGGCAAAGGCGGCCTAATCCGTGATGTACTAATACCTAACACACTGGCTACACAGCTAGAACAAAGACGTTTAGCACAGCCCATAACCGTTCGTGACAGGGAAATTAACTATTTGCAACGTTATGATATTGGTGGTGGTCATAAATGGTCATGCTCATTTTCAAAAGCATCTGATCGCACACTCTTTTTTTCAAATGGCGGTCATGGCCTCAGGCATAGCTACGCACAAGAGAGAATGCTTGAGCTAAAAAGCTTAGGTTTAAATAGAGCTGTAGCTCTTGAAACTGTGTCGCAAGAGCTAGGTCATTTCAGGGCTGAAATTACTGAAGTTTATTTAAAGTAATAACTCCCCTGCCCTGAACTCTATACTGACTTAAAGCTGATTCTGATTTTTAGCTTATTTGTTGAATGATAGATATCAAGTCACTATGAATAGTAATATTGAGATAGCGACTCAGTGAGTCGTCCCTACCTCTTCGAGTAGGTACGACTTGTCTTCAATTTACTCCCAGAAAAACCCTGAAAAATTAAGGTGTTTTTATTTTGGGAGGTGCTTTATTATCATAAAAGCAGCGCACACCGCAATTCGTTATCGATAGTAACGGCCCAAATCTAGTTGCATGAAACAGGTCTATGGTGCATCAGAATGCGACCCTGGAGGCGTGTAATCCATCAGACGTTAGGGTTTATCGTCTGTAGTCTTCGAGGATAGTCGTGTAGTTCCTACACGCGCAGCCCATTATATTGGGCTGTTTTTCTTAAGAATTGGTGTGTGCTGCTTTCTAGATATAAGACTGCATAATATTGAATCTACTTCAAAACCTATAATTTAATTAAAGTATGCTGATCAAATATTGTCTATTTTTGACCACATAAGGGTCACTATTTTTTGTGGAAACGTCTATACCAAGGGCTCCTTGTACTTCTTGTTCATAAACAAGCTCAGAATAAGTGCACCTTTTAAATTTTTTATTTCTTATAGTAATACATGAGAACTCAACAGAAGTCGTTTCTGGAATCGCTGTGATTATAGGGATCGAAATACAAGCATCTTTAAAAGCTTTTCGGTCCGCTACATGCTCAAGCTCTATTAATGTATATCTAAAAAAGCTTTTTTCAGATGTAAAATCAAGAAGCTCATTAAAATCATGATAAAGTTCTTTTGCATCAAGCGTATGAATAGCAAATTTGTACAACGGTGACCAATCAAATGATGGAAGAACAAACCATTGAACAGTATGGCTACTTAAAGTGTAGTTTTGAATCAAATTAGAGAAATAAGCAGTAATATTAGTAAGCAGACTATTCTTTTCAAATCTTTTTTTCTTCAAATAATTTTCTATTAGGACATTAATTTGATTTATAAAAGGCTCTTCAACTCCACCAATCATTTTAACCTCATTGAAACCCTTAAGGTAATCAATATGCACTATCGGTGGATGGGAAAAGTTGTCATCGTGGTAAATTGAAATTTCAAACGCAAATTTCTTGCAAGGGCTAACCATAAAAAAAGTGTTATCATAAGATAATTTCTTTTTTTTTCTTCTTTGTTTTAAAACATCTTGGACTTCAGCCAAGTCAAAGTCAAAATAATCCATATTTATAACTAGTTAGTTTAAGATAGCTCAACATAATATCAGTTAATCACTTTTTACTGAGCAACTCAAATACTTTAATTGAACCGGCCAGACTTAACAAGACAGATTTTCATTTTGAATCATCGAGCTTTTTCATACGACATTAAAGATATATTGCTAACAAAAAGACTACAAGTCGAATTTGAACGGCATTGAAAATTACTAATTAAATAGATTAATCCGATTTTGATGGCAAAAATAAGTGCGGTTTATTGCCACACAATTAAACCACTAATTGAAATCGAAGAACTAAAATTGAGCTGAAACTACCATAACACTCAAAAAATCGATACAACCTCTACCAAAAAATTATCTCACTACCTATTATCCAATAAAAAATACAATGGTTTCTTACAATACACACTGGTAAAGGGCTTCTTAAATTCATTGATATAAGGTTATAGTAAACTGACTAATATGATGAATGGCTAATACATCAAGTCAAATGTTTCATTAACAATCACCAAGTCACAGCTATCCATGTACATCTGAAACGATTATTTATAAGTTTATTTTTCAGACAGCTCACACTTCAATAAATTTAGCTTTTCACATAAGTCATCAATATAACCACCAAAAAACTTTAATGAATCATGCGTTTCGATTTTTTCAATGTCCAATTTTTGGTCAGAACGAAAACTCATTTCTTCTTGTGCCCACGAAATTAAAAAATCGTATATTGTTTGTTCTTCGTCAGTCAATACAGAGGCTGGAATTTGCTTACTTCTGAGTGATTGCAAAGAAGTAAACTCTATAAAATGCAAAGCTCTATATAGGTTTGTTAACATCGAGAATGAATCTGCAGCCAAGGACTCATATTTACCGAGTCTGTTTCTTTCCCATACATTAGCTTCAGGAGATAATATACTTAAGGAGTCGATCATTCCTTTAAATCTGGCTAATGGGTATGCATTTCCATTTAAGGAACTTCTGTGCTCCCATATTTTTAAGATCAACTCAACGGTTTGCTGCTGATATTTTTCTTTTTTTTCTGCGTCTTTTTCACGTTCAACACGATCCATCATTTCGGCTAAATGATGTGACATCCACTTTCCCAATGTATCGCAACTATCGGAGAAGCCCAGTTCTGTCGCTAGGTGGTGCCCAAGTACCAATACGTCCTTCAGTGGTAAAGATTTCTCCAGTCCTTCTGAAAAGGTAGAGTCTTGCGTATCGCGCTTCTTTTTCGGACTCTTTGTTATATTCTGTAATTCCATCTTTAGTTACTCTTCGTGTTATTTCGACCTCAAGGATTAGATCAAAGTCAACTTTATCTAGATATTGCTTTAGGTGATGTAGTGATATTTTTAGGCTATGCCCATTGGAAATAACATCTTCACCATATATGTATTCTCTTTGTCGGGAGTCATCTCTTACATCACCCCATGCTTCATAATGAAATACTCTGCTTCCGTTAGTGGAATTAATCCAGCTAACGGGGTAGCTGTCCGACTGGCGTAATTCCAGTATTTCAATGACATTTTCAGACGGCGTTGCTTCTATTAAGCGGACACCATGATTAAATACATCCTTTTCATCTATACGTGCATCATTAGAGTGCTCACTGAGCCAACCACGTAATATAAATGGACCATCGTCTATCTCAAACTCATTGTCAGCAGGTGGTAGACGATAATCCCAAGAATCACGGGAAGTTTGAAGTGCCCGAAGCAATGACAATCCTGTATCTGGGCTAACAAGGGAAGAGGATATTCTCACACTGGAGCGATGATTACTGGTGCGAATATCATGATATGAATCCACAACCAGATTCTCATCTTCGGAAGTTAAACCAAGTTCCAACTCAAAATCATTAGCGGTTATTGCTGCTACCCAATCTTCTGCCTCGACGGCAGGAGGAAGATGAAAACGTGTTTCTAGTGGTGTTGGGCAGCGAAGATCACTCGACCAGTGCGGCGGTTGAGTTAATCCCTCTCGTTTCAAAAAGCCGTTTAGCGTTCCATAATCGTCATCATCGTATTCAGGCTTTGCCAGTGCATTTTCTGTCATCAGAGAACCCAAACTACACCACATGGCGTGCCACTCCAGGTAATAACTATGACGCTCTATAGTAGGCATTGTACCGTGGCTGTGGCTGTAAAGAGTGTAGTTAGCGTTTTGAAATTTATGTTTTCTTGGTTCGTTTTCCCAGATTGATAAATCTGTGCCGCTATTCCAGCGATCCATGATCCAAGCTTCAGCCTCGTCAAGAAACATTTCTTCGTCAACATCAGCAAAACACTCTATCGCGCTGGGATATACATATCGAAGAGTATCTAACGAATCAAAATTAAACCTTCTTTCTTTACCTTCTTCGTGAAACCCTCCACGAGAAGCTCTATGTTTCGATTTTTCGGTAGTTAGTTCCGAAGTATTGATAGCATACAATGCTGTTATTTCTTGCTCATCAAAATCAATAAAATTATTTGAAAGAAGCTTCATCAAACAGGATTTGGCAAAATGACGTATCAATACATGTGGGAAGTCTTGATCATTAGCAATGCTCAATAACCAGCGTGCGACAGGTGCAATGGCTTCCGGTACCTCAGATGCAATTCGATCAAATGTTACAATGAGCCAAAGACGTGCGGACATCCAATAAAAAGGCACATTACCTTCTCGATAGCCGGGCATGGATTTATGCTCATATAAAGCGATTAGCGCCATAATTATCTTAAAATCGCCCATTCTGGCAGACGTTCTAATACTATGTGCCGCTCGCCATCTCACCCTAGTATCTACATCACCTAGGAGCGAGTAGAGTTGGCAGGCTAATGCTGATTCAGTTGAATACTCAGACTCAATTTTATTCGCTGGAAGCTTTAACCGTGTAGTTAGTCGCTGAACATAACGAGTGGTGACATCTGCAATTTGTTCCTCGCTGCAATAATCAGTCAGTAGTCTGACCACAGAATATAACTTGGGCAGGGACAAATATTCAGAATTTTTTTCCAGTCCATCCAGCAATAAGCTAACCGTTTCTTCTCTATTTAAGTTCAGGTTATGAATAACATCTTTTAGTATTCGCTTTTCATAGCCATAATTTTCACCATAGGAAAATTCGTCCAAATGGTTAGCAATTAAGGTTGGTAGATTTTCCTCTTTCCAGGTAGATATGACGTGAGATGATCCCACCCATAAGTCAACGCAATCAATTAACGTTTTAGCCCATGTATAGCCAAGATCATCAATAACATGTTCATCAGTCAAGAGATCCAGAAAGGCAACACGATTTTTTGATTCCAAACGACTGATTAAAGATCTCAGTATGTCATCACAGCTAATATAAAAATCTTCATCCCTAGCTTCTTTTCGCTTGGCATGAATTGAATTCATAAAATCAGAAGGTGATTCAAAGGAAATTTCTTCAACATTTATGCGTTCAAGAAACTCTCCTTCCTTTGATTTCATTGCTGTCGAAGCACGATTTTTATTACCACTTTTGGTCTTGGCACTTTCTTTAGTTTGTGATTTAAATTGAACTAATTGATTAAGTGCCGAATGCCAATATTCACTACCATCGCCATATGGAACCAGTTCATTTAACGCCTGACATATTTTGGAGCTATCACTTCTGTTGAATCTCAATAACTCGGATTTTGCAATTTCCTCTATCAACTGACGGGCATCTTGCATGCTTGTAATTGACGTTAGTTTAGTCACAAGCTCCTCATTCAAATCATCACAGAAATTAAGCAAAGAGACAGCCTGCGCAGGGCTTATAGTTCCTTCTGAAATACCCGTAGAGATCAATGCAGGAAGAGTTTCGCTGGCTTGAATCAAATCACAATCTTCCCAATACCCGATAAGACTGACTGCTTTAGGCATATCTAATATAGCGACAGCAGAAACTGCATCATTCCAAGGAAAATGATCATAGCCATCAAGAAGAATGCCGTACTCCGTTATTATCGCAGCCATTTGACTTGCTATTTTTTGCAAACCTGTAGGCGAAAAATGATTTTTTGCGTTTTTGGACAACGCCGAAAAAAGAGCCACATCATGCATAGCATCAACATCAACGTCATTCGCAATATCAACTGCTATTTTAAATACTTCTCTGGCTTCGTCCTTATCCACAAAAAGCAACGTTCTGGATAAATCCAAAAGAATTCTGATTTTTTCGTTTGCTGCTGTTTTTAGATCTTTTACTTCAACTGAGCGTTCGTAAATATCTTTAACAACTGGCAGCCTCAATTCTGGTATTTTTATTAGATTTGCAATAACGTTACGCTGCCCAGAAGAAAATACAGATGGCCATTGTTTGAACGCTGCCTTAGTCAAAGTTAGCACTGTATTCATATCGAGATTTGGCACAACTGACAGCCTGGCTACGGACAAAGAAAGCTGGCTACATATGGATTCAAAGTAGTGTTCTCTAGACATCCTCCAGGAATTTGCAAGCAAAGAATCCAGTGCAGACTTAACTTTCTCTTCAGCTTTTTCTGGCAAGATATTGGACAGCAAAACATCCGCTCTAACAGCATAAAAAGATATTAAACCTGACAGGTTTTCTTTTATCTCTTTATGCTTTTCCGATAATTTTTGCTTCTTCTTATTTTTTTCGGCCTCATTAAGATCTTCAGGTATAGGTGAATCAATCCAATAAGACTCTATTGTGACGTTGAGGCCACGATGACGCATTAACAAAGAGTAAGCTCTCAAAGCGACATCGTTTTTAAGAATATCATGTATGTAGATGTTATTGACCAACCGCCAATTATCAGGGCATAGATATTCAAGTATTGGCTCTACTGAGGATAAATTCACTCCATTAGAAGCCAAAATTTCACAACCACTAAGTAACACTTCCGCGTAGCTAAAAGTCCCTGAGTCTTCAGAGGTGTGCCTTTCTAGCTCATTTAGGTCGCAATATTTCAATACATTCTTGTTGCACAATGACTTTTCAAGAGAGGCGCAATCGATACTATGGCCGACAAGCGCCAAAGGTATTTTGAACAATGATGACCAAGGCTCTGGGATACAACCACTATCCAAAAACTCTTCAACTGTGACTACCTTGCCCGATAACAACAGGCGATCCAATAATCTGATCGCGATTTTGTAATGGATACTTTTCGGCTTCCAGCCACAAATGAATTCATATGCAGCCTGGTAACCCTCTATATCCAACACTGAATGGGCAACAGCAGTAATATCCTCAAGCTCTAATGGCCACGCATCTATATGTTGGTACCGATGCTCGCTTTGTTCGGCTTTTTGTCGTTCAATATCTTCACTTCTCCGATTCATCCATTCACGAAGAATGCGTTTCTTTTCACGGGCAGCGATAAAATCTCTGTCAGCTGCATCACGGGCAACAATATGCGATAAGAACCTACCATGGCTTTCATATGTTTTTGACGAGTAAAGTATATTTCTGCCTACAGTATCAGACGCAAAATGGACAGATAAATCTGGGTTTTCAGCGATAATTTTGTTTACGGCATCATCTGTTTTTATCGCCTCAGCACCAACTAACAAGGTAAATATTGCATCTGCTTGCTCGCCTGCTGAGCGGCACACTTTCATTGCGAGCTGTAACCGCTGACGTTGCACTTCTCGGCGAATTATTTGGTCTTTTATAGCTTTTGGTGCTTCATTTTCCTCAATGATTCTTATGATTTCTTGACCTTGCCCAGCTGAAAATAGCGCTGAAGCCAAGTGCATGGCCGAATACTCGTCACTTTCATGATTGGCACTGAAATGTGCTGCTGAACGCTTATAAGCTTCCAAAAGCCTTGGCTGCGCTTTCTCTCTGACAAAAAATTCAACATCCTCATCAAGAAACCCTACTTTATCCTCAAGAATACGCATTCCAGGAAGGTCAGAAACAATATCATTAACCCTTTCTATTGATATCCCCACAACACTAGCTAAATGTTGCTTTGGAACTGGTGCAGGTAGTGCTACTAACGATGAGCAAACAAGAGACAAGGTGTCAGAATTACCCTCCTTCAAAATAGCCTCTTCAAAGCGGGCTTCAAAGATTTGTTCCAACCCTTTTCCATTGGGCCTTAAAAATTCAATCGCTTTGCCCGCATCTGATTCTGCATAGTCAAATGCGTAACTTTGCACTCGTGGATTTCGGTTAGATAAATTATGAAAATCTTCTATCCATGCTTTGGCTGCGCGGGGAAATTGATTTAATACATTGAGCTCTGTTTCTTCCAATGAGAAGTTAGAAATTTCTACTGAGTTGTATTTAGATGGAATAGATAAGGAATCTAAACGTCCAGTTCTTGCAGAAATCATCAATCTAACATTAGCTGGCAGATTTCCGATTTTAATCAGTTCATGAACGAAACTGATTTCTTCTGGCTTACACTGCTTTGCACCCGTTACAGAATTATCCGCAGCATCAATAACGATAACCAATAATGCATTAGCTTCTTGTGCCTCTAAAACTTTGCTTGCACTTTCGATTCTTAAAGCAAAAGCCTTAATAAAATCTACAGAAGTATCCTGGCTAATCAACAAAGGTAATCGCAATCGAGCCGAGGTTTCATTGATTAATTGCAGGTAGGCATCTTTCGGTCTATGTCGATAGGCTTCACTATCCATATAAGTGCCAGCACCATAACAGTCATATGTAATCATGACTGAGCCCTCAGGTAACAAATTTTCAACCTGTTTTAGTACGGTCGTTTTTCCACTACCGCCTTCTCCATGCAGGCATATAAATTGATCGCCATTGACCATGGCAGTTTGTATCGCAACAGCAGCATTTCTGTTAATAGGATTTTCTGCTACTTTGAGCCTTGGAGGGCATGGGAATAGAGCTCGAGGGTCAGACACATTCATCCATGTCAACACTGTTTCCCTTGTTATATAACTTCCTGTAGCCTCCGGCAGCATCAGCTTATGAATACGATCTTTCAAATCCAGCACAAACCCCCGGTCAGCACTCAGTGTAAGAGCTAGAATCTCATTAATCGCGCTTTCTTCCTGCTCAAAGCGAGAACCAGTACCACAGTCAGAAAAGTCGAAGAGTTTAATAAATTTCTTGAAATTTGTTTTGTTAAGGCCACTAGCAACTCTTAGCGTTTCATGCTTTTTGTTACTGAAATCGGAAAGCGATTTTTGAAGGTCTTTACCAATAGGGCGATTACTGACTAGCCTGATTGTTAACTCACCAGCACCAATCAGGTCTGGCCTAGCTTTTAATATTGCAGTAAATGAATCAGCAAGCCCCTTAATAATACTGTTATTTGAAGATTTTGATTTAGAGCTTGTTAGTTCCGAAACAGTCCAATTTTTGTCAGGTGTTGATGCAGAGTACTTTAGCTGCTCAATGACAACCTTTTCAGCTTGCTCTATAGAATGGCCACCATAAAATAAGCCACAATCAACAGAGTCCCATTCCGTTAACTCCGGAGAATTTTCATCATCAAGATTTACGCCTTCAACTGTAACAGCAACCAACGATGTGTCAGGTTCGAGTAATTGTAATGCTAGACGAAGTGCCCACCATTCATGAAAATCATCGCCAGTGTTTGAGGCTCTGGCACCTAAATATTCTGGTTTCATATAATGTAAGTTTCTTTTAAATCCCTGTAAAGATGTCTACTGGGCACACTTTCCTCTTAATAAGACCGAGGACACAACAGACCAACACACAAACTCACAATAGCATGAACCAAAGCTATTAATAAATTTTGGATTATAAATTTTAATTAGTTGTAGTTTCATGCTACTAAAGATAAAAATAAATATTAGCTTATTAGATACTTAATCCCAAACCACTTCGTTCAATTCCTGTAAAGCCATAAATCGGAACCCCGCAAGCGGAGCCCCCTTGCTACGCAACCCTTCGGGCGATTTCTAGCTTGACTGGCTTTTCACTGCGTAGTCTGTGTTGGCCATGGGGTATGCCGCGCCTTTAGGCGGCAAGCGCCTAAAACTTACCAACCTCATAGCGAAAGGGGCTTAAATGAAATCTATGGACTTTATAAACAGGGCTAAAAAGTAGAATTTGCTGATATAGCAAGGTCGGAAAAACCGATTGAACGTACCAATCTTATTGCGTAATTGTAAGCAAATATAGTAGCGCTTAAAACTATTACTAAAGCTTTGTTAACGAAAAGCTTGTTGATTTCACCTAAGTTGAAATTTAATAGAGCCCTATATAGTTCTTTATCGAATCCCTAGATGCTGAAATGAGGTTGTATTAGATAGTTAATAAAAAAAGTTGCTATACTAAAAGTAGCACAGAGGTAGCACGAGGTAATTTCGGTTAGTAGGTATTTACTTGGAAAGCTTTTAAAAGTGGTGGCCCCTCCCAGACTCGAACTGGGGACCTAACGATTATGAGTCGTGTGCTCTAACCAACTGAGCTAAGGGGCCAACTTTATATAACTGCCAGGCAGTTAATTTTTGAAGCGTTCAGTCACAGAGCGACTAAAGCGGGTTGCAGTATAAAAACTTTTTAGGTGCTTGTCACTACCAAAAACCTTTATTTTAACAATCAACAAGCTAACTGCTTAAATAGTAATCTTTTAAGTGGGCATAAACATAAAATGTAAGGTATTTACCGTGCTATTCACTGCATTAAATTATAAACAAAACCTATCCCATATAGTCTTTTATATTTAACCCTCTACTTTTTAAGCAAAGCTAACATATATGTGTAGGCATACAAGGCTGTAAAAAATATGCTTGGGGCTACTGTAAGTGGCAAATTAGGTGTCTGATTAATTACATTCACCATAATCACTAAGCTCGATTGAACAGTAATCGGAATAATAGGCGCAAAAAGTACACCTGCTATTTTTTTGTTACTTAAATACGAGGCGCTAGAGTTAATTGCATTATTGAAGCTTTGTCGTATTGCTACGTTTTGTGGTGTTTTAGAATGAAACATACAAATAATTGGAGTTACAAACGCAAGCGTTACATAACTAAACTTATACTTGTTGACGACCATTTCTAAAATAAAGGTAAAAAACAGCGTTACAAATCCACTATACAAACCTTGCACTAATGCAGCTTGAAGCGTAACCGATTTAGCAATGTCTGCCGCACTATTTGCCCAGTAGGCCCAACTAAAATAAAAAACGAAAGACACAACGCCTGACATTATAAGTCGAATATTCAATTAACTGCCTCAATATGCCTAAAACCTAGTTTAATGATAACACTAGAAGTGAAGGTAATATTGTCACTAAATAATAAAGTATTTGATTGTATATTATAGATGTATAAACACACTAATGTTGAAGATTTCCTAAATGGCATCAAGTCAGAATCTGAGCGCGGCTGTTAGCTGGAAAGCTTATTAGTAAACAATAAGTATAGTTTTAAAATAATATTGGGAGAGAGTTAAGGAAGTAAATCAAAGGGTTGAAGGGCGTTAAAAATTGGATTTAACCTAAAAAACTATCTAAAAACTATCTAAAAATTCTTTAAAAACTAATATTGTGAGCCGATCGGTACTAAAGTATTTAGCTAAACCTCAGTAGTCGGCTTACACAATATATAATCTGTCATTATTTTTTCGCAATAATGTAGATTGCATGTATTAACCCTGGGAAATAACCTAGCAGTGTTAATAGAATATTTAACCAAAAATGCATACCTAAGCCAACTTGCAAAAACACACCTAATGGCGGTAATAAAACCGAAAGTATTATACGAATAATATCCATGATCAAACTCCATTTAAATTAAACATTGAAAAGACTTAAAGCCCAGTATTACTGGGCCTTAACTATACTGTATTATTCAGCAACAATAGCTAGTTTATCAACTACGTCGCGAACATCTTCAGCATTTTTAGCAATTTTAACTGCTAGTTGCTTTTCAGCTTCAGACTCTACAGAGCCATTCAGAGTTACCACCCCGTTGTCGGTATCAACATCAATGTCTGTACCACCTACTTCTGAGTCAAACAGGAAGCGAGTTGTGATTACAGTGGTGATTTTAGCGTCCGTTAGGTCGTTATCATCATCGTCCATCATGTCGTTGCTTTTATCTTCGGTGTCCATGCTTTTAACAACAGTAAGGCTGTTGTCAACATCAGTTACACCATCTAGGCTAAGTACAAGTTCTTCTGCTAGCTCTTTATCGAGTTCGCTATTAACTTTACCTGTAAGTACTACCTTGCCATTTTTTACATCAGTGTTAATGTCAAAGTTGTTTAGATTAGTGTTCATAAGTAGAACGGTTTCTGCCTTACCATCAATCCAAGCATCTTTACTTTCGTTTTCCCAGCTGTTTGCTTGGGCACCCATAGCCGTAGTACCAAGAACTAGAGCTGCGATAATAGATTTGTTAAATGTTTTCATAATCTTTCTCCTTTTGATTAAAGACACTTTAACTAATGCGAGCTTCAGGCCAACTTTATTTATACTTAAAATTCAAAGACTTGAATTAATTAAAAGATAAAACCTTATCTATGTTTGTGTAACTATTTACAGGCTACTCGGTAAAACTTTCTCAAATAGTGAAAATAGCTAGATAATTGCTCTTTTGGTTAATCTATCGTTAATATAACAAAACAAAAAACACCGTTAAAAAATAACCAATTGATAATTAATGAAATTATATTTGGTACGCGGTTTGCAGCCTAACTACAAGAGCAGTATCAATAGTAAATATAATAAGGAATAACTCATGTCTGTAAAAGTTGAAGACCGCCCAATAGAGCAAGTACGCGAACAAGTGATTGATCAATTAATTTATAATTACAGTCATGGTGTTATTTCTGTTGATGCATTCGAAAGACGTTTAGATAATGCGATGGATGCACCTAATAACGAAGCTCTGCTAGCCTTAGTAGAAGACTTAACACTTAATACCGATCAGCAATATAAAGCAGAAAAACAATCGCAATTTACACCACATTATAGTGCACAGCAAAACAGTGATGATGATTTTACATTACGCAGTATTTTAGGATCTAACGAGCGAAGTGGTCAGTGGGTTGTGCCAAAAAATATATATTTGAGTAACTTTATGGGATCGGTGGTGCTTGATTTTACCGATGCTATTTTTGCGCATCAAAATGTAACTATTCACGTTAACTGTATTTTTGGTAGCGATGAAATTTACGTACCAGAGCATGTCAATGTAGTGTCTAAAATGTTTTGTATTTTAAGTAGCCTTGAAAATAAATCTGTGTCGCTTAACAAACGCCAAGGCCCTACAATTCATATTGAAGGAAAGGCAGTAATGGGCTCGGTTGAGGTGAAAATAAAGCGCACAATTAAAGAAAAATTTATAAGTTTTGCAAATGAGCTAAAAACCCAGTTTGGCACGGGTAATAATAATCGCTCACTATAATTGAGTAGCAGCACTTTAGCGTGCTGCTTAGTATTTTATTATAAATCGTTATTTCGCTCGCTTGGTATATCACTTAAATACTCTACAAACTCAACTTCAAACCCTGCAGGATCAATAAAGTAGACATTCTTTCTGAAAGGATTCTCGTTACCTTGCTTGCTTAGAGTAAAACCCACTTTATTTAAGCGCATTACTACTGCGCTTAAATTATTAGTTACATAAGCAAAGTGTGCAAAACCAATTTGATGGCCCGATAAGTTTCTGTTTTCACCTTCACCATGACTGCTTATCGCAATGTAATGCGTGTCATCTCCAAAGTGTACCCAGCGTCTTGGTTTTCCATGCCAATCGCCTCTGCCCTCACTTCTAATCGACCAATGTGGAAATACAGCGCGATAAAATGTAAGCATACTATCTATATCACTCGCGACTAAGTTTACGTGCTCTAAATACATAATGTTATCCTATCAGTTAAGTTAGGAGCACGATAAAACCTCAAGTTAACTTTAGGTAAAGTGTTATTTAAAATTAATTTATTTAAATGCAGATAATTATTTTTTAAAAATATATACACTTTTCAATCTTGTATAAAAAACAAACACAAGTATTTGGGGTTTATTGTTTACTTTATGGCAAAAGTCGCTAAAATACGCCGGCTGAAATATATAAACGTTCTTTTACAACCCAAAGGTAATACCATGCATCCAATGTTAAACATTGCGGTTCGCGCTGCGCGCAACGCAGGCAAAATTTTACTTCGCGCAAGTGAAGATTTATCAAAAGTTGAAGTGCAACAAAAAGGCGCTAACGACTTAGTAACTAACATTGATAAAGAAGCCGAAGCCGTAATTCGTGACACTATTTTACAGTCTTACCCTACTCACTCAATTGTTGGTGAAGAACTAGGTGAGCATAAAGGCAAGGATGATGATTACCAATGGATTGTAGATCCTATCGATGGAACAACTAACTTCATCAAAGGTATCCCTCATTACGCGGTTTCTATCGCACTTAAAGTTAAAGGTCGTTTAGACCAAGCTGTTATTTATGATCCAATTCGCGGTGAGCTTTTCACTGCATCTCGCGGTCAAGGCACTCAGTTAAACAGTAAACGTCTACGCGTTAGCAAAACTACGGTTCTTGCAGGCACTGTACTTGCTACTGGTTTCCCGTTCAAAAACAAAAACCACATGGATGCATACACTGAAGCGTTTAAAGCATTATTTGTACACACTGCTGATATTCGCCGTGCAGGTTGTTCTGCTTTAGATATGGCATACGTTGCAGCTGGCCGTGTTGATGGATTTTTTGAAATTGGTTTAAAACCTTGGCACTCTGCTGCGGGCGAACTAATGGTTAAAGAAGCGGGCGGTATGGTTGTAGATTTCGCCGGTGGTAATAACTATAACCACAGCGGTAATATTATCTGTGGTTCACCAAAACTGACTCAAGCAATTATTCGCGAAATTCGTCCAGTATTAACTGAGTCGTTACTTCGCTAATTAAATGCTATTAATAGCATACTAAAAAGGAGCTCAGGCTCCTTTTTTTGTGCTTAAAAATAAGGGTTATCTAGCTTCAGTTCTACTGTTTTACCTTTTTCGTAAGGTAACGAGTTTAAATCTTTTGCGAAATATTCATCAAATAAAGCATCAAACTCGCCATTTTTTTGCATTATCTCAAGCCCTTTTTTAATTGCCACTGCAAGCTCTGGCTTACTATTTGATACAAAATAATAAAACCCTGTTGGATAACTCATATATAAATTAGGTACTATTACTAGGTTACTTTGTTTATTTGCCGCTAGCTCTGAATTAACCTCGATAAATGAACGTGGGAAGTAATCAATACGCCCTGCACTTGTTAAGGCAAACATAGCCTGATAATTTGCAAACGGCCTTATATGCAGGCCATTAAACGCCATTATTTTTGTATCAGGCCAATCATGACCTTGCACCGCAGAAAGCCTACCTAGCTGATCTAAGCTAGTAATACCTTTAAATCTAGCAATGCTGTTCTTACTTGTTAATAGCGCCCTCTTACCTATGTAGCCTTTAAATAATGGGATTTTAATCGCAATAGCTAAAGACTCTCTTTCGGGGCTGCTCATACTCCAGTATAAATCTAAATTTTTTGTATCGAGCGCTATTAAAGTACGTTGTTGATGGGGATGAATTAAAACGGGGTTAATTTCTGCAGGGTATTGTGCGCTCACCAATGCTTTTTCTAATAGTTCGTTAAGGTAGTCGTCACGAGCATATTGCACACGCTGCTCCTGCGCTATATTTACGATATTTACCTCACTCGCTAAAGCGCTGCATACAAACAAACTTACTACGTTAATCAAATACTTTAATGGCAACATAATTATCACCCTAGTTATTATCGGTAGTTTTAACAGTTATTATTGATAGTTTAAATTATCGCGTTATTTAAGCTAAATAACTTCCGGCGCCTAAGTATAAGGTGACGATATTATGTAACTGTACTTATTCATAACCACGCTATTAATACTTAATTTAAATACATAGTAAGACGTTACACTCATGGCGTGCTCTACAAAGTTAGCACTGTTTATTCATACTTGCACAGTAAAGCTAAAAAAATCGTGAGCAAAAATATATATTACAGGCAATAAAAAACCGCTCATTGAGCGGTTTTTAAAGTAGTTACAAAACCATTACGGCATAGCGTCTTGGTCTGCGCCTTCTTTTTCAATTACTTCTGGTATTAAATCTTCTTTGCTTACACCCATCGCTATAGCAACAGAGCTTGCAACATAAATCGAAGAATAAGTACCAATAAACACACCAAACAGTAATGCAGTTGCAAAACCATGAATAGTTTGTCCGCCCCATGCAAACAAGGCAATCAATACTAAAATAGTCGTGATTGATGTTACAAGTGTACGGTTAAGTGTTTGCGTAAGTGAAATATCAATAATTTCTATCGTATCGTCAATGCGTACCTTACGGAAGTTTTCACGTATACGGTCTGATACAACAATCGTATCATTGAGTGAATAACCAATTACCGCAAGAATTGCCGCTAATATAGTTAAATCGAACTCTAAACCTAATACCGAAAATAAACCCACAGTAATGATAACATCGTGTAGTAGTGCACCTACCGCACCTACTGCAAAGCGCCATTCAAAACGAAACGCAACGTAGATTAAGATACAAATAAGCGCAGTTAACATGGCAAGGCCACCCTGCTCTTTTAAGTCTTCACCTACACTTGGGCCTACAAACTCAATACGGCGCATTACTACGCTGTCATCTGCTTTTTTAAGTGCATCGATTACTTGGTTACCAATCACTTCAGCTTTTACATCGCTACCGCGTGGTGCCAAGCGAACTAAAATCTCTTGGCTTGAACCAAATAACTGCACTGATGCATCAGCAAAACCATTATCAGCTAGTGCATCACGTACTTTTTTAAGGTCAGCCGGTTGTGAAAAACCCACTTCTACCGCAGTACCGCCGGTAAAATCTAAACCAAAGTTTAAGCCTTTGATAAAAATTGATGCAAACGACGCTAAAATTAGTAGCGTCGAGAAACCCATAGCCACTTTTCGAAGAGACATGAAACGAAGGGTTCTACTACCCAAACTTAAAATTTGCATGTCTGCTCCTTAAATCGAAAGTTTATCAATGCGTTTACCACCAACAAATAAGTTGATTACCGCACGGGTACCAACGATGGCTGTAAACATTGAAGTTAAAATACCAATCGCAAGTGTCACTGCAAAGCCCGCAATCGGACCAGTGCCCACTGCAAACAGTATAATGGCAGCAATTAGTGTCGTGATGTTGGCATCAAATATAGTGCTAAATGCGCTATCGTAACCAAAATGAATCGCTTGTTGAGGGCTACGGCCATCGGCCAGCTCTTCACGAATACGTTCGAAAATAAGTACGTTAGCGTCAACCGCCATGCCTACCGTTAATACAATACCGGCAATACCAGGTAGCGTAAGTGTAGCGCCCGGAATTAAAGACATAACACCTACAATTAGTACTAAGTTAGCCGCAAGCGCAAGGTTTGCAACCATACCAAAACCTTTGTAGTACACAAGCATAAACACAAGTACAAACGCAAAGCCAAGTGCAACCGCAGTCATACCCGCTTCAATATTTTCTTGTCCTAAGCTTGGACCTACTGTGCGCTCTTCAACAATTTGAATTGGCGCTACAAGTGCACCAGCACGAAGTAGTAAGCTTAAGTTATGTGCTTCTGCTGGATTATCAATGCCGGTAATACGGAACGAGCGATCAAGACGAGCTTGAATCGTTGCCACGTTAATAACTTCTTCAACTTTAATAGGTGGAAGTGCTTTACCGTCTGCATCTTTTTTACCTGATGGCTTGTACTCAATAAATACCGTTGCCATACGCTTACCAATAGCACGCTTGGTAAAGGCATTCATTTTTGCCCCACCTTTGCTATCTAACGTAATACTTACTTGCGGACGTTGGTATTCATCAGCGCCAGATTGCGCGCCCGTAATATGGCTGCCCTCTAAAATAATACGCTTTTTAAGTACAACAGGGTAACCGTCGCGGCTCATGATCATTTCAGTACCCGCTGGGATACGACCTTGGGCAGCAGCACTAATATCTGCGTTTTCGTCTACTTCACGAAATTCAAGTGTTGCTGTCGCGCCTAAAATTTCTTTAGCACGTGCAGTGTCTTGAATGCCTGGTAGTTGAACAATAATACGCTCAGCGCCTTGGCGTTGTACGTTAGGCTCTGCAACACCAATTTGGTTGATACGGTTACGAATAATCGTTTCATTTTGCTTGATAGCGTAGTCACGAATCTCTTTGAGTTTTTGCTCACTCATTGTCGCAAAAAATGCTTTATCGTTACTGCTGTCATCAATGTAGACATTTAGCGGGTAGCGAGTTTCTAAAAAGCTCTCTGCCGCATTTTTGTCTTCTTCGGTACGCATTTCTACACGCATACGATCGGAGCCTGCTACGCGGCGAACACTACGATAACGTAGTTTTTCTTCGCGCAGGTCACTGCGAAAATCTTGTTCCATTTGCTCAAGCTGGTTATCAACCGCTGTTGCCATGTCGATTTCCATGGTGAAATGTACGCCACCACTTAAATCAAGACCTAGCTTCATAGGGTTACCACCAACCGCTTTTAACCAAGCTGGTTGAGCAGGTGCCATATTAATAGCAGAAATGTAGTCATTGCTCAGCGAATCACGCAGTAAGTCATGCGCTTTAAGTTGCTCTTCAACATTTTTTAAACGAACTAAAATTTGTCCATCTTCAAGTATTGTCGATTTAGCGGTTACATTATTTGTTTTAAGGATTGCGTTTACTTTGTCTACAACACTGAGATCGACATCAGCGCCTTTAGCACCTGAAACTTGTATGGCCGGATCGCGACCATACAAGTTTGGAGAGGCATATAAAAGGCCAATGGCTACCACAGCTAAAACAAGCAAATACTTCCAAACTGGAAACTTGTTTAACACGGGGTCGTCCTTATTATTTTTATAGCGACTTCATTGTGCCTTTTGGCAATACTGCAGATACTGCAGATTTTTGTACTGTAACTTCTGCTTGCTCGTTTAAAGAGATAACGATGAAATCTTTCTCTTCAGAAATTTTCACAATTTTACCCACTAAACCGCCTTGGGTAAGTACTTCATCACCTTTAGCCATCATACTCATTAAGCTTTTGTGCTCTTTAACGCGCTTAGCTTGTGGGCGGTAGATTAAAAAGTAAAAAACCAAACCGAAAATAGCTAACATTATTAGCATTTCCCAACCACCGCCTGCCGCAGGTTGACCAGCTGCTGCGTGTGCATTTGAAATAAATAAACTCATGATACTTCCTCTTTAATTTTAAAGTTTAATTTTTTATATCTGCTAACTCTGGCACATCTTGGCCTCGGAGAGCATAAAAATCTTGTACAAATTCTTCTAATTTACCTGCGCTAATTGCATTACGTAAACCTTCCATAACACGTTGATAGTAACGTAAGTTATGAATTGTGTTTAGTCGCGCACCTAAAATTTCGTTACATTTATCAAGGTGATGCAAATAAGCTCGTGAATAGTTTTTACACGTATGGCAATCACACTCAGGGTCAAGTGGCCCTGTATCTGTTTTATGCACTGCGTTACGTATTTTTACTACACCCGTGGTAATAAATAAATGGCCGTTACGCGCATTACGTGTTGGCATAACACAGTCAAACATATCAATACCACGGCGAACCGACTCAACTAAGTCTTCTGGCTTGCCTACACCCATAAGGTAACGAGGCTTGTCTTCTGGCATTTTAAACGCACAATGATCAAGGATATTCATCATTTCGTTTTTAGGCTCGCCTACTGATAGGCCGCCTAATGCATAACCGTCAAAACCAATTTCTTCAAGACCAGCTTGTGATTGTGCACGTAATTCTGGGTACATACCACCTTGGATAATACCAAATAAAGCAGATGGATTATCGCCATGCCCTTCTTTTGAGCGCTTAGCCCAACGAAGAGATAACTCCATAGAATCTTTAGCTTCTTTTTCAGTTGCTGGGTATGGCGTACACTCGTCAAAAATCATAACGATGTCTGAGCCTAAGTCGCGCTGTACTTCCATCGACTTTTCAGGCGACATCATAATTTCATCACCATTTACTGGAGATTGAAATAAAACGCCTTCTTCAGTGATTTTACGCATTGCGCCTAGGCTAAATACCTGAAAACCGCCTGAGTCAGTTAAAATTGGGAAGTCCCAATTCATAAAGTCGTGTAAATCACCATGTTGCTTGATGATCTCAGTACCTGGGCGAAGCATTAAATGAAAGGTATTACCTAAACATATTTGCGCACCAGTGGCTTTAACTTCATCTGGCGTCATACCTTTTACAGTACCGTAAGTACCAACAGGCATAAAAGCAGGTGTTTCTATTACACCACGGTCAAAAATCAAGCGGCCGCGGCGCGCTTTTCCGTCAGTACAATCTAATTCAAATTTCATATCATCCTCAATGTCGGAAAAACAGTCCAACAAGCTATAATTTAACCGCCTGATTCTACCCTTTTTGCCTCACTAATACTATTAGCTGCGATAAATTCAGTTTTGCCAATTGCCGCAAACAAAAACCCCAGCAACTAAGCTGGGGGTTTTAATATATTCTACTGAGTATTAAACAATATTTTGTTACTTACGTGTTAAAAACATCGCGTCGCCATAACTAAAAAAGCGGTACTGCTGCTCTATTGCAGTATTGTAAGCGCCCATAATATTGTCTTGCCCGCTAAATGCACTGACTAACATTATAAGCGTTGATTCTGGTAAGTGAAAATTAGTGACCATCGCATCAACTACATTAAATTGATAACCCGGAAAAATAAATATATCGGTATCACCAAAATACGTATCTAACTTGCCGCCATGAACTTTAGCAGCCGACTCTAATGAGCGAACTGAAGTTGTGCCTACCGCAATTACACGCCCACCATTTGCTTTAGTTTGCGCAACAGCTGCAACTACGTCATCAGGCACTTCTATGTACTCTGAGTGCATTACATGCTCATCAACACTATCAACTCGTACTGGCTGAAAAGTACCAGCGCCAACGTGTAGCGTAACAAAAGCCATATTTACACCTTTATCCTTCAGTGCTGCCATTAGCTTATCGTCAAAATGTAGACCTGCAGTTGGTGCTGCAACTGCACCTGGCTTTTCTCCATAAACAGTTTGATAACGCTCACGGTCAGCATCGGTATCAGGTCGGTCAATATAAGGAGGCAGTGGCATATGCCCGATATCATTAAGTATATCTAGCACGTTTTGGCTATGATCGAACTCAAGCTCAAATAAAGTATCGTGGCGTGCAACCATTATTGCCTTGGCTTTGCCTTCTAAAACAACTTCGTTACCGACCTTAAGCGACTTACTTGCTCGTACATGCGCAAGTACGCGATGCTCATCTAATACCCGCTCTACAAGTACTTCAACTTTTCCGCCTGAAGCTTTTTGACCAAACATACGTGCTGGAATAACGCGTGTATTGTTAAAGACCAATAAATCGCCTTCGTTTACTAAATCAAGTATATCGCTAAACACTTTATGCTCTAAAGTTCCGCTTGGGCCATCTAAAGTGAGTAGACGGCTGCTGGTTCTGTCCGCTTTAGGAAAACGAGCTATTAATTCATCAGGTAAGTCAAAGCTAAAGTCAGCCACGCGCATAATTAGTAATCCACATCATTTAAAATCGCGCCAAGTGTATATGTATCGGATATTAAGCTCAAGAAATCAGCCAAACTTATAATGTCTGTTTGCGTGTTTGCCATTAAATCTTCTTGTTCTTATGGTTAAATATCACTATTCTTGTTCGGCTAAATTATTATAAGTTTCATTAGGGGTGTTCAACTCGTGCCAAACCAGCTTAAATTGCTAATATTAAACGCAAGTAGTGCTGAACGCCGCGCGATTAAGGGCACTTTAGATAGCCTAAATGTATTTACCTTCATTGATGCCCAAGACAGCCAACAAGCTTTAAAGCTTTTAAAACAACACCCTGTTGATATTATAATAACGGGCATTAATGTTGGTAAAATTGATGGCTGGCGCTTTTCTAGGATGATCCGCTCAGGATTATTAAAAACGCCAAAAAACACCCCCATTTTACTTATCCCGCCAATTTACTGTGAGCGGATTGCCGAAACAACAGCCCGCAGTTATGGGATAGATGCTGTATTGCCGTTTGAGCATAAAGACATGCTCCCTCAAGTACTTGCGAATGTTTTATCTACTCACTTAGAAAAAAGTAGCCGGCTAAACTTATTATTATTAGAGCCACTTCAAAATACGGCAGACAAAATAAGTGAACAGTTAAAGTTAAACTTTGCTATCACTCATGTAACTTCAGCTAAAGCGGCACTTAACGCTTATAACCAACAGCAGTTTTCAATTGTGCTACTCGATGCTACTACATCAAGTGCAGAGAGCTCGAGTGTACTCGTTGAAGAAATCCTCCAGCACAATTCTAAACAAGCTATTGTTACAATTATAGAAAGTGACGATGCCGATTACGCTGAGCAGCTTTTGCTTTCAGGTGTTACCGACTTTATTAGAGCCCCTTACGATCCTTCATTTTTAAACAAAGTGTGTGACCACGCCGCACGACGTGAAGATTTTATGGTGAGTTATGCTGAATTTGCTTACAAAGTAGAACAATTAAGCCTGAGCGAAGTGCGTTACAAAGAGTTATTTTCAGCTCATCAGCGTATTTTATTACACTTAAATACTGTTGTTTTAGAGCTCGATCAGCAAGGTAATATTCGTTTTATTAACCCCGCATGGGAAACATTAAGCGGTTTTGGTGTTAAATCATCACTACAAAATCCATTAAGTGCTTATTGTAATAACGAAGATAAAGAAAGAGTTGACTACACTATTAACGATATTTTACACGGTGGTAAGCAACAGCAACAAATAGAAGTAAAGTTAACCCACAAAAATGGCAATTTAATTTGGGTTGAATGCAGATTGCAGCTAATAAAAAATAGCCGTAATAACGCGACCATAACCGCAACTATCGACAATATACACGAACGAAAGCAAGCTGAGATTCAACTACGTCATTTAGCACACCATGACCCATTAACTGGTTTACATAATCGTTATTACTTTGATCAACAGCTTAATAAAATATGCCAAGATAAGTACACCTATGATGCCATAGAGCATGCTGTTATTTATATTGACCTCGATCACTTTAAAATAATAAACGACAGTAAAGGCCATCATCAGGGCGATATAGTTTTAAAAGAAGTGGCGCAATTATTTAAAGCAAATATTGGCGACGATCACCTGGTATGCAGAATTGGTGGGGATGAATTTGCAGTCATACTTACCAATATGAATTTACTGGATGCACACCTTATTGCAGAAGGTGTGTGTAGTGCGATAGAAAAACATGCTTTTAAATCAGAAGATCAAATATACACTATTAGCTGCTCTATTGGCTTAACTCAAATCACGACACAAAATAACAACCCTAATGAGTGTTTAAAACAAGCCGATATTGCTTTGTATATTGCCAAAAACTTAGGGCGTAACTTAGTACATTGCTATTCAAAAGAAGATGCTCAAAACAATACACTACAAACAGGGCTTGAATGGGGCCACGAAATTCGCCAAGCACTACAGCAAGATAATATTGAACTACATTACCAACCTATTTGGGATTTTAAAGAGTGTAAAGTTGCTTATTTTGAAGCGCTTTTACGCTTAAAACTCAAAGGTGAACTCGTATACCCAAATCAGTTTATTCCCTCTTTGGAAATGCTTAACGACACATTTTTGATGGATCAATGCGTTATACGTAATGCCGTTGCTTGTGTATCTAAGCACCCAGAGTTAAACCAAGTTGCTATTAATTTGTCAGCACAATCGTTCTTAGATGAACGCTTATTGCCATTAATTGAATCAAACCTTGAAAAGTATAACGTGCCTGCTTCGCGGATAATTTTTGAGATAACTGAATCTGCGAGTATTAATAACTTAAAGGCCACTCGTAAAATGATTGAGAAGCTCAATAGCTTAGGCTGTCATTTTTCTATCGATGATTTTGGAACTGGATTTAGTACATTTAATTATTTAAAACAGCTACCAGCACAACATGTAAAAATTGATGGCTCATTTGTAAGTGATATGCTCAATGACCCTATAGATTTAGCGTTAGTAAAAGCAATAAATGATATTAGTCGGTCTCTCAATAAGCACTCTGTAGCTGAGTACGTTGAAAACGAAGAGATATTTTTTGCACTAAAAGAAATTGGTGTTGATTATGGGCAAGGCTACTTTATTGCACGTCCAATACCTGTTGAAAAAGTAAAAGATGAACTTGAAAAAATTTCTAAAAATAAAACGTTTTACCAACAACAAGCTAGCCCAAAATAAACAAAATTAAACAATTTTAATCATTTTATTACTACCAATATTACCTTTCTTGCCTATACTTTCAGCATCAAATAAAAAATGTCGTGCCTTTTTATGTATTACACTTTAAAAACATGACATTACCTTTTGGCGGCGTAGTACCGATATTTATAGTGGGTTTCAAAGCTATTTAAGCTTTTAAGGAAGAAGGTATGACACAACTAGTTATGTTATTACTGATTATACATTTTGCAATCGCGTATCAGTGTTACCGCTACGCGAATATTAAAGGCTACCCAGTTAAGGTTTTTACTGTATTAGGCTGCGTGCCTTACTTTAACTTGGTGGTATGGATTTATTTATTATTTTTACCTGAACTTGAGCCTTTTGAAAGTCATCTTCAAAATCAAAAGCAGCCTTTGTAGGCTGCTTTAGTTCACTTATTATTCTGCTTTAGAAAAATCTAAACTACATTGACGCTTTAAAAATACCTCAAGCTGTTGACTAAATAGCCTAAAGTCTCGAATTCGGCCCGTAGTTTTACGCCACAAGATACCAATATCTCTATATGCATCACTTTGTGATGGTGTAGCCACCATATTTTTATTATCTAAAATACCCGCATTAATCGCCATCTGTGGTAAAAAAGTCACCCCGAGCTGATGCTCAACCATGCTTAATAGAGTATGTAAGCTTGCAGCTTCAAATGGGTTAATACAACTGGCACGGTTTAAATGACATGCACTAAGCGCATGGCCCGTCATGCAGTGCTCGCGCTCTAATAAGAATACGCTAGCCTCTGGTAATAGGTTAAAGTCGACTACGCCCTTTGCAGCGCTGTAATCCTTATGGTGCACTAAACTAAACTGATCTTTTGCCAATACTTGTGTATGAAATTTATCTGTTTCGTACGGCAGTGCAAGTAGCGCTAAGTCAATATGCCCATGTTCAAGTTTATCCAGTAGCTTGTCACTCGTATCTTCAATTAATACCAGCTCTAAATCACAAAAGGTTTCTTTACAAAAATGATAAAGCGGAGCCGCTATAAAGCTTGCAATTGTAGGTATAACCCCCACAGTCAGCTTACCACTTAGTGGTGTTAAAAAGCTTTTTGTAAGTTCTTTTAAACTAATTGTATCGTTAATTATTTTACGAGAACGCTCAACAACTTCTTCACCAATACTGGTAAACATAAGGCTGCGATTTTCACGCTCAATTAGCTGACAGCCTAGTGTTTCTTCAAGATTTTGAATAGCGCTACTTAAAGTAGACTGTCCTATAAAGCAGGCGCTAGCGGCTCTGCCAAAGTGCTGATGTTGATGAACAGCTAATAAATACTGTAGTTGTTTAATACTTGGAAGGTTAGTCATTTTTTCTTTCCACAAATAAAAAGACCCCAACACCTAGGGCATTGAGATCTTTTCAAGCTAAAAGTCTTTGAGTACTTTTTTATTAAACCCCAAATGCGGTTCTTAGTACGTAGAAAATAACAATAGCAAGGGCAGCGCCAACTGGCAATGTAATTACCCAAGAAACTACAATGTTTCTGATAACACCCATGTTAAGCGCGCCAATTCCACGTGCCATACCTACACCTAATACCGCACCCACTAGGGTTTGAGTAGTAGAGATTGGCATACCAGTACCTGAGGCAATAACAACGGTAGAAGCAGCAGCTAGTTCAGCAGCAAAACCACGGCTAGGTGTTAAATGTGTAATACCTTCACCGATTGTTTTGATTACTTTTTTGCCTAAAATAGCAAGACCAGCAACAATACCAAAACCACCTAGAGGTAGAATCCACCAAGCAATAGCTGCTTTTTTAGCAATTTCACCATTGTTTTCAACAATGTTTACAACAGCTGCTAGTGGACCAATTGCATTAGCAACGTCATTGGAACCATGTGCAAATGCCATACAACATGCTGTTAGTACCATAAGAACAGCAAATACTTTTTCAACATTGTTGAACTGCATTTGTTTATCTGCTTTTGGATCAATATTTAAGCGAGATATGGCAATTTTACCAATCACAGCAACAACTATTGCAACACCTACTGACAGTGCATAGCCTTCAGCTGAGCCTAGGTCTATACCAACGTGCTTTAAGCCCTTTTTAATTGTAACCAATGCCATGATAAAACCTGCTAAGCCCATATAAAGAGGGACATAACGTTTAGCATTTTTTAGTGGTGCATCTGTATTAAAAATAAGTTTTTGTGCACTCATGAATATTAAGTATGCAATAAAGCCTGATATGGCAGGTGTTATAATCCAACTACCTACAATACCACCTACTTTATCCCATTGAATCGCCTCAGTACCTACTGCAACTAACGCAAAACCAATGATTGCACCAATGATTGAGTGAGTTGTAGATACAGGCCAGCCTAAGAAGGAGGCCATTAATAACCAAGCGCCGGCTGCAAATAAAGACGAAATCATACCCAGAACCATTAATTCCGGAATATCTGCAAATGGTGCTGCATCAATAATTCCTTTACGAATTGTTGATGTAACCTCACCACCTGCTAAATAGGCGCCTGCAAATTCAAAAATCATCGCTATAAAAATAGCTTGTTTGATTGTTAACGCTTTTGAACCTACAGATGTACCCATGGCGTTCGCTACGTCGTTCGCGCCAATACCATAAGCCATAAAAAAGCCGACTGCTGCGGCAATTAAAATTAATACCGTGCCGTAAGATGCAATGATATCCATTGTAAAACCTTAATCTTTCGTGTTTGAACTGATTTTAAATTAACGAGCTAACATCAGCTCAAGACGTGATCCTACGCGCTCTGCAATATCTGCAAGCTCGCCAACCCATTCAATGATTTTGTACAAAAACATAACATCAATTGGATTTAACTCACCCTCTACATCACGTAGCTGGCGGCGTACTTTTATCTGCATTTCGTCCGTGTCTTGTTCTATGGCATCCAATTCAACTAACATTTTTTCTACTAAGGTGACTTCTCGACCTTTAAAACCCGTTTCTAGCAATTCTTCTAATTCGTTAATTGCTTTAGATGCTTGTTTAGTCGCATCTACACAACGGGTTAAGTAAGCTAAGAAATCAGCTTGCATAACTTTAGGAATGGTCATTTCACGACCAATCACTCGTCCTGCAATATCTTTTGCTTTATTGGCAATTTTATCTTGTTGAGTTACTAATTCGAGAAGATCTGTACGCTCTACCGGCATGAATAAACCACGTGGCAATTGTAAGCGTATATCTCTTTTCATATCATCAGCTTCACGTTCTAAATTGCGAATAGTGATGCGAAGCTCTTCAGCTTGTACCCACTCTTCTTTAAATACGTGATTAAAAAAAGGTATCAAGGCTTTACTTGCTTGATGAACCTTCTTAATGTGTTCTTCCATTGGTTTGATAGGAGATTTTGCAAATACTCCTAAAAACGCGTTTGTAGGCATAACTGACCCTTTAATCAAATTGATATGCTTTGCAGCATGAATTTTACAGTATTAACCAAGATTGTGAACGCTTTTTATTACTTCACTAAGGCTTGCAATGCACAAAGCGGCACTAAGCCGCTTTAATAAAAAAGAAAAATAGGTAAAAAATTATAGCGATTTTTCTATATCTTCTTGAGATGTATGACGAATATCTTTGCCATTTACAAAATAAATAATGTATTCCGCAATATTTTGACAGCGATCCCCTATGCGCTCTAATGAGCGAACAGACCAAACTAAGTCCATAATTTTAGGGATTGAGCGTGGATCTTCCATCATATAAGTCATTATTTGACGTGTGATAGCTTCATATTCACGGTCAACTTTTGCATCTTCTTTATGTACTTGAAATGCGCGCTGCACATCCATACGTGCAAATGCGTCTAGTACATCATGTAACATCTTTAAAACTTGGCGGCCCATATTCTCAATATTTACTAGCAAGTCTTGTTGATCTTTAGTAAATGAGTCTAGTGCAACTTTAGCAATTCGCTCAGCTTCATCGCCAATACGTTCTAAATCTGCAATAGTTTTTGCAATTGCAATCACTAAACGTAAGTCACTTGCTGCAGGCTGACGACGAGCAATGATACGCGTACATTCTTCATCAATGCTGACTTCCATTGCATTTACTTTGTAATCGTTCTGACGTACCTTTTGAGCAAGCTCAGCATCGTTACGACTCACCGCATCAAGCGCGCTATTTAATTGCTGCTCAACTAAGCCACCCATACTCAATACATGGTTACGTACATTTTCTAGTTCTTGGTTAAAGCGCCCAGAAATATGCTTATTAATATTATGTTCCATAGTTACCTTCTCTCTTAATCTTGTACAACACGCTATAACGGGCTAATTAACCGTAACGACCGGTAATGTAATCTTCAGTCTTTTTCTTCGTTGGTGTAGTAAATAAGGTATTTGTGTCTGAGTATTCAATCAATTCGCCCATATACATAAAGGCTGTTTGATCAGATACACGCGCTGCTTGTTGCATGTTGTGTGTAACAATAACAACGGTAAATTTGTTTTTTAAATCGTTTATTAGCTCTTCGATTACCAAAGTAGAAATAGGGTCGAGTGCTGATGTTGGTTCATCAAGTAAAAGTACCTCAGGCTCAATTGCAATTGAGCGAGCTATAACTAAACGTTGTTGCTGACCACCCGATAAGCCAAACGCGCTATCGTGCAATCTATCTTTTACTTCATCCCACAAAGCAGCACCACGAAGTGATTGCTCTACTACTTCATCTAATTTACGTTTCTCTTTAATGCCTTGTAAGCGCAGGCCATAAACTACATTTTCATAAATTGATTTAGGAAATGGATTAGGGCGCTGAAACACCATGCCTACATTACGACGAAGTGCTGCTACATCTACGCTCTTATCGTAAATATTTTGACCATGGAGTAATATTTCACCTTCAATACGGCAAATATCAACCAAATCATTCATGCGATTAATACAACGCAGTAATGTTGATTTACCACACCCAGACGGCCCGATAAACGCAGTTACTTGGCCTTTAGGAATGTTCATATTAACTTTATTAAGCGCCTGCTTATCACCGTAGTAAAGATCGAGGTCTTTAATCTCTAGCGCTTTTTGATCATCCGTTAAATTTTCTAGGTCTAACTTTTGACCAATATTAGCTTGGTTTACTTGTGGAGCGACTGTAATCATTTTTGTTACCTATAAAATCTTTACTAATTAGTGTTCAAGCGATCTGAATTTTTCACGTAAATGGTTACGTATACCAATGGCCGTTATGTTTAGGGTAATAATCACCGACACCAATAAAAAGGCAGTGGCGTATACCAGCGGACGTGCCGCTTCAACATTAGGGCTTTGGAAGCCAACATCGTATATATGAAAGCCTAAGTGCATGAACTTTCTATCTAAGTGAAAATACGGGAAGTTACCATCAAGTGGTAATGTAGGGGCCATTTTTACAACGCCTACTAACATTAATGGTGCAACTTCACCTGCAGCACGCGCAACTGCCAGTATTAAACCAGTCATAATTGCAGGGCTTGCCATTGGAATAATTATGCGCCATAACGTTTCAACCTTTGTTGCGCCAAGCGCTAGTGAACCGTCACGTACGGTACTTGGAATACGAGATAAGCCCTCTTCAGTCGATACAATAACAACTGGCAAAGTTAATATAGCAAGCGTTAACGCCGACCACATTACACCTGGCGTACCAAATACTGGCGTTGGTGCCGCTTCAGGGTAAAATAATTGGTCTAAGCTACCACCTAACATGTATACAAAAAAGCCGAGGCCAAATACACCGTACACAATTGAAGGCACACCGGCCAAGTTAATCACCGCAATACGAATCATCTTAGTGACTGCATTTTTAGCGGCATACTCGTGTAAGTAAATTGCAGCAACAACACCAAACGGCGTCACTATTACAGCCATCAGCATAACCATAAACACAGTACCAAATATAGCAGGGAAAACACCGCCCTCTGTATTTGCTTCACGTGGGTCATCAGATACAAACTTACCTAGCTGCACAAAGTAGTGTCCTAGCTTTGCAAAAAAGCCCATATCATTTGGAAACCAAACATCAAGTACTTGATACATTGGAATCGTAACTACTTCACCGCGCATATCTTTTACAGTTACGTGGTCACGTTTAGCTTGTTTACGTAGTGCAAATAAATCTTTTTCAAGTACACCATACTGCGCACGTAATTCAGCACGCTCTTGAGCAAGCTCAGCAACACGTTCATCAGTGAGTGCGTTATCTAGTAAGTAGCCCTTTTCTTTTAAACGAAGACGCTCAAGCTCATAGTTAATATGCCCAATGTCACCATTTTGTAAATCAAGTGCTTCGTCGTTTAAATCCACGGCACGCTCTACAAGTTCATGTAGAGCTTCAATTTTATCGCCTTCGACTGGTTTACCATCTTTAATTACACTTTCAACATAACCATAAAAATTACCGTTTTTACTACGCTCAAATACAGCAAGCGTTGCAGGCGTTGTTTTATTTTTAATATCGGTTTCTAATATCCAACGAAAGTCTAAATCTACATACTCACGATTACCTGTTTTAATAAGTAAGCGCTCTATTTCTTCTTTTTCAAATCCGCTAACGTCAATACCTGTCGCGGCTAAACGCGTTTTTGGTACTAATTCACGGTCATAAACTTCGCCAATAACGGTTTGTTTTGAAATTGACCCTTCAAGTTCAAACTGCACAACTTCTGAAGGCCAGAAAAAACTTAATCCTTTCCAGGCTATCATTGCTAATAAGCCTAGAACTGAAATTAAACTGATGCTCACGGCACCACCGGTCATCCAAATCCAAGGAGAACCAGACTTAAACCACTGCTTTACCATGTCATGTCTCTCCGCTTACATTGAGCTATATTTTTCACGCAGTTGCTGGCGAACAAACTCAGCGACTGTGTTAAAAATGAATGTGAATATGAATAGTACAAAGGCCGCTAAGAACAATATTCTGTAATGCGAACTACCTACTTCTGACTCAGGCATTTCAACTGCAATATTTGCTGCAAGCGTACGCATACCTTGGAAGATGCTCCAATCCATAATAGGTGTATTACCCGTTGCCATAAGTACAATCATGGTTTCGCCAACGGCGCGGCCAAGTCCCATCATTACCGCAGAGAAAATACCAGGGCTTGCTGTTAGTAATACAACACGTATTAGTGTTTGCCACTGCGTTGCACCTAATGCTAATGAGCCATTTGATAAATGCTTTGGAACACTAAATACGGCGTCTTCTGCAATTGAGAATATAGTTGGAATAACTGCAAAGCCCATCGCAATACCTACAACAAGCGAGTTACGTTGATCGAATGTCATACCTAGCTCATTTGTTAAGTACTGACGTACATTGCCGTCAAACATCCAAAGCTCAACAAATTCACTCATCGCAAACGAAAACCAGCCAATAAGTAAAACGACCGGAATAAGGATAATTGAATGAGATCCTTCAGGAATTCGATGACGGATTTTGGTTGGTAATTTAGTCCAAGCTAAACCTGTCGCTAACATACCTAAAGGTAATAATATGAGTAACCCAACAATTGCAGGTAAGTGCTCTTCTATCAATGGAGCTAACCAAAGACCGGCTAAAAAACCTAAAATAACGGTTGGTAATGCTTCCATTATTTCAACAGTGGGCTTAACTACCTTACGTAATTTACTCGACATAAAGTATGCCGTGTAAATTGCCGCCGAAAGCGCAATAGGCACTGCAAATAACATCGCATAAAGGGCTGCTTTTAATGTACCAAACGAAATTGGCACTAATGAAAACTTAGATTCAAAGTCATCACTGGCTGATGTTGACTGCCATATATAACCTGGCTCTGGGTAACCTTCGTACCATACTTCTTGCCAAAGCGCTGACCAAGTGACTTCTGGATGCTCGTTATGTATTTCTAATACTGTTAGTTTGTTATCCGCCAAAATTAATGCAGCATTTGAACGCGGTGAAATTGCAAAGTTTTGTATTGCGCCTTCACTTACTTTACCTTGCCATAATTTTGCTTCGCTTGTTGTGTAGTACACCCCAAGCTCACCGTTACTGCTAGTCGTAAAAAAAGTACGACGGTAGAACTCTGTAAATACATTTAATTTACTTTGCTTAGTCGTTTCAAATGAACGTATTTTTTGATATTCGCGGCCAGTGTCAGTGTTAACTTCAAACCACTGCGAAACTTCGCCGTTATCATTGGCAAGCATTAATGAGTTTGCACCTGCTAGTAATTGTGCAGATACAATATTGGCATTTTCTTCGTTAGCTGAAAGTAACTGAATTTGCTCTACATCACTTGGGTCACGTGTATCGTATACGTAAACCTGATTAGCAGAACGTACAAAAGTACGAGTTGTATCTGGAGACATTAATAGCTCATCTACACGCCCTTCAACATCTAGCTCTGTGCGCTCAACAACCCACTCAACTTCGCCAGTAAACATATTCTCTTCAGCAACAAAACTGCTAAAAAGCACCCGTTTGTCTTCTGTAAGTGCGACAACGGCTGTTCTGTCTTCATAGTGGCTAAATGCAAAGCGTTTAATAGCTGAGCCTTGTTCATCTACTTCCAGAGCCATTTCCCCAAGAGGAAAGTCTAAACGAGGCGTTAATTTACGCTCGTTATTAGGAAAGGTGACCAAAAATTTAGGTGCTACGACCATTACAGTGCCATCTTTTAAACCAAACGCATAATGCCCTTGAAAAGGCGCGCTAGTTGCAAAGCTTGTTGCATCACTTGGTAGCTCGGCGTTTAATGTTTTAAGCTTTTTACCAAAGCTGCCATCTTGCACACTGTAAAAATCAACCTGCCCTTGCTGACTGAGTAAATAAGCAACTTCAGTTTGCTCTTCTACACCTAGGCCTGCTATTTGCTGCGAATTAGCGACCTGAAAGCTATCGCGTTTTTCTACTTTTGCTGATTCAAAAATTGGCTGTACTACATAAAGAAGGTAAAAGAATATTAATAGCAGTGCTACCAATACCATTATCCCACCTGCGGTTATACCAAATTTGGCAAACCGATCTTTAAATAGACGGCTTCGATCCGTATTAAAAGTCGGTTTATTCGGATTTGAAGTCATCAAAACACCCTTAAATCTTAACGTTGTATAAATTATATTTCATCAAGATGACAGTAATGTTACAGCAGTAATAATAAGCACGTTAAAACGGTTCTAAATAAAACTAGCAAAGAAAATCGCTAAATAAGTCTCATATAGATGATTTTTAAGTGAACTAAATTATAAAATAATTGGACAAAGCATTTATCGAGGTCAATACTAAAAGAGTACTTACTAAAAAAAGAATGACTATTAATACCGCGTATAGTCAACACAACCACATTTATTTTTATTACTTTAAAATCAACGTTTTATAAAGAGTACAACAACACAATTTAGATTAGACAATACACTTAATGCCTATGCATTTACTTTCTTTGGGCTTAAAAAGAGAATTATTTATGAAGCAGTTGGTTATAACTATTTTAGGGCAAGATCGCCCTGGTTTAGTAGAGAGTATCTCATCCATCGTGTTACAAAATCATGGCAACTGGCTAAGCAGTAACTTAAGCCATTTATTAGGTCATTTTGCAGGTATTATTCAACTTGAAGTTGCTGAGGAACACTTTCAATCATTACAAAGCGCTTTAAATAAGTTACCTAAGTTAGACGTTCGAATTGAAACCGGAAACACAGAAATTGAACCATCAACATTAGAACAAATCAATCTGGTTATTACAGGTAACGATCGCCCAGGTATTGTTCAAGAGTTGGCGAGTGTAATACGCCACAAAGGCGCTAACATTACTCATTTAAATTCAAGGCAGCAAAGTGCGCCTAATTGGGGGGTGCCTATTTTTAGTGCTGTGGCTACCGTTACTTTACCCAATGGTATGAATAAAGATGAAGTCATTGAAGCATTGGAATCAATAACAAGTGATTTAATTGTAGATACAGAAGAAGTTTGACATCCCTAGGTGCGTGCCACACGTTGACACGCATATTATTCTAGCAGTTTATCAAAGCCCTCTGCGGGTTATTTAACGCAGACATAAAATAAGCCGATGCAAGCATCGGCTATTTTAAATGGTTATCTTATAAAGCTACATATCCATATGACGATTCGTACTTTGCATCATTTGCTTTATACCTTGCTTTTCCAGCTCTAGTATTTGTTGCAGCTTTTCTTGGCCACTTTGAGTTTCAGCGCGCTCAAGTAAGTATTCGTATAATTCAATTACCTTTTGATGCTGCTCTGATAAGTAAGCTTGAATAACTTTCTCATCAAATTGCTGATCTTTACTAATGTCTTCGAAAGTAATTAGCTCAGGATTTTTAGCAAAGTATTCATAACAGTACGTATCGAGCGTATTTATTTCGGTTATCGCTTTAAACCCGACTAAATCTTCAGCGAGTTTTTTTTCGTAATTTAGGTAGTAGTCCACCAGCATTGCATTATGTTCATCGAGTAAATCCTTTACGCTATGAAAATTAGCCGCCATTTGCGTATGAAACAAAACGGTCCAATCGTATACCTCTTTAATTGTTTTAACTTGCATGTGCATTCCTTACTTAGTTGACTGTATAGGTACTACACTGCGTAAAGCGTGCCAATTAAAAAACCATTTAAAAACAGAATGTTAATTTCAAAATGGATATTAGTTAGCAATTTAATAGAATAACTTACAAATTATAGGTAATTTTTATAGAGCAATGCGTGAGTAGTAACCGCACTGCTCTATCGTCTTGTTGCTTTATATTATCTAAGTCCTTGTTTGCGCCACAGTAGGTAAACCGCAGGAATAACAAGTAAGGTGAGTACAATTGCACTGCCCATACCGCCAACCATAGGTGCAGCTATTCGACTCATTACTTCGCTTCCGGTGCCTGTGCCATACAGCACAGGTAGCAAACCAATAATAATTGTCGCGACAGTCATCATAACCGGGCGTACTCGAAGCCCTGCACCTTCAATAATAGCTTGCTGTAATTGCACTAAACTAAGTGGCTTATCTGCCTGCTCTGCTTCGATGCATTTTTCTTGATAGGCCTGGTTTAAATACACCAACATAATGACCCCAATTTCTACCGCTACCCCAGCTAAGGCAATAAAGCCCACACCTACTGCAACTGAAAAGTTAAAGCCCTCTAAATACATTAGCCATACGCCACCAATCATTGCCAGTGGCAACGTAGCCATAATAATAGTGACCTCAGCAAAGCTTCTAAAATTAAGATAAAGCAACACAATAATAATCGCTAATGTAAGTGGTAATACATAAGTCAGTTTGTCTTTAGCGCGCTGCATGTATTCATACTGCCCAGCCCACGTAATTGAGTAGCCAGCTGGTAGTATTAGGTCTTTATCGAGCACTTGCTGAGCGTGCTCGACATAAGTACCAATATCAACGCCATCTATATCAATAAAACTCCAACCGTTTAAACGTGCATTTTCGCTTTTTATACCAGGCGGTCCATCTTCAATAAATACAGCAGCTACATCACCAAGTGCTATACGCTGCCCTGTAGGCGTTACAATAGGTAACAACATTAGCTCTTCTGGCGAGTCTCTGTATGCTTGCGGATAACGTAAATTAACAGGGTAGCGCTCTTGCCCTTCAACGGTTTTAGTTACGTTTGTACCACCTATTGCAGTAGATACAACTTGCTGTACGTCGCTAATGTTTAAGCTATAACGCGCCGCTTTTTCACGATTTATATCTACTTTTATATAACGCCCACCAGCTACTCGCTCTGAATAAACCGATGCGGTGCCTTGTAGATCTTTTAAAAGCACTTCTATTTGTTGACCAATTTTTTGAATTTCACTCAACTTTGGTCCCGCAACTTTAATGCCCACGGGAGTTTTAATACCGGTTGCGAGCATATCAATACGTGTTTTAATTGGCATTACCCACGCATTCGTCAACCCCGGAAACTTAACCAAACCGTCGAGTTCTTTTTTAAGTTTTTCAAGGGTCATACCATCGCGCCATTCATCTTTTGGTTTTAACTGAATAAACGTCTCTATCATTGTAAGCGGCGCAGGATCTGTTGCAGTTTCTGCTCGCCCAACTTTACCAAATACTGTTTTAACCTCGGGTACTGTGGCAATTAGCTTGTCGGTTTGCTGTAGTATTTCGCGCGCTTTACCTACCGATAAACCAGGATACGTTGTGGGCATATACATTAAGTCGCCCTCATCAAGTGGCGGAATAAATTCACTGCCTATTTTGTTTACCGGGTAAAAGCCAATAACAGAAACAACCACCGCGAATACCAATGTCATTTTTGGAAATTTAAGCACCCAGTTAAGTAGTGGGCGATACGCTGCGACGAGTAATCGGTTAACTGGATTTTTTTGCTCCGAAATAACTTTACCTCTAATAAAGTAACCCATTAATACCGGCACTAAGGTAATCGCAAGCCCAGCAGACGCCGCCATAGCATAGGTTTTAGTGTAAGCCAGTGGCGCAAACATACGTCCTTCTTGCGCTTCTAAAATAAATACCGGCATAAAGCTGACGGTAATAATTAATAAACTAAAAAATAATGCAGGACCCACTTCACTCGCCGATTTAGCCACAACTTCCCAGCGGTTTTCGTTGGTAAGTGGCGTTTTTTCCATATGTTTGTGCATATTTTCAATCATGACGATAGCGCCGTCGGTCATTGCGCCTATCGCTATTGCAATTCCCCCTAAAGACATAATATTGGCGTTAATCCCCTGCCAATACATAATTATAAATGCCGTTAAAATGCCAAGCGGTAACGTAATAATTGCCACCAATGATGAGCGCACATGAAACAAAAACACCACACACACTAAAGCAACTACAATCAGCTCTTCAATTAGCTTACTTGTTAGATTATCTACCGCGTTATTTATTAAGTTGGAGCGATCGTACACAGGGACTATTTCAACGCCCTCTGGCAATCCCTTTTTAAGCGATTCTAATTTTGCTTTTACCAGCTCAATGGTTTTTTGTGCATTTTCGCCATAGCGCATAATAACGATGCCGCCGGTTACTTCGCCTTCGCCATTAAGCTCTGCAATACCACGGCGCATTTGCGGCCCGACTCTAATATCGGCTACATCACGCAATTGCAGCGCAGTACCATTAGCGTTTACACCAAGCGGAATAGCTTCTAGGTCAGCAACACTTTTAATGTAGCCTGTGCTTGTTACCATGTATTCAGCTTCAGCCATTTCAACTACCGAGGCGCCCATCTCTTGGTTGCCTTGTTGAATCGCCGTTTGAATAAGGCTAAGCGGGATACCATATGCACGTAATTTATCAGGCTCTACATTGACTTGGTATTGCTTAACCATGCCACCAACAGCAGCCACTTCAGATACACCGGGCACAGTTTGTAGCTCAAACTTTAAAAACCAATCTTGTAAGCTTCGTAGCTGACTAATATCGTGTTTATTTGTTTTATCAATTAGTGCGTATAAGTAAATCCAACCTACGCCTGTTGCATCAGGGCCAAGCTCTGCCGTAGCGCTATCGGGCAATCGGTTTGCTGCTTGGCTTAGGTATTCTTGTACTCGGCTACGCGCCCAATACAAATCAGTTTTTTCATCAAAAATAACGTAAACGTACGAGTCACCAAAAAACGAAAAACCCCTTACAGTTTGTGCACCCGGCACAGAAAGCATTGCTGTGGTGAGAGGAAATGTGACTTGGTCTTGCACTACTTGCGGCGCTTGCCCCGGATAAGTAGTTTTTATAATGACCTGAACATCAGATAAGTCAGGCAAGGCATCCACGGGCGTATTTTTTATCGCAAACAACCCTCCACCCAGTAAAATTAATGTAAGCAACAACACAAAAAAGCGATTGCTAACGGACCAGCGAATAATGGCAGTTATCATAATGGCTCCTAGTGAGAACTATGTTGCATAGGTTGCATAGGTTGCATAGGTTGCATAGTAGAATGATCAATCAGCTCTGCGTTTTGCGCTTTAGTAATTACAAATTCATCGTTAATAATGCTAAAAGTAAAATTAATATACTGGGCATTTTCAAACTGACTAATATCAATATCTGGCGCTAATACAAAGTCCATTGTGGCGGGTTCTCGATTCCATTTTTCAATGGCTTCTCGGCTAATATTAATAATGCGGTTTTGTGTATCTATGGCGTTAATAGTGCCGTTAACCGTGGCGCTTTGTGGCTGCATATCCATGTTCATATTAAAGCCTGAACCAGAATCCGAACTCATACCTGAGCTAATACTAGAACTAGGTATTTCCATTCGTTTAAAGTCGGAGCTCTTACTCGATTCAGAGTCTATTAAAAATTGCGCTGAGGTCACTACCGTGTCACCTGTCGTCACACCTGACAAAATGACCGCTTCATTACTATTAATTTGCCCAACTTCGACTTCTACCGATTTAAAACGACCCTCACCTAATGCAATAACCACACGGTTTTGATGCTGCGTGCGAATTACCGCTTCTTTAGGAACTATAAATTGCGCTTCACTCGCTTTAGCGTGAATGCTCACTTGTGCAAACATATTTGGTTTTAACCGATGATCTGCATTTTCAAACCTAAGCCTTACACGCAGCGTCCGGTTTTTAGCATCAAGCGCGGGGTAAATGTAATCAACTTTACCTTCCCACTTTTGTCCTTTTAAGTAATCAAGCGTCATCGTTACAGGTAAACCAACGCTCACTTGTTCTGATTGGCGCTCGAACACTTCTGCCTCTACCCAAATCTCATCAAGCTGAGCAATACTCATCATTGATGTGCCTGGTTTAACGTAAAAGCCTTCTCGTACTGTTAGCTCATCTACCACACCACTTTGCTTTGCGTAAAAAGTAATATTTTGCATTATCTTTTTATTTTTTTGTAAACGCTCGATAAATCCATCTGACACATTTAACGACTCTAAACGTGCCTTTGCAGCGCGAATTAACACGGTATTATTACGATTAACCGCCAATAAAAACTCTTCCTGTGCATTCACCAATTGTGGTGAATACAATGTATATAAAGGCTCACCGGCTTTAACTTGTGCACCTTGCGCTTTAACGTATAAGCTTTCAATCCAGCCTTCTACACGCGGATGAATGTGAATAAGTTGGTCTTGGTTATATTGCACATAACCCACAGTATTTATATCGCTGTGAAGTGTTTTAAGCTGCACTTTGGCAGTTCTTACACCCAAGTTATTAACTACTGCAGGCGAAATAGTTACAGCACCTGGTCCATCCTGAACGTTGCTATCGTTTTCATATACAGGGACTAAATCCATTCCCATTGGCGACAGCCCTGGCGCGTCACGCCTGTAATTACTATCCATAGGGGCTACCCAATATAGGGGCTGTTTTTCAGCACTTTGCTGTTCATGCATTACCGAGTTGCTAGGTAAAAACTGCATTACTAAGGCGCCAATTAACGCAAATGCGCCCGCGCCAACTAAGGCGGCAACAAGTAACTTTAAATTAGTATTCATTGTGTAATTCTCCAGTTTGCTCGCTCATTACTTGGGGGTCTAAGCTACTTGCATAATAATTAAGGCGGGCGGTAATAATATGTTGATCTACTTGAATATTCAGTGCATCAATTTTGGCGTTAAGCTCACTAATACGCGCGCGCATCACGTCAGAAAAATCCCCATCGTCGCGCGTATAAGCATTTAATGTTGCTTGAGATTGCTCTGACATTTGCGGTAATAACGTATTTTGATAAAGCGCATCGCGTTTTTGCAAACGAGCGAGTTGGCTAAACTCCTTAAAGTACATGCCTTTGAGTTTTTGAAGCGCCACCAGCTTTTGTGTTTTAGTAGCTTCTGCACTGGCAATAGCCGATTTAACCTGTTGATCTTGTCTGTTATCAGTAAACAATGGCAAATCAATGCTAAATCCTACTGAAAGTAAATCAGCTCGCGACTCCCCCATAGGCGTATCATCTCGGTAACCATAACCTACATTAACGCCCATTTGAGGTTTGTAACTTTGCTTGGCGAGTGCAACTTCGGTTTGCTTTGCGGTGACGGCTTTTTCTATCGCAATAATTGCGGGATGCACCATAAGCAACTGTATGAGCTCATCAAATTCAAGGCTCGCAAAATCAACAAGCCCTGTTGTTTTAGTAAACTCGATGTGTAAAGGCTGCATAAGCATATTCATAGGTAACCACTGTGCTAAACGGTTTTTAGCACTTTCAAATTGCTGCTCAAGCATAACCAACTTATCTTCAAGGCGAGTGAGCTCTAATTGCGCACGAATAATATCTTGCTGGCGTGTTTTACCTAAGGTACTTGCGTAGCTTGCTTCGGTAATTTCAATAAGCTGAGTAAATAGCCCTTTATCTTGCTCAATTAAAGCAATACTTCGCTGAGCACGATACGCGTTTAACCACGACTCAATCACAATTGCTTTTACTTGTGCTAAGCGATCGGCGCGCTGCCAAGGGTATTGTTGAGCAGACTGAGCTAATGCCTTTTGTTTAAGCGCTAAACTATTCCCTCGGCTAAACTTTTGGCTCAAATCGACTTTAAGCTGCGTCATCCCTTCTTGATCAAACGCATAACCGTTAGTAGGTAAGTTAAGTAAGCCAACCGTTAAAACAGGATCGGGTAAGGTGCCTGCGGCAATACTTTGTGCTATTGCGGCATCTTCTTGGTAGCCACTCGCTTTTAGCCATGGATCATGCGTTAGTGCATAATTAAGCGCTTGCGTTAAGCTAAGCGTTTGCTCATTGCGGGCTTGCTTTAGCGTATCGATATTTAGGTTATTTGAATTGTTTTGCGCATCAACAGCTGTGCTAAAAAACACAACACTACATAATACGGCTTTAATACTTACAGCGTGGTTCATCACCTGCTCCATCTAAAAATAAAAGAAATTCTTAAATTAGGAAGCAAAAAAGGTGTTTAGGAATTACCAATAAACCGGGTTACCGCAATTTTTACATACACCTATCCTGCTATTAAGCAGACATAGGAGGGCGGTAAAGTGAACGAGGTATATTAATTTGTGTAGTAAATACACTTATATTTACTTTTTCAGATTCAAGTAAAGTAACGCTAAATAAAGTATCAACATTAAGCATTGAATTAGCAGCGCAGCCACTGATAGGGCATTTGCAATCATTTTGTGGCGTACTTTCGTCGTCGCAACAATCCATCTGCATCATATTTTCAGACATGCTAGCAACAGCTGTTGCATCACTACTGTGTGTCATTGGCATTTGGGCATGCGTTGCTGTTTTCGTTGGCAAATGTGGCATTTCGCATACCATAGCTACAGACGCAACTGCCTGACCCACAAAAGTGAGCAGTAAAGTTATCATAAGTAAACTAGAGTAAAAACGTTGCAACATTATGCCTTTTAATAAATTTTAAAATGATTGTAAGATAACCTAACGGCAACCACAAATACTTTAATTATGTAAACTGCGGTTTATCAGGTGTTTTAATTAAGTTACTCGCGATAATTGCAAATATACAATATGCGCTAAAATACCAAAAGCCCTCACCAAATTGTGCATTCATAACAAGTAGCTCACCACTTTTACCATGAGCGTTACCTGCTAGGTAAGTCACTATTAATGCAATAACAAATACATCAACCATGCTCCACTTACTTAATGCACAAATAACCAGACCGAGCTTTTGCTTCAACCCATTCAAAGGTAGGCAACAATAAAGCAATTGTAATAGCAGCTTCAAGCTTGGAATAACAATAGAAAACAACCCCACTAAAGCAGCTACAAATAAATTATTATTACTAGCAAGCTCTTGAACTGTGCCTAAAATACTTTGTGTTTTGTTATAGGCGCTGATCTCGCCCTCTAACTTATCAAGCCCTAGCATATTCGAGAACATCATTAGCATGCTACGAGTCCGACCATCGCCCTCTTCAGCAAGCATTTCAATGCCCGCCTGCGCTAATTTTGATTTATCTATGTTGCCCTCTATTGTTAATACTGGTTTTGTAATACCAGGAAACAATAAACAAAGAGCAACCACTACACTTATAACCGACAACCAATTACGCATATTTATTCTGCTATTGCCTCAATAATGTCATCACTGTATAAAACAGCATCCAATAAAAAATTAAATATATCGCCAATATGCAGCTCTGAGTTTATGTTGGCCAAATGGACCATAGCTTCATCTATATTATCTAATTCAAACTCTTTTATAAGCGATAAACAGTTCCCTAAAATGCCTCTCTCTAATAGTAACGCATCAGATATTGCAGCATCTAAAGTAAACTCTTTAACTATGTCTTTTAATTCAGCATCTAAAATAGCATCAAGCACCGAGAACAAACCCACCAAATATCCTTGCTCGGTCAACTCTTTATTATTTTGCTCCAATATTAGCGACATAAATTGAGCCCGCGTTAAAGCAAGCTTAGTTAATTCGGTTGGTTTTTCGACCCCCAACTCACTAATTGCTAATACGCGAACAAATTGTCTTATTGTGTCCTCACCTAAATAAATAACCGCTTGTGAAATAGACGTAATGACTAAATTTGCTTTGCCTGAACGCGCGTTAGCTAGCTTTAAAACCCTCGCTGTTATGGCGACATCTCTGGCCACTCGTTGATGAACTTCTTTAAAGCAAAGTGTTTCTTTTGCTGTAAAACGCAATAGATCAAAAACGGTTAGCTTTGAAGGCTCTACACCTTTATACGTAATCATTTCTGGGCGAGAAAAAAAGAACCCTTGAAATAAATCGCAGCCAGCCAATTTTAATACATTAAATTGTTCATGCGTCTCTATTCGTTCAACAATTATTTTTGCATGTGGATTTGCGCGTTTTATTTTTTTAATGCGCATATTGGTTTTAATAACCGGATCATCTATCTCAATTTTAATATAATCAACATGTGCTAACAGTGGCTCCCATTTTAGATCGCCATCGTAATCATCTAACGCAAAAACATACCCTTCTTTTTTTAGTTCTTGCACGCGCTCAGCCACCGCCGGAATATTACCCGTGCGCTCCACTATTTCAATAACACTATTTTCTGGCAATAAAAGTTTGGGGAAGTTATCGAGAATAGTTTCTGATGACAAGTTTATAAAAGCTAAATGATGTGCGGTAAGTCTATCTAAACCGACCAACATTAAAGCATTAAAAAACAGGCGGCTTGTCGCATGCACATCAGAAGTGCCTACAGGAAACGCATTATTGGCTGAATCTCTATAAAGCAATTCGTACGAGAAAACATTCTGGTCTATATCAAAAATAGGTTGCCGCGCAACAAACTGAGTTATTTTTTGTGCTTCATCAGGTATGTTATGTAATTTCACTTGGCTCTAAACCTATAAATAAAAGATGGCAAAACAGCCAATAATATGTGTACTTTAATGCAACACGCATAAGATAAATATAGTCGTCATTGCAAAAATGTTAAAATTACACAACACTAATATAAAATATTAATATAAAAGGTAGAGATTTGACTAACTTTATTCGGTTATTAGTACTGAGCCCTCTGCTATTTGTATTTTTTAGCTATGCCAGCATTAACCCTACTCCCCTCAAATATAATGTTAGCGCGTCAGGGAGTCATTATCCATATTATACAAATGATCCAGAAAAGCCTGGCATATTGCCCGAAATTATTGAAAAAGTACTCGATGATGCCAATATTGCAGCTTCTCATATCGGCCTACCTACGAAGCGTATTACCAAATATTTACAAGATGAAATAATCGATTTTGATGTTATTTCATTAGAATGGCTCTCAAAGAGTGAGAGAAATGACCCTCGTTATGTTTTTTCAGAGCCGCTTATTTATGCCACAGAAATGATTGTTACCTTGCCTAAAAATGCCCAGCACTGGCAAAGCGTTGATAGCTTGAAGGGTAAAAATATAGGAACGGTACTAGGTTACTATTACTTTAATGACAACACCTTTGAGCGTGTTGACTTTCCATCCGAAAAAGAACTTATGGCAGCTCTATCAAGAAACCGTGTAGAAGCTGCACTAGTAGGTAAGTTAACTGCGCTCTATTGGGCAAAGCAGTTAGGGATAAACATTGCCTTTGGCGCACAGCATTCCCATGGCTTTTTAAGAATTCGCTTATTGAGCAAACATAGAGAATTATTGCCCCAAATAAACCTAGCAATTAAAAACCTTCACGCTCAAGGATATATAAAAACTATTGAAGATAAGTATATGAGTAATATACCCACACAAAATTAAGGGACTAATGGCGCAGAGCTCCTGTTTTGGAGTACAATAGCAGCAAATGTTAACTCGACCAGAATCAGAAAGAGCCCCATGAGTATTGAAAAAGCCTTAATCGAACGTAGTAATAATCAATGTGAATTGTGTGCAGCCACCGAGAACTTATCTGTTTATGAAGTACCACCGGTAACTGAAACCCACTCAGATAAATGTATTTACACGTGTCAAACATGTAAAGATCAAATCGAGAATAACAGCGAAATAACGCCTACGCATTGGCACTGTTTAAACGATAGCATGTGGAGCCAAACTCCTGCAGTACAAGTTGTAGCTTACAGAATGCTTTCGCGTTTAGCGCCTGATAATGGCTGGGCACAAGATGCGCTAGACATGATTTACCTTGAAGAAGACACACTAACGTGGGCTAAAAAAGCACTTGCTGAAGATGACGATTTAAAGCATGTAGATAGCAATGGTGTAGTACTTCAAGCAGGCGATACTGTAACCCTAATTAAAGACTTAGACGTTAAAGGTAGTAGCCTTACAGCTAAACGCGGAACAGCTGTTCGTAATATTGGCCTAACCAGCAACCCTGAACATATTGAAGGGCGAGTTGACGGCCAGCGCATAGTTATTTTAACTAAATTTGTTAAAAAATAATCGTTTGTTTTTAATTATTAAAGGCGCTAATGCGCCTTTTTTTATGTTTAAAATAAGTTAAGGAATGATTAAGTCACTAAGTAATACACTAGGGGGATAATATTGAGTAAGGATAACAAACATGGAAAAGCATCAAGCAGTACATTCACGTAAAAAAGCACTTACAGGACTTAGTTTATTAGCACTGAGCGCTTTTGCCATAACCGGTTGTGATCAACAAACAAAGCCGACTGAAAATACAGAGCAAGCAAAATCAATATCGACTCTAACTACCCAAGTTAGCTACAAAGATCGCAGTATGCTTCGCCCCGGTTCACAGTTAATAGTTACGCTTTCGGATGTATCTAAAATGGATGTAAAAGCAGATATAATAACCCAAGAAGTGATTGATATTACCCAAGCCCCACCATTTACTGTAGAGCTAACTTATGATGCCAGTAAAGTTAACGATAAACACCGCTATAGCCTAAGCGCCAGAATCATAAATAAAGACAAAGTACTTTACACAAGTACCACAAATAACGACCCATTTAGAGAATCACAGCTAACTGGCCCTTATAAAATTGAGCTTTCAAAAGTATCCGTTGAAAAGCCAGACGTAACGCTTACAAACACGTACTGGAAAGCAATAACAATCAATGCTCAAACAGTAAATGTTACAACTAAAGAGCCGTTTATTCAGTTCGATAAAGACTACCGTGTTAATGGCTTTTTAGGCTGTAATAATTTTAGCGGAAGTTATAGTACCGAGCAGCACACAATTACACTTAGTCAGTTAGCGAGTACAAAAAAGATGTGTTCGGAGAATATGGACCAAGAGGCAGCTATGTCTAACGTACTTAACAATACTTCAAAGTGGGAAATTACAGGCGAGTCACTAAAACTTAAAAACAACAGCGGTAATACGCTTGCTACTTTTAACGCAGTTTATTTTAATTAATATTTAGCTCCCTAATATATGTGTTACCTAACACATTCGTATTGATTTTAAATAAAATGCCCAGCAAAACTGGGCATTTTATCATTCATTGTAAGCACTATTTAAAGCTACTCATCAACGAGTTGTTCACTTCTGTAAAAACCACTTGGCTCACTCAACAAATCAACAAGTTCAGGCATTATTGCATCCATTGTTTGCTTTAGCTTCCATGGAGGGTTAATCACAATCATGCCAGATGCTGTCATGCCGTGTACGTCAGTGTCCGCTTCAGTGCCTAATTCAAATAGCTGAATGTTGCGCATTCCTGAATCAATTAAGCCCTGCTCCATATTATCAATGCGCTCTCTGTCTACTACCGGATACCAAATCATATAAGTACCTGTAGCAAAACGCTGATGAGCTTTAACTAAGGTTTTTACAACCGTTTCGTAGTCATCTTTAATTTCGTACGGAGGGTCAATTAACACACACGCTCTGCGAGATGCTGGTGGTAATAATCCTACTAAGCCGGTAAAGCCATCTTCTCCGCGCACACGAATGGAGCGCTTACCTTGCATATTTTCTTCAAGTAATAATAAATCGCGCGGGTGCAGTTCAAAAAACCAACCCTTATCTTGGCGGCGCAAGTAATGCTCTGCAATTTTTGGTGAACCCGGATAAAATGCAAGTTCGTCAGTGTCGTTAAATGACTTAATTAATTCAATGTACTCATTAAGCTCAGCATGTTCACTTTTATGTTGCCAAAGTTTTTCAATACCATCTTGATACTCTTGCGTTTTTTGCGCATCAGCAGCTGCCAGTTCAAAAAAGCCAGCACCTGAATGCGTGTCTATATAATCAAGCGGTTTATCTTTAATTGTTTGGTAATTTAGTACTTGTGCCAGTACTAAATGTTTAAGTACATCGGCAGGATTACCCGCATGAAATGAGTGTCTGTAACTAAGCATTATTTATTTTCGCCATACGCAATTTAATATCGTAAGTGAACCATAAGCACTAGGCTTTGGCAACTCACACCAAGATAAGAGAGTGTTAAAGTGAACCATTTCTGAATGAAAAAGCTCATATGCTGAATTATCCCTTAACGCAGAAGAAAAATCAGCTAAAACCACCGTAAATGCTGGCAAATCAACACACTTTGCTTTACATTTGCATGACATTAATTACAGTTATATGAGCGCCTTTATGAACAACACTACTCTTCAACAACTCGAACAACTGATCGATTCTTTAATCGAACGTAATAATCAATTACAAACAGATGTTGCTACTTTAAAAGAACAGAACACTAAACTAAGCGATGAAAACGAATTACTACAGCTTGAAGCTTTAGAAAATGAAGAAAAGCAAAAAGATGCCAGCACTACTTTATCTGGTCTTCTTGATAAATTACAAAGCGCACAACAGGCTAGCTAATGTCTGAGCTGCAAAACCAGCGGGTCACTGTTGAGTTGCTAGGTAAAGAGCAGCAATTTGCTTGCCCCGAAGGGCAGGAAGATGCATTAATAGCAGCAGCTAAAAATCTAAATGACTTAGTTGAGCAAATGAAACAACGCTCAACCGTTAGAAACGATCAAAAAGCCCTACTAATGGCAGCATTAAACTTAAGCCACGAATTGCTAGAAGCAAAAACACAGGCTACAGTTGAACAACAGCATCAAGACCAATTGATTGATAAACTCAGTCAGCATTTGGCAAATGACCCCAAACACCAAAAATAAAAAGCGCATACTGCGCTTTTTGTTTATTATTAAAGTAATTAAACCTCAGCGTAGAGATAATAAATGAAGTTAAAACTTTCAAACATAACCTCTTCATGTAAGCACTTACTATTATCATGCACTTTACTATCAATAGCACCTAGCACCTACGCTGCCGTTATTTGGAATACAATAAACCCTCATATTCAGTTTTTAAAGCAACAAGACAAGCTTCGCTTTTACGACTCTAACCAAGTATTAATTGAAGGCGAAAAATGTGCCCTACTGGTTGATACGAGTGCCAATTTTGCTGCAGTTGAACAACTTGCTGAAGATTTAAAAAAACGCCTTAAAACACCTTTATGCTATTTGGTTGCCACGCATTACCATGACGATCACTTGCTCGGTATGGCGGTTATGCAAAATTTTTATCCTGATGCCAAGCTCGTTGTTCATCAGCAAGTAAACAAAAATTTTAGTCTTTATCAAACAGCATATACCGACAAACTAGACACCTATGAAAAGAGCATTGAGCTGAGCTACCAACGATTAGCGAATGTCCCTAAAGAAGAGCAAGCTAAATGGCGTGATAAGTTAAAGCTTGCAAAAAAGCGACTTTTTCGCTGGCAGGAGTATCAGCTTAGCAAACCCGAAATAGTAATTAATAGTCGTAAAATTATCGACCTTGGTGGTTTTGAGGTAACGCTTGAGCCGCAGCAAGCCCATACTAACGGTGATTTAACTATTACTACTAATAATGGCAGTGTGCTGATTGGTGGCGATATCGTTGACTGGCTTCCTTACCCTGGTCACGGCGAACTTAAAAGTTGGCAAACGTTGCTTAAGCAATATATTAACGACGAAAAGCTCGCTATTATTATACCTGGCCACGGCGGCACATTAACAAAAGAGCAGCTGAAACAGCCACTATCGTTTTTAACAGCCATAACAGAGCATGTTAAAAACAATAAAGATCAAAGTATTGAGCAATTAATGCTGTCGTTTCCTAAATCAGTTATTGAGCCTTATAAACAAGAAGCGCTTAATATAAAATCGAGTAACTTTTTTTTACAAGCTGGCCTAAATCGCGTAAAAAGCGCAGAATAACTCAACACAACGGATTGTGTTAAAATAATAAAAGGAATTTACAAAAGTGATCACTATGCGCAGTTTGGTTTTATGTTGTTTGGGTATTTTGTTATTTGGTTGTCAATCAACGGAGCAAGAACCACAAGAAGCTCCACAAATATTTACTCATTTTGAGCCTGACTATACTTATGATATTGACGAGGAAGTAGCTCAAACGCCTCAAGTTAATGAGCTAGTTACGCCACTTCAATTCAAAAAAACAATCGTAAAAAAGCGCCCACCAAAAACCACCGATCTGTGGGTGCATATAGCCAATAATCTACACTTTACGATTTATCAAAATCGCGCTTTAAAAAAGCGTATCAGCTGGTATGCAAAGCAACCTAACTACTTACAAACGGTGAGCAAACGCGCAGCGCCTTACCTGTATCACATCGTAAAAAAAATTGAGCAAAAGCAACTACCTATTGAGCTCGCATTACTACCATTTGTAGAAAGCGATTTTAGACCAACAATAGCCTCATCACAGCAAGCTGTTGGTGTTTGGCAGTTAGTTGGCGCAACAGCGCATCACTTTGGTGTTAAGTCAGACCAATGGTATGACGGGCGCCAAGACGTACTTGCTTCAACCGATGCTGCACTTGATTACTTAAGTTACTTACATAAACGCTTTGATGGTAATTGGCTACATGCTTTGGCCGCTTATAATAGTGGTGAAGGCCGCGTTAAACGCGCAATAGAAAAAAATAAAAAACGCGGTAAAAGCACCGATTACTGGTCGCTCAGTCTGCCAAAAGAAACCGCTGACTATGTACCTAAGTTACTCGCTTTAAGCTATTTAGTTAAACACCCACAAAAGGGTATAAAACGCCCAAAGCTTGCATATAAGCCATTTACAACACAGATGAACATAGGCCAGCAGTTCGACTTTTCAGTCATTGCCAAGCTCTCTGGTATAGGTTCAAAGCAGTTACATGCTATTAATCAGGGATATTTAAAAAATCAAAGCTCACCTAACGGGCCGCATACTTTACTGCTGCCTATAAGACAAGAAGCATTATTAAAAAGCCAGTTCTTCAAATCAAACTTTGCTGGAGAGTACATCGTTAAACAAAACGATACGCTTTACAGTATCGCCAAGCGTTTTAGTATGTCTGTAAAAGCTTTAAAACAACTTAATAATAAAAATAATAATTTAATAGGTGTTGGAGAAAAGTTATTAGTTGGACAACCTAAAACCCTGCCAAGCACATTAACTGTTGATTACAAAATCAGCCCTTATTTAGAACACCAAGAGATTGCGATCCCCACTATAGAAATAGATTACGAAGTTAAGTCAGGCGATAGCCTTTGGAGTATAAGTCAGCTTTACGATGTACCTCATAGCGACTTGGCAAAATGGAACAAACTCTCTGCATCGAGCATTTTAAAGCCTGGTACTCAATTAGTACTGTTTATACCACAGGCTGAAAAGCAAAAAGCAGCCCCAATAAAAAAAGATTTACTGCTAGATTTACAAAAAACACTAAATCAGCCACGTTAAGTTTATAAACAAGTATATTTCGCGTAAAATTGCGCCCTAACATAGTTATTATTTGAAGAGACAAGCATGCAAATTAGCAAAAATTCAGCAGTTGAATTTCATTACACCCTTAGCGAAGCGGGCGAGCAAATTGAAAGTAGCACAAACGAAGCGCCACTTACTTACATTCATGGCAGCGAAGGCATGCTTCCTGGTTTAGAAAAAGCACTTGAAGGTAAAGAAGCTGGCGAAAAATTTAGTGTAACTCTAGAGCCAAGTGAATCGTACGGCGAGCGTGTTGATGACTTAATTCAACGTATTCCTCTTAAGCACCTACAAGGCGACGTTAAAGTATGGAAACCTGGTATGACAGCAATGGTTAGCTCTAACCAAGGTCGTCATCAGGTTACTATAGTTAAGGTTGGTCGTTTTAACGCAGATTGTGATTTAAACCACCCATTTGCGGGCAAAACACTAACGTTTGACGTTGAAGTTGTATCTGTACGTGAAGCGACGAGTGAAGAAGTTTCTCACGGACATGTGCACGCTGAAGGCGGCTGCGGTCACTCTCACTAGTTAGCAATAAAGGAAGTAAGTATGTCTAAAGTTGCAATAGTTACAGGTGGTACAAAAGGAATTGGTCTAGCCGTTGTAAAGCGTTTTCTAAGTAATGGCTATAAAGTACATAACCTTGATATAGAGCCAAGCGAAACTGGTATATTTCATCAGTGTGATGTAAGTGATGTATCGGCGGTACAAAGCTGCATCAACGCTATCTGTGAACAAAGCAAACGTATTGATGTACTTGTTTCTAATGCTGGAAAACACTTAAGCGCAAATATAGAAAGCACCGACGAGCAAACTCTCGATGCACTTTTTGCGCTTAATGTTAAAGGCGCCTATGCCGCAGTACAAAGCGTATTGCCAAGCATGAAAGCGCAAAATAGCGGCGCTATTATATTAGTCGCATCCGATCAAGCAATTATAGGTAAGCAAAACTCTTTTGCATATAACCTAACAAAACATGCCCTTGCCTCAATGGCCAAAACAACGGCGCTTGATTACGCGAGCTTTAATATTAGAGTAAATGCGGTATGCCCTGGCACAATAGAAACCCCGCTATTTCATAACGCGATAGATGCGTACTGCGCAAAAAGTGGCGCAAACAAAGCAGAAATAGTTGCCGAGGAAGCAAGTCTTCAACCGCTTAACCGATTAGGTCAAGCCGATGAGGTTGCTGCCCTTGTGAGCTTTTTAGCAAGTGACGATGCCAGTTTTATTACAGGCAGCCTACAAAGTATTGATGGTGGTTACACTGCCCAATGAGCATGCAAATTATTGACCCTCATGTGCATTTTTTTAATCTTGCCGAGGGGCAATATACTTGGCTACAAGGCGAAAACCCACCAGCATGGCCTAACCTAGAAAGAATTAAACAACCAATAAGTGCAGAGGAACTTGTTAAAAGTACTGATTTTGAACTTGCGGGTATTGTGCACATTGAGGCTGGGTTTGATAATCAATCACCTATAAACGAGTTAAACTGGCTAAGCTCGCATTTAAAAAACCTTTCATTTAAGGCTATTAGTTACAACCAAATTGATGCGCCCGCAGAGCAATTTAATCACGCGCTAAATGCACTGGCTCATTCAAGCCTTTGTGGTATAAGAGATATAACCGAAGAAGATAATGCAGTGAGACTAAAAAGCCCTCATTGTATTAATAACCTTAATTTATTGGCTACAAATAAACTGCATTTTGAAGCTCAATTTGATATTGAAAATAGCGAAATAACCAAACAAATAGCTTACTACGCTAAGCAGCTACCGCAGCTTCAAATTATAATTAATCATGCAGGACTGCCAAGTAATTTAAATGACTGGCAACAAGGTGCTGAGTTACTTGCTCAGCACGACAACATAGCAATTAAATTCTCTGGTTTTGAATTACTACAACTTACCAGTGAGCAACAAGCAGCGTGTTTTAATATCCTTTTTAATCACTTTGGCCAGCAGCGTATTATGTTTGCAAGCAACTTTCCTGTGTGCCAAATAAATACAAGCTACAACACTCTATGGCACTCCCATAAGGCGTTATGCTCAAACGATAAGGCATGGCATGACCTTAGCTATGCAAACGCTAAGCACTACTACCAAGTTTAAGTAAAACTAGTTATATTAAACTCTCTTTTTATAATAATACGGCCAATTTATGAAAATGTCCTTTTTACTAATCCTTGTATTTTCTGCGTTTTTTCTCAATGGCTGCATATCTCAAAATCCAGATCCGACACCTAAGCTGCAACATGCTCTACTGTCAAAGCCAAATAAATCAGCCGTTAGCAAAGCAATTAAAACACTTGTACATATACAAGAAACTCAATTAGCTGAGAATGTATTTACTACCAGCAGCACAGTAACCCTTAGCAATGTGGATGGTGATAATATTATCGACACGCAAAGTCGCAATACACCCGATCAGTTTGAATTGATGATTAAAGGCAAGCAATGCTATATACGCCACCTTGATAGTAAAGCCACTATTGAGCTTAAAGACGTAGAATGTAGAATTAACGAGTTATAACAAGCTAAAACTTTACCAAACAACTAAAAGCCGGTAAGTGACTAATCACTTACCGGCTTTTTAATGCATGACCTAAAGTTAGGTTAAAAGACTATTATTTTATTTCTACGCGTTGAGAACGCATAACAATCTCATCATTTAATTCAATACCCAACCCTGGCTCTTCTGACACTTCAAAAAAACCATTTTTAGGTTGTGGGTCTTGTAAACATAACTCGCGGTTCCACTTTTTAATCGCATAAGTGTGGTGCTCATGAATCAAAAAGTTAGGGATAGCTGTTTCTAAGTGTAGTGATGCTGCTGTTGCAACAGGCCCGCCACATACGTGAGCTTGAATACGCACATCAAAAATATCAGCATAATCACATACTTTTTTAGTTTCGGTAAAGCCACCACATAAACCAATATCAGGTTGCAGAACATCAATACTTTGATCTTCTAAGTACGGGCGCACACCCCAGCGATTATACAAACGTTCACCACCAGCAATTGGCACATTAACTTTATCTGCTACTTTTGCATGCAATGAATGGTTTAAATAGTTAACTGGCTCTTCAAAGTACATACAGTCAAATTCTTCTGCAATTTCACCCAACTGAATGGCTGTTGTCACGCCAGGTAAACTGTGGCATTCAAAAATAATATCCACTTCGTCGCCTACTGCTTCGCGAATAGCTTGCATACGTGCACGGTATAGCTTCATTTCAGTGCGTGAGATTATTTTTGTACGGTCGTAATAAGTGTTACCGTCTTTATCGTACTGAATTGGATCTACTTTTACTGCATCGTAACCTTCGGCCATCGCCTTTAAAGCCGCTTCTGCATATTCTTGCGGTTGTACTAGCGCTTTAAATTCGCTATCCCAGTCAAACTGTAATTGCGATGCGTAAGTGCGTAGTTTGTCGTTAACTTTACCGCCTAATAACTGGTATACAGGTAAACCAAGCGCTTTACCTTTTATATCCCAAAGTGCGGTATCAATTGCGCTCATTGCAGCATATACAACAGGTCCGCCGCCTAAACCCCAAAAACTTTCACGTAACATACGTGACCATAGTTTTTCTGTTTGAAATGGGTCGTGGCCGATTAAAAAGGCGTCGGCCATTTCTTTAATCATAGCCGCTGCAGCACTGTGACCTAAATCGTATGCAAGGCCGGCTTCGCCAACACCACTAATACCTTCGTCAGTATGAATTCGTACAAACACAGGTGTCCAAGAAGGTCTATCAGGACAGTGAATATCAAATACTTCAACGCGATTTACTTTCATTAAAATTCCTTATTAACCGCTATGGGTTATTTTGCAAAACTAGGGTCAAGTCGATACGCTTTACGTAACATTGCAGGCCACGCAAGTTGCCCGCCGGTGCTGCCACTGTGTACTACGTTTGCTTGATTATAAATATTGTCGATTATAGGTTGCGGTACTTCAATCACCTCTTGCGAGCTTGATTGTAGCGCTAGTTGAATTTCACACGCTCGCTGTAAATCATAAAAGCGCATAAACGCATCGCCTACCGTTGGACCTACTGTTAAGCCACCATGATTTACCAATAACATATGGTTAGTGCTGCCCAAATCATCTTGCAGCACTTTTCGCTCGTCGTCGTTTACTGCAAGCCCTTCGTAACCATGATAAGAAAGCGATGGCAATGAAAACATTGAATATTGGCTAAGCGGTAATAAACCATTTTTTTGTGTAGCGACTGCGATTGTTTCTTTGGTATGAAGGTGAATAACACAATGAGCGTCTTCGCGTACCTCGTGAATCGCACTGTGAATAGTAAATCCAGCTGGATTAATACTAAATGGCGTATCGTCAATAATGTTGCCGTCTAAGTCGACCTTTACTAAATTAGAGGCAGTTACTTCATCAAAGGTTAAACCAAACGCATTCACTAAGTAGTGGTCGGTGCCAGGCAAACGTGCTGATAAATGCGTATAGATTAAATCCCCCCAACGAAAGTGCTCTACCAGTCTATAACACGCGGCTAAATCAACACGAAGTTGCCACTCTTGTGCTGATACTTTGTTTTTTAAATCGAGTTGGGGTAAATCAAACATAATGAGCCTTTTAAAAACGTACATTATTAACCTGTACGAACAGATGTTTAGAAGTCTAAAGCAGTCTCTATTTTATAGCAAACACCAAACAAAACAGCCACACTATTGTGTGGCTGTTTGTAAAACTAAAATACCAATTGTATTAAAATGGTATAGCTGCGTAAATTATTTTACGTTAGCTAGGTAATCTGCAATTGCTTCAAACTCTTCATCAGTTACCGTTGCAACCATTGCTTTCATAGCCATGGTCATACCGTTATTACGTGCACCTGATTTGATGTCTTTCATTTGCGCTACTAAGTAGTCTTTGTTTTGACCGTTTAGTTTAGGGTACATACCCATAATTGGTGCTTTACCTTCAGCGCCATGACAAGTTTGACAATTCTTAGCGGTATAAAGTGCAGCGCCATCGGCAGCTGCTGCATTAAACGAGAAGCTTGCGGCTAAAGTAATACCCGCGCCTAATAGTAGTGTTTTCATCTTGCTCATTGTATTTACTCTTCTTTTTTGACGGTTAGAAAAACTGTTCTATTGATTGTAGTAAACAATCAAATAAAAAGCATACGTACGAAACGACGCTAGACGATCAACTTAACCAAAAACCGCTAACTCGTTTCTATCTCACTTTTATATACTTTAGCAAATAAAAATGAGCTTACCCTTAATAACTATTACCACACTATATCATCTGGTACTTCAAAGTCTGCGTATGGGTCATCTTCATCTTTTGGTTTGTTTTCTGGCTCTACATGAAAAACAATATACTTTTCGTCAACTTCAGCCACTTTGCGTGCTGGTTTGTCGTCTAATACGTAAAATTGCCCTTCTAGTACACAAATAGCTAAACGACCGCCCGATAACGCTTTTTGCGTTTTCTCGTTCACGTCGATATTTTTTACTTTGTTTTGATAAGTAAAATTAAATGTGCGCTCACCACGAATAGCGTCTTGGTTGTGGTGTTCTAAAATTTGTTTAACACGCGCTTCTTGCTCGCGCTGCTTTAAACTCACTTGGCGTGTTTGGTTAAGCTCTTCAGCTTTTTTTTGCTGCTCTAGCTTGGTTTGTTGAATATGCTTTTGCAGATCACTTGGGTTGCTAGTCGCCCCTTTCTTTTGCTTTTTTTGTTGCTTACGCTTTTCTGATTTAGCAACTTTAGCATTATGCGATGTTGTTAATCCTGCTTGAAGCAATTGGTCTTGTAATGAACCCATGACTTTGTTCCACTAAAAACTAATATTATTGCTATTTTAATCACCAACGAGTTCAAATAACAGCGCTATCGACATTAATCTAGCAAACTAGTTAAAACAAACCATGAAATAGCGCAATGGCTATGGTTTTAATTATGAATTAAAAGCAATTTTTAATACAATACCAGACAACCAATCAGCAAATGCACAAGCCATATAATGCGTTTACCTCATCTACTCGTTTGCTCGGTATTTATATTTTTTGTGCTTTATGCACCGCAACCCCTACTTAGCCTTTTTGCGAGCAAATTTAATGTAGCACCTGCGGTAGCTGGCAGCTTAATGACTGCAACTATGCTGCCTTTAGCCATTGCCCCGCTCGTTTATGGTTTATTTTTAGCAAAAATAAATCCACTACTTATATTACGTATTGCAATGGTGCTTTTAGGCCTTAGCTGCTTACTTTTTATTTATGTACCTAGCTTTGAGCTTTTATTATTAGTCAGATTTTTACAAGGTTTAACGCTCCCCGCAGCTTTAACAGCAATGACTAGCTATATAGGCATGAGTTATAGCGCTGATACACTTCAAAAAAATATGACCCTATATATTGGTAGCAGTATAGTTGGTGGTTACTTTGGACGTGTGCTTGCCGCTTTGTTTAGCGACTTATGGAATTGGCAGAGCTTTTATTACGTAACTGCTTTTATGCTTATTTGCTTAGCTTTGACAGTTAAGCATTCTCGCTTTACAAACCCAGCTAAACAGTCGCAGCTCTCCCCACTCGATTACATTAAACAACTTAAAGAAGGCGCTGTACTTAAAGTTTACGGCGCCGTTTTTTGTATGTTCTTTTGTTTCGCTGCACTACTTAATTACTTACCGTTTATATTACAAGACACGTTTTTAATTACCAATACTCGTGACATAGGTTTGGTTTACAGTGGTTATTTAATTGGTGCCCTCGCCTCTATTGCTGCACCTTGGTTACTTAAAAAAGTCCCTTCGCCTTGGCATTTATTAACTGCGGTATTTAGTTTTTATAGTGTGAGTATTATTTTATTAATGAGCCACCAGCTTAGCTTATTTTTAATCGCATTTACTTTGTTTTGTGGTGCTATGTTTGTGATTCATTCAACTGCCGCACCGCTCGTTAATAAAATCAGTAAAGCCCCACCAAGTGTAACCAATGGCGGATATGTATCGTTTTATTACAGTGGTGGCGCATTGGGGTCGTTATTACCCGGTGTGGTATACCAACATCATGGGCAAACAGCGTTTATGTTTACGCTGCTTGCGGTTTGCTTATGTGGTTTATCGTTAATTATGTGGGCTTATTTTGAGGGTAAAAATACAACGCGCGGTTGATGCTTTGTGTAATTAAAAAATGTTTCTAAATCAGCTTTACTAAGCAACCATGTTTGGGTGTTTTCAAACGGATGACAATGAAACAAATCACCGTGCCAAATATCTTGGTCAACCCATAAGCTCACTTCGTTTTGCTTATCATTTAAAAGAGCCAACATAGATACACACCCAGGAGCCACTTTTAAATACGTTGCTAAGCGTTCACTCGATGCAAACCCTAAGCGTGAAAGCCCTTGTTGCTTTGATAGTGCCTTTAAATCGAGTTGCTTATTGTGCGCTGTAATAACTAAAAAGTGTCGCTTGCCTTCGTTATCGCGTAAAAACAGGTTTTTAAGACGAGTACCTGGGCGCTCAATCATATACTCATCTGCCGCTAAGCTAGTATGTAGCGGCGGATGCTCTATTACATCATAGTTAATATCTAGGTGCGCCAAAAGCTCTGCTAACTTAGTTTTATCAGCCAACATATTACAAACAACGCCCTCTTAGTTGTACACTCAAATCTCGCCATAAAACATCATTAACTTCATGCTTGTTGTCGCAATACTTACGATCTTTTAGCTCTTGATTTAATAATTCAACTGCTTGGTCTTCTAGCTGTAACTTCAGAATGCTCGATTCTTCAAAATGCTCTTTCTCTATATACTGCTTAACCTCACCACGACTTGGTCTCTTATTAGGACCACGGTCAAGGTTAAAGTTTTCACGATGCTTAGCTTTTACCGACACAACATAAGCAAAAAGCTTATTACCTTGCTCATCTTGCTTTTCGTGAAACTGTTTATTATTTATTTCAAAAGGCGGCTCATCATTTGAGGCACAGCCAGCGAGTAAAACCATAAGCGCTAGAACACATTTTTTCATTGTTTTTTATCGTTTTAGTTTTGAATTAAGCCGAGTCTAACAAAAATTGACGTAAACAGTGAAAATTTACGAAAAAATACTTGACCAAATTTATAAAAAAACTTAAAGTTCGTCCCGCTTGGAACTCAGCAGTCAAGCAGTTACATTATATGTAACTTAGGAATGTGGGGCTATAGCTCAGCTGGGAGAGCGCCTGCCTTGCACGCAGGAGGTCAGCAGTTCGATCCTGCTTAGCTCCACCACTTTCCTACTCCTTTTCAAATTCGTTCTACTCTTCTATTTTTCCAGTGTTTTTATTATTTTTTGATACCCTAATATTCTAATTTTTCATTCTATATAATTTTAAATTTATCCATTCAACTTGTGTCTTTACAAGTTCTTAGCTATACATAATGTCACACATTAGTACTTTAGGCTTAACATGGACAACCCTAAGCGTTCAACGCTAAAAAAGCTAGCTGCAATAGGTTTAACAGCTGTTGCAATAACACATGCGCCTTATGTTTTTGCCCGAAAAAAAGTCACATTAAGAGTGCTTGGTACGCATGTAACACTCCAAGAGGCTATTCGCAAGCAAGCGATGAGTGACTTGGGTATTAATATAGAATTTACTCCCGCAGGCAGCGCTGCCGTTTTGCAAAAGGCATCAATGGACCCTGGCTCCTTTGATTTATACGAACAATGGTCAAACAGCATTAATGTGCTTTGGGATGCAGGTTCTATACAGCCAATAGAAAAAAAACGACTCACCTACTTTAACGAGATAAATCCACTTACTAAAACGGGAAAACTAACCGAAACTGCAAGTATTGGTGCAGGTGATGCTCCCTATAAATTATTAAATGTTCAACCCGATGGCACGTTAAGCGCACAAGAAAGCGATCATATTAGCTTTTTACCTTATGTGCATAATGTTGACTCTTTTGGTTACAACACCGATTTTATTAAGCCAGGTATAGCATACGAAACAGAAAGCTGGAGTTGGCTGCTTGATGACGAGAACAGAGGTAAAGTAGCTATTGTAAATGCGCCTACCATTGGATTATTTGACCTAGCCCTAGCAGCACAAAGTAAAGGACTTATAAAATTTAACAATATAGGTGCAATGACCCGCCCAGAACTTGATAGGTTGTTTAGTATATTACTCGACTTTAAACGCCAAGGTCACTTTAGTGGCTATTGGAATTCGGTTCCTGAGTCGATTGAATTTATGAGAAGTAAGCGAGCCCATATAGAAAGCATGTTTTCGCCTGCAGTTTCTGCATTAAACAGCCAAAATATTAATGTACGATTTGCCGCGCCAAAAGAAGGCTACCGAGGCTGGCATGGTGTTATGTGTTTATCGTCACAAATACAAAGTAGCGCAAAAGATGCAGCTTACGATTATATGAATTGGTGGCTTTCAGGCTGGCCTGGTGCATTTATTGCTCGCCAAGGTTATTACATTAGTAACCCGCAGCGCTCTAAACTACTCCTATCTCAGTCTGAATGGGATTACTGGTACGGTGGAAAAGCAACAAACATAGATTTATTAAATACCAATGGCGACGTAGCTGTAAAAGCAGGTGGGCAACGTAATGGCGGTAGTTACCATAAACGCTTTAGTAATGTAGCAGTGTGGAATACAGTTATGCCAACCTATGACTACAGCCTGCAAAAATGGTATGAGTTGATTAGCCGATAATGATAATAAATTCAATTAAATCAAAAATAATATTAGCTCTGTGTTCGCTGATTGGATTACTTCTTTTACAGAGCTATTTGTTTAACTATTCGCAAACGTCTTTACTTAACTTGCAAAAATCGCAACATAACGCACTTATTCAAAGTGAAGCTGTAACTAACTTAGAAAAAGATATTATCTCCCTGCAAGCGCATGCGGTCTCATTTATTGACAATGCAAATGAAACTACGATTACCAAATTTAATTTTTATTTAAATAAGGCAAATCTAAATCTCGAGCAGCTAAAAACAAACACTCTAAACCAGACCCCTGAGTATCAAAACTCACTAATACGCCTTGGCGAATATTTAAATAATTACCAAGATACATTTGGCCAAGTTGTCATAAACAGGCAAAAACGCGAACACCTTTACATTACTCAGTTCAAACAACCTATTGATGACTTACAAGTAACAATTAGTGAATTAGAAGAGCCTTCAAACAATGACAATAAAGTTATTTTTAACGATGTTTTACTCACAATAAGTAATTTAAAGCACGCTGCTGTAAGCTACCTTTATAAACCTAACTTTGATGAAGCGCAAAATGTAAAACAAAACCTAGATTACTTACATAAAAAACTAACAAGCACGTCTGTAATAAATGAGTCCTTCTCCAATAAAACAATAAGCTTAAAACAAGCTTATAACAAACTTGTATTACTCACCCGCAGCTACACTTTTTCTGTAAATGTAGTGCTAACAGGCATAGAAAACGAATTGCTGTATTTAACTAATGAAATTAAAAATATAGAAAAAAATAAACTAACCGAAACAGAAGAGCTACTAAGTAGCCACTTAACAGAAAATACAGAACAGGCAAATATATTTGCCGTTTTAATTATGTTAATCATTTTATTGTTAAGCTACTTTATTTTTAGATCGGTTATAAAACCGATTACCCAGCTCACTTTATTACTTAAAGACATGAACAACGAAAAGCCAGTGACTATTTCAAATACCAGCCAAAATCAAACTGAAATAGCATCGGCAATAAAAGCAGCCAACGCTTTATATTTAAAAAATAAGCAAACCAAAGAGCTACTCAATGAAACCCGCGTATTAAATTCCCAAATGAAAGCAATGAATGCCGACCTGACGAGCGCTATGGAGCAAACCGATAAAGCCAATAAAACAAAAATAGATTTTGTAGCCAATATGAGTCATGAACTTCGCACTCCAATGAATGGCATATTAGGTATGTTGCAGCTTTTACAAAGCAGTGAGCTTCCCTCAAGGCAAAAACATTACGCAGATAAAGCTTTTTCAAGTGCTAAAAATTTATTGCAGATTTTAAATAATATTCTGGATTTTTCTAAACTAGAATCGGAAAAAGTCCAGTTAGAGCAAATCCCTTTTACCTTACATACTATTGTTTCTAACGTTCAAAATTTATTCTCAACAAATGCCAAGCAAAAAGGCTTGCTACTAAATTTTACTTTACACGTTGATGCAGGGCTTGAACTTATTGGCGACCCAATGCACTTAAGCCAAATAATAAATAACTGTGTAGGTAACGCAATTAAGTTTACTGAGCATGGTGAAATATCATTAATTATAGAAGCGACATCTCAACACGAAAAAACAATAAACCTTCGCTTTAGTATAAAAGACACGGGTATTGGGATGACTGAAGAGCAATCAAAAATTATATTCCAGTCTTTCTCGCAAGGTGATTCAAGCACAACAAGAAAGTATGGTGGGACCGGTTTAGGACTCACTATAAGCAAACAATTAACTAAATTGCTGGGCGGAGATATACAAGTAAGGAGCACGATTAATCAAGGTAGCGAGTTTTTCTTTACTTTACCCTTTACTTTATCTGAGCAACAAAAGCTTAAAAAACACGCCTTATTAATTAGCCCCGATAATGAGCAAATTAAAAAATTAATGGACTTACTAAGTGATATAAATATAACGACAGAAACAACACAAGAACCATTAAGAGCCATTGCAAAAATGTCTCAGCCTAGTAGCCCATTTAGTATTGTAATAATGTCGATAGAAAAAAAAGAGCTCAACGATAACTTTATTTTACAACAACTGTACGCTCAAAATAAAAACGTTAATGAAAAATTGACACTGATTTTATTAATTACCGATGAAGAGTCTCCTGAGCCAATTGCAAAAAATGAAAATATAGACATTATAATTATCGGTAATAAAAATAGTGAAGTTGAAGTTTTAAGAAAGCTTTCACCAAATAATTTCAAAGAAAAGCAATTAAAGCCTCACCCTAAATTCTCGGGTTTTAATGCATTAGTTGTTGATGATAATAGAATTAACCAAGAAATAGCCTCCGCCCTTTTAGCAAGATTAGATATGACCGTGATCATTGCTGATAATGGACATGATGCATTAGATAAAGTCGAGATAAATGACATCGATATTATTTTTATGGATGTTCAAATGCCAGTTATGGATGGGCTTGAAGCAACAAGCATATTAAGAGAACGAGGCTACAAAACTCCCATAATTGCCATTACGGCAGCCGCAGATCCTAATGATAAAAAAGCAGCGTTTAGAGCGGGTATGGATGACTTTTTAGTAAAACCGATTATTTTTGATGCGCTTTACGAAAGTATTGAAAAGCATCTGCAAAGTAGCGAATCTCTGAGCACTATAAACCTGCCTTTAGCAAAAGAAAACCTAGAAAACAATGACGAATTGTTAGCTAAATTATTTACTCAGTTTGTCAACGATTACAATGACTTTTCGATTAAAGCTGATATATTAATCAAAAATGGAGAGTTAGAAAGCTTAATTCGACTAGTACATACACTCAAAGGCTTGGCCGGCACATTAGGCTTTGAGCTACTGCAACAAAGCGCGCAAAGTGTTGAGGAAAGCTTAATAGATAAGAAAAGTATTAATTTATCTCATTTTAATGAGCAATTAATACTTACACTTTTTGCTGTAAAACAATTTTTGATAGCTGATAGCTTTAAAAAAGAACATATACAGCAACATGAACTAGAAAACGAAGACTCGGTTATTGATAATATATACTCATTAGCATTAACGGCTCGCCCCGTACCTAGCAGTTTGGTTAGACAGCTAGAAATGAATCAATATGATAGAGGCCACTCTCTATTTAAGCTCAAAGAAGCAATTGATCACTTTAACTACGCGTTAGTAATTGAGCTTATTGATAAGTATAGAAACGATAATAAAAATTAGGCATAACCACTAACCTGAACTAGATTTAATATTGTAAAGAACGCAGAGAAGGACAGATAGTGCATTCAAATTACCTCGCAAACAATAATGGATTAACCACAGAACAAAAGCATAAACCTTTAATTCTTATTGTTGATGACGAACCTAGTAATTTACACGTATTAGTAGAAGGACTTTTAACTGACTACGATGTACGTATTTCTACTAGTGGTGAGCAGGCTTTGATCTTTATTGAGTCAACTCGGCCTGACTTGATTTTATTAGACATAATGATGCCCGGCATGGACGGCTACGAAGTATGTAATATACTCAAAGCGAAACAAAATACCAAAGGCATCCCCGTCATATTTGTAACTGCGCTTACAGAAGAAGAGTCTGAAGAAAAAGGCTTTGCAATGGGCGCAATTGATTACATACATAAGCCTTATAAACTAGCTCTAGTTAGAGCGCGTATTCGTACACACATTACAGCGCAAGGCATGCTAGACAGGTTAATAGAAAAAAACTTTGATCTGCACGACAAGCTACTCGAAATAGAGTCTCTTGCGAAAGAGCTTAGCCAGCGAGAAGAAGAATTAAGAGAACTCTCATCAAAACAAAAATTATTTTATCAAGCCCTAACGGGAACTGCCGATGGTGTTGTTATTACCGATAGTAACGGCAAAATTATTGCGGTAAACCCTTCATTTTGTCGTATAACCGGTTACTGTGAATCAGACTCACTACAAATGCAGTTGCACGATATTAAACAAAATAACCATCCTAGCATTAGCTTTGACCAAGTATGGGAACATGCAAATCAAGCAGGCTATTGGAGTGGAGAACTTGTAACCAGACGAAAAAATGGCGAACTTTATCCAGAGCTACTAACTCTCAGTTTGGTTAAAGGCGATCAAGATACTAACGTTCACTATATTGGTGTATTCAGTGATATTTCGAGCGTTAAAGTAACCCAAGAAAGAATTCACTACCTCACATGGCATGATGAACTTACAGGTTTACCCAACCGAAATGGGTTTTTAAAGCAGTTAGAGCAACAACTTCAAGTTTGTAGTACCGAAAATAGTTATGCCTATATTTATATTATTGATATAGACAGCTTCCACTCAATCAATGATGGATTAGGCTTACTCGCTGGCGATAATATTTTAAAAGAATTAACTAAACGAATTCATTCTAAGGTGAGTAAAAAAGATGTTATTGCTCGCTTAGGCAGTGATGAGTTTGCAGTACTATGTACAGTTGAAAAAGGTGTGGGCAGAGCTAGAGCTCAAGCTATGGCTGAAAATAAAGCCCAAGAGCTACTTGCAAGTGTAAACCACCCCTTTGTGGTTGATGAACAAGACGTTAGCTTAACAGTAAGTATTGGCACGTATATTTTTCCACGAGAAGATCAATGGGAAAGCGCTATTGAGACTATTCGTAACTGTGAAGCGGCCTGTTACAAAGCAAAAGAGAAAGGCGGCAATAGAGTTACCTTTTTTGATACTTCATTTGGCGAGCAAGCAAAACGCCGTTTTGAAATAGAACAAGATTTACGTAAAGCTATTTCTAATAATGAGCTATCGCTATATTTACAATCCCAATTTGATCGAAACCAAACCCTTAAAGGCGCTGAAGTTTTATTAAGATGGGAGCATCCTCAAAAAGGCTTTATTAGTCCTGGTGAGTTTATATCTATAGCTGAAGAGTCAGATATAATTTACGATTTAGATTGCTGGGTAACTTCAAATGCACTTGAAATACTAACGCAACTTAGTAAAACTCACCCTGAGTTAAACTTATCAATTAATATAAGTGGCAGGCACTTTCATGAAGCGCGTTTTTTAAACTTTATTAGCCAACAGATAAAGCAACATAACATTAATCCTCAACAACTCACTATTGAGATAATTGAAGGTACATTGCTTAATCATATGGAAGCGGCTATTGAAGCTGTTCACTTTCTCAAGAAGTTAGGTATTAGAGTATCAATTGACGACTTTGGTACTGGATACTCGAGCTTAACCTACCTCAAACAATTACCAATACAAGAACTTAAAATTGATCGTTCTTTTGTTTTAGAGGCGCCTACCGATAACAACGACAAACTAATTATTGATATGATTGTAAGCTTAGGTCGTTTATTTGAACTCGAGATAGTTGCTGAAGGCGTTGAGAACCAGTCCCACTTTGATTTACTACAGGAGTATCCTGAGGTTATTCTTCAAGGCTATTATTTACACAGGCCTGAACCTGCAAGTGATTGGTTTAAAAAGTTAAAGTAACTGTAGCGTGATTTATAAACTAAAAAGCCGAGCATGGAATATGCTCGGCTTTTTATGGACTTAATTTTTGCGGTTACTCGCGAACTTGGCCAACTCCATTAACTAAATACTTTTCGGTCGTTAGTGACTCGAGGCCCATAGGACCGTATGCATGTAGCTTGGAAGTAGCTATACCAATCTCTGCGCCTAGACCCAATTGTGAGCCATCAGAAAAACGAGACGATGCGTTAACCATCACTACAGAAGCATCAACACTGCGTTGGAATAACTCTGCAGCAGCTTCATTTTTAGTACAAATTACTTCTGTATGGTTTGAACCAAACTGTGCAATGTGTTCAACCGCTGCCGTAAAGTTTGGAACAACGCGAATAGCGATTTCTAAGTCTAGGTACTCTTCACCAAACTCGCTATCGGCTAGAACTGTTGCGTTATCAAAGTATTTAGCAGCAAAACTGTCTGCGTTTATTTTTACACCTTCTTGGCGTAATACGACTGCACACAGATTTAAAAATTCATCTGCAACATCTTGATGAACAACTAAACCTTCGAGTGCATTACAAACACCGGTACGCTGCGTTTTACCGTTAAGCAGTAAGTTAAGCGCAATTTCTAGGTCTGCATCTTTATCTACATATAGATGACAAACGCCTTTGTAATGCTGAATTACTGGGATCGTACTGTTTTCAGTAACAAAGTTAATTAAGCCCTCGCCGCCGCGTGGAATGATTAAATCAATGCTTTCGCGTTGCTGCATCAGTTCCATTAGTAGCGCACGGTCTGGATCTGGAATCACTGAAATAAGTGATACCGGTAAATTGTGCTTCTCAAGTACGCTGTGCATTACACTTGCGATAGCTTGTGAACTTTTAAGTGCTTCTTTGCCGCCACGTAAAATCACGCCATTACCTGATTTAAAACATAATGCACCAGCGTCTGCTGTCACATTCGGGCGTGCTTCGTAAATCATACATACAACGCCAAGAGGTACTCGCATTTTGCGAATTTTAATACCATTTGGGCGCTCAGTAATATCACGCAGCTGACCAACAGGATCATCAAGGCTTACGATTACTTCAATACCTTCTGCCATTGCTTCAATACGCTCATCGTTTAACGTTAAGCGGTCGATCATTGAGGCTGCTAAGTTATTGTCGCGTGCTGCGCTTAAATCACTTTCATTTTCTTTTATTATAAATGCTTTTTGCTCTCTTAGTGCCGCTGCCATTTCAACTAATACTTGGTTTTTAGTCTCGGTATCGAGTAAAGCAAGTGTATGTGCAGCTTTAGCTGCCTGACGTGAAATGTCCGTAATTAAACTCATGACTTCTCCAATAATGCGATATGTTTTTCAGATATAACTGGTCCAATTGAATCCTGCATTTTTTCGCTGAATTCACTCTGTTCGTTGTCTGCAATAAAGTTTAACAAACAGCTACTATAATTTGCGGTCGCTTTAGCTAAACGCGTACCGTCTTCACTACGTACTAAAATGGTATCACCCACGGCAAATTCACCGTGAACTTCCATGATTTCGTCACCACGAATACATCCACTTTCACCTTCAAGAGATTCATCAAATGATCCATCAACAACAACTTCCCCTTGCTCATTTGCTGTATGTGTCATCCAATGAATAGAGTCCTGCATCGGTTTTTCGTACGGTAAAAATACACTACCTGGGTTTTCTCCAGCTAGCAGTTTTATAAATGTTTCTTCTTTAAAGCCATTTATAATATAAGTCGCTATACCATGTGACGTTGCTTTTTCTGCCGCTTCTATTTTAGTTTTCATACCACCAGTACCTACCGCACTTGTAGCACATCCCGCCATAGCATAAATAGATTCATCAATTGATTTTATTTCAGGCAGTAACACCGCATCATCATGTAAGTTAGGGTTTTTATCATATAGCCCATCAACGTCTGAGAATATTAATAAAGCATCGGCATCGGCAGCTGCTGCGACCATTGCTGATAAGTTATCGTTGTCCCCTACTCGTAAATCGTCGGTGGTTACGGCATCGTTTTCATTAATGATAGGAAGTACACCATGTTCAAGTAAAGTGAACACGGTTTCACGGATGCTCTGGTAACGCTCGCGGTCACGTAAATCGCCATGCGTTAATAATAGCTGCGCAGATGGAAAGTCAAAAAAGCGGTCCCACATGGCAATCATTTCTGTTTGACCCGCTGCCGCCATTGCTTTTTTCATTACCACAGAGCGTGGTTTGTCTGATGGGAATAAATGCGCGCCAGCCGCTACAGAACCCGATGATACTAAAATCACCTCGATTCCACGGGCACGACAACGAACAATGAACTGTGCGATGGTTAATATGTAACGCGAACGGCAGCCATCTTGATCTGGTGCAATTAATGCACTACCTACTTTAAGTACGATACGTCGCCAATTTAACTTTTGCATAAATGCTCAACTTTCCATTTTATCTGCGCTCACCTTAATTAGACGAGCTAAAACTAAGTAGCTAGGTTTAAAACATAGCTTCGAATTTTTCTTTCATTTAGGCAACACTTTTTTTACACACACGCGAAAAACCATATCTAAAACAATAAGCTTAGATTTAAGGTTAAGTATAAAGTAGCAACAACCCAATAATATTGAGCAGCACTAATCAAAAAATTTAAAAGTGTTGTTTATGCATCGCTGTAAAAAGCTGTGTGTGGCTTTTTTATTAACAACATACATAGAGCCTCTAAAGTCTGATACACCAACAGATAGGGTGAAGACCAAAGGACCGAGATTTAACCGCCACGATGGGGGTTAAACATTGAAAGTAATAGTTCAACTCAAACCTTTATTTACTTAAATAATTAAATAAACTTGTTTAGCAAAACCATACCAAGAGTTCGGCAAATGAAATTATGTAGTGTTCGAATACTAGTAACACCACTAATACATGATTATAAAGATTAAAAATGACGTTAAGATTAACAAACCACTTTTACTTCCAATAAACTTCATTAGATAACTAATTATTAGAACACGAAGCATATTACACTAAATACCCCTTAAAAATCAAGGTTAAAATTCGAGCGAAGCTAATTCCTTCTCATTTGTGGTGTTAGATTGTTATTAAAATTCAACCAATTAAACAATTAATACCGCTTAAAATAAGGCGGCTTAACACGCGCAAAATAATTTAAGCCTACTAATCTTCTATAAGCAGCTAAAATTGATTAGTAATATTTGAATTTCCCGTGTATACCCCTGTATTAATAATTAACAAAAGTTATACTTTCTAAACAAACCGTCATAAATAAGGAATTCTTAATCTATGTCAGCAATTTACATAGCCGGTATCGCACTTTGCTCTGTGCTTGCCCAATGGGTCGCGTGGGCTTTTAGAGTGCCCGCTATTCTTTTCTTATTGCTTACTGGTCTTTTACTTGGGCCATTTAGTGGTGTTTTAGACCCTGATGCATTGTTAGGTGATTTACTGTTTCCTGTTGTATCACTGAGTGTTGCCATCATTTTATTTGAAGGATCCTTAACTCTGCATTTCAGAGAGCTAAAAGGAATCGGAAAAGTTGTAAGGAACCTTTGCTCCATCGGCATGCTTACTACCTGTATTGTTATTAGCCTCAGCGCCTATTGGTTGCTTGAACTTAATTGGCGTGTAGCTGCGGTATTAGGTGCAGTGCTAGTTGTAACAGGCCCTACTGTTATAGCACCGCTATTAAACTCAATGCGCCCAACACAAGACATTGACCGCATACTTCGATGGGAAGGTATTGTAATAGACCCGATCGGCGCATTATTCGCTGTATTAGTATTTGAAGCCGTAATGCTGGTAGGCCAAGGCGAAGTATTTAGCCACACTATTATTGCTTTAGTTAAAACCCTAGGTGTTGGATTAAGTATTGGTGTTGCTGCTGGTTGGTTAACAACACTATTAATGCGCCGCGAGTGGCTACCATTTGAATTACATAAGTTTGGTATATTGGCATTAGTACTCATTAGTTTTTCTGTATCAAACTATTTAAGCCATGAATCAGGCCTATTAGCAGTGACTGTATTTGGTATTTGGCTTGCTAACCAAGACGATTTAGAAATAGATTCTGTACTTGAGTTCAAAGAAGACTTGTCGATGATATTAATATCAACGCTGTTTATTTTACTTGCAGCACGCTTACAGCTCTCTGATTTAATGATGCTCGACAGCGATGTATTTATATTTTTAGCTATCGTGCTTTTTGTTGCTCGGCCACTGTGTATTGCTATTTCGACCTTTGGTACTGACTTACCAATGAAGTCTCGTTTGGTACTTGCCTGGATAGCTCCACGCGGTATAGTCGCCGCAGCCGTTGGGTCGGTATTTGCGCTTAGCATGATGGAGTCTGGTGTTGCGGATGCTGAAAAAATGGTACCTCTTATATTTACAGTAATTATAATTACCGTTGTACTACAGAGCTTAACCGCCATTCCTGTCGCCAAGCTATTAGGTGTACGCCAGCCATCGCCAAATACAATATTAATTATTGGTGCAAACCATGTATCGCGTGCAATCGGCCGAGGCTTACAAGAGCAAAACATTCCGGTTCACCTGTCAGATCCTGCATGGGAAAACTGCAGAATGGCACGTATGGATGGTTTAGCTTGTTATTATGGTAACCCGCAATCAGAGCATGCTGAACGCTACTTACCTCTAACAACGATTCGTAGTGTATTAGCATTATCGCCAAATCGTCATCATAATGCGTTAGGTGTTCAATACTTTTCGCATTTACTTAATGAGAAAAATGTATTTTCGCTACGCTCATCAACGTCGCATGCAAAAGCAAATAAAGACAGCGCAACGTTTTTATCTAGACAAATACTGTTTGGAGACGAAGGCTCGTATGCACGTTTAAGCAGTATTATAGCTAAAGGCGGTAAGGTTAGTTCAACACGTATCTCGGATGAGTTTAGCTGGGAACAATACTTAGAAATGAACCCTGAGGCTATCCCTTTATTTATTCTCAAAGGTGATAAAGACAGTGATGACGATACACCAATTAAGCTAAGACCGTTTACAATCAACATGGAAAAACCGCCGCAAGAAGGCGAACGCGTTGTTGCATTACAGCCGCCTAAAATGTCAGTTTTAAAAGACCCGCAAACAAAGGCTAAAGAAGACAGTTAAATACTTTTACAGTCTGTAAAAACTAAAAAACCCTAACTTAAAAAGTTAGGGTTTTGTTTTTAACAGCCATTAAATAGGAAGGCGAGCTCGAGCAACCACACTATCTGGCATTTTTTGCGCTAACTTAGTCAGCGCTCGCTCAATTTTTCTATGAGTCGCTTTATCTGCCACCATAGAATTGAATAGCCAACGATAGGCATCTTCAAAATCACGCGGGCTGCCATAACCATCATTAAATAATTTAACTAAACGTAGTTGTGCTTTTAAATTGCCTTGCGACGAGGCTTCACGCAAATACGTAATTGCCATTGCTTTATCTTGCTGAACTAAGCGACCAGTGTCATAGTATCGTCCCAATTGCTCTAGCGCTGCCGCTAAGCCTTGCTCAGCTGCTTTTCGCATGTAATACACACCTAACTCTACATTGCGATCAACGCACACGTTATAAGCCAGCATATCGCCGTATAAAAATTGATAAGACGGCAATGCCATTTTATTGGCTCGTGCTTCTATATCTTGCACCAACTGGCAATCATCTGCCTTTACGCGCGCTAAATGCGTATTTTTATTTATTAACGCAATTAGCTCTGATTCTGTATACAGCGGCACAGCAGCAGGGCTTTCTGTAGCTAAGCTGTTGGTTGCTATAAATAAAGACAGCGGAATTAACGAAAGCCTTAGTACGCAATTACGGTCAAATAAACGCATGTTCACCACTTATATAAATAAACTTGTTAAATAATATACAAAGATCGTTCCAAGGTGAATTTTAGACACAAAAAAAGCTGCACGAAGCAGCTTTTTTTAATCTAATGGTAATTACGCAAACGGATTGCGAAGCACCATAGTTTCTACACGGTCAGGACCTGTAGAAATAATATCAATTGGAACACCCGTAATTTCTTCAATACGTTTGATGTAGTCAATCGCAGCTTTTGGTAAACCGTCAAGACTCGTTACACCAACAGTGTTTTCTGACCAACCTGGCATTTCTTCGTATACTGGTGTTACTTTATCGTAACCTTCAGCCGCTAATGGTGTTACGTTAGTAACTGTGCCATCTTCAAGCTTGTAACCAGTACAGATTTTAAGTGTTTCTAAGCCATCTAAAACATCAAGCTTAGTTAAACAAAAACCTGAAATACTGTTGATTTGAACTGCACGGCGCATAGCCACTGCATCTAACCAACCAGTACGACGAAGTCGACCTGTTGTAGCGCCAAACTCATGGCCTTTATCACCTAGGTGCTTACCAACTGGATCTTGTTTATCAAGACCGTCGTAAAGCTCTGTAGGGAAAGGACCTGAACCAACACGTGTCGTGTACGCTTTAATAATACCTAAAACGTAATCAAGGTTTAATGGACCAAAACCTGCACCAGTCGCAACGCCACCAGCGGTAGTGTTTGAAGATGTTACATAAGGGTAAGTACCGTGATCTATATCAAGTAACGTACCTTGTGCACCTTCAAATAAAATGTTTTCGCCTGCTAAACGCGTTTGATCTAAAAGCTCAGTTACATCTACAACCATTGCTTTTAAGATATCAGCAACAGCCATTGCATCATCGAACGTTTTTTGGAAATCTACAGCATCTACTTTGTAGTAGTTAACTAAAGTGAAGTTGTGGTACTCAAGCACTTCTTTTAATTTAGCTGCAAATACTTCAGGATTAAATAAATCGCCTACGCGTAAACCACGACGAGCTACTTTATCTTCGTACGCAGGACCGATTCCACGGCCAGTTGTACCAATAGGCTTATCGCCACGAGCTGTTTCGCGGGCTACATCTAATGCAACATGGAAAGGCAAGATTAGCGGACATGCTTCACTTATTAAAAGACGCTCGCGAACTGGTACGCCGCGCTCTTCAAGCATGCCAATTTCTCTCATTAGCGCTTCTGGTGATAAAACTACACCATTACCAATCACACATTTAACATTGTCACGTAATACACCCGATGGAATAAGGTGTAGAACCGTCTTTTCACCTTCGATAACTAAAGTATGACCCGCATTGTGGCCACCTTGATAACGAACTACTAAAGATGCTTTGTCTGTAAGGAGATCAACTACCTTACCCTTTCCTTCGTCACCCCATTGGGTGCCTAATACAACAACGTTTTTACCCATCGTAAATTCACTTAGAGAAAATTAGGACGAGATTTTACCAGAAAACTAAAGTAAAGATCACCCCTGTTCAGCTTATTTTTTCTGCGGGCAATTGTTATATCCAAATATTGACCAATAACCACATAAATAACAGTGATTTAACGCACTAGTTTGTATTTAACAAAAAGCCCCGCAAATGCGAGGCTTTTTAACTTTTAAATAATTAACGTAAAGTCTATTGAGCTTTAGCGCCTTTCATATATTGGAAGAAGTCGCTATCTGGTGAAAGCACCATAACATCTTGCTTATCTTTAAAAGTCTTTTTGTAAGCTTCAAGTGAACGTACAAAACTAAAGAACTCAGGGTCTTTGTTATACGCATTAGCATAAATGCCTGCAGCATCAGCATCGCCTTGACCACGTACAGAACGTGCATTACGCTCAGCATCAGCAAGCATTACAGTTACTCGACGGTCAACTCCCGCACGAATAGTCTCTGCTTTTTCCTGACCTTCAGAACGGTGCTCTTTTGCAACCGCAGTACGCTCAGCGCGCATACGTTGGTAAATAGAGCTACTCACTTCTTGTGGTAAGTTGATTTGCTTAACACGTACGTCTAGTACTTCAATACCTAGCTCACGTGCACTTTCAGAAGCTTGTACTAACGCTTCTTCCATCAACTCGCTACGCTCACCTGATACAATTTCGCGAATTGTACGTGTACCAAAGTTTGTACGAAGACCATTGTTTACTTTTTGCTTAAGTAGCGTTTCAGCATATTGCTTATCGCCACGAGCACGTAAGTAAAAAGCACTAAAGTCATTAACGCGCCATTTTACAAACGAATCAACAATTAAGTCTTTTTTCTCGCTAGTAACAAAGCGATCTGGCGCACCATCTAGCGTTTGAATACGTGCATCAATACGACGTACTTGGCTAAAAAATGGTACTTTAAATTGTAGGCCTGGGCCATATACAATCGCTTTATCGTCGCTATCTTTTTGTACTTTACTGAATAACATTACAATTGCTTTTTGCCCTTCAGGTACAACAAATACCGATGAGAAAGACATAACAATGGCAGCTAATAGTATTACTAAACTAAAGTTTTTCATTATGATTATCTCCCATCATTGAAGCGGTCGTTGTTAAAGCGGTCATTGCCACTATTAACAGAGCTATTGCGCGACGTATTAACTTTATTACGTAAGTCTTGAATATCACTTGAACTTGGAAGTGCAACTCGTGTTGCGGTTCCTTGCTTGTCCATGATTTTATCAAGAGGTAAATACATCATGTTATTGCCGCCTTTAACATCAACCAATATTTTAGAACTACTCCCTAACACTTCTTCCATTGCATCAATGTATAAGCGCTCACGAGTAACTTCTTTAGCTGCTTGATATTCAGGTAAAAGCTTTTCAAAGCGAGCTACCTCACCTTGTGCTTCCAATGTAATGCGCTCTTGATAACCTTCCGCTTCTTGAGTCATACGCGTTACTTGACCACGAGCACGCGGTTCAATTTCACGAGCATATGCTTCTGCTTCACGGATGAAACGTTCTTCATCTTCTTGTGCAGCAATTGCATCATCAAATGCATCTTTAACTTCAGTTGGTGGACGAGAGTCTTTAAAGTTCACGTCAGTAACAATTAAACCTAAGTTATATGGTTCGATAATCTTATTAAGCTCATCCCATGTATTTTGACGAACAACCTCACGGCCATTAGTTAATACTTGGTCCATTTTTGCATGGCCCACAACATAACGCAGTGCACTGTCTAGCGCTTCTTCTAAGCTACTATCAGCGTTAGTTACGCTAAATTCATAAAGGTATGGGTCAATAACACGGTATTGCACCTGAAACTCAACGCTCACTACGTTTTCGTCTTCAGTAAGCATAAAACCAGAAGCCGATAATGAACGAACAGCTTCAATATCTACTGGGATTACCGTTTCGATGAAAGTCATTTTCCAACGCAAACCAGGATCAGCAATTCGGTCATATTTACCAAATTGTAGAACCACACCACGCTCGGCTTCTTTAACCGTATAAATACCACTTAACGCCCATACAATAACGGCGATAATAAGTATGAATGAAATACCGGCTCCGCCAAGTCCACCACCGCTACCATTGCCGGATTTTTTCCCGCCAAATAAGCCGCTGAACTTGTTACTAAACTTGCGGAACACCTCGTCTAAATCAGGTGGGCCTTGATCACGTCCGCCTTTATTATTCCACGGATCTTTGTCATTGCCATTATTACCCGGTTCATTCCAGGCCATAGCTATACTCCATTGTTATCTAAATAAATTAGGAAATTGTGTTAAATCTAACAAATCTACCGCGTTTCTCATACAAAAACCGACATTAAAACGTCAATTTTTAATTACGGTTGATAAAACCAGCAATTTCAGGACCAAATTCTTTAATTAAACGATTCCACTCAACCATTGGCATTCTAACATCTAACAGCCAATTACCTTGCTCATCAAATTGCTCTTCATGCACTGCATTTAAGCTGAACAATGCAGCTCTTAAGCGACCATACAATGGCGTAAGAAATAATGTTTCGTTAAACATCTTCTTAGCTAGTAACTCACTGATAGCCTCGCTAAGTAATTCACACCCTTCACCAGTCTGAGCGCTAAGCCATACTCTTATAGGTTGGCCTTCGTCGTCTCGATCAATACGTGGGCTTACGTTATCCAGCGCATCAATTTTATTATAAATTAATAGCTGTGGTACTTCATCGGCCTCAATTTCTTTAAGCACCGATTGTACTTGTTCAATATTTTCTTGCAGACGTGAGTCTGCTGCATCAATAACATGTAACTGCAAATCAGCTTCGCGAGTTTCAGTAAGCGTTGCTTTAAAAGCAGCAACTAAGTCATGTGGTAGGTGACGAATAAAGCCCACTGTATCAGCTAAGATAACAGGGCCAACATCACCTAACTCAAGCTTACGTAGAGTCGGGTCAAGCGTGGCAAACAACTGATCGGCCGCGTATACATCTGAATTTGTAATTCGATTAAATAATGTAGATTTACCCGCATTGGTATAACCAACTAATGAAACTGTAGGTATTTCGTTGCGAGTACGAGCTCGCCTACCTTGTTCACGTTGCACTGCTACTTTAGCTAAACGTGCACGAATATTTTGGATACGGGCACGAAGTAATCTTCTGTCAGTTTCAAGTTGAGTTTCACCAGGACCACGTAAACCAATCCCGCCTTTTTGACGTTCAAGGTGAGTCCAGCCTCGAATTAATCGAGTCGACATATGGCGAAGTTGAGCCAATTCAACTTGCAGCTTACCCTCGTGGGTACGTGCGCGTTGGGCAAAAATATCAAGAATTAGCGTCGTTCTATCAAGCACACGACATTGACAAACGCGCTCTAAATTACGCTCTTGTGATGGCCTGAGTTGATGATTAAAAATTACGACATCTGCTTTGTGGATTTTGACAATCTCAGCTATTTCTTCTGCTTTACCGGTACCGACGAATAGTTTCGGATGTGGTGCTTGACGGCTGCCTTGCACAACCGCCAAACTACTAACACCAGCAGAAGATACCAACATTTCTAATTCATGAAGATCTTCACGATCTCCTTCTTTAGGCAAGTCGATATGAACTAAAATTGCCTGTTCGCCGGATTCATAGCGGTCAAACAAACATTATGCTCCTAATTAAAAGTTTCCAGCTTCTGCCTCTTCAGTGTCATCACTTCCTTGAACTGCTTGGAAGTTAACTGCGCGAGCAGGGACAACTGTAGAAATTGCATGCTTATAAACCATTTGATTTACGGTGTTCTCTAGTAAAATAACAAATTGGTCAAATGACTGAATTTTGCCTTGTAATTTTATGCCATTTACCAAAAAGATTGATACTGGAATGCGCTCACGTCGTAGTGCATTCAAAAATGGGTCTTGTAACGATTGGCCTTTTGCCATGTTATTGTTCCTTCGTTCTAGGTGTTATTATAATTAAGTGGCTGAACTTATTTGATAAAAACAATATTCAACTACTACTAGCTTAGCGAACTTACTACACGATGCAAGTTTTCTTCGTCGCCTGTTGTTAACCAAGTAACATCAGGCCAACTACGAAGCCACGTTAACTGCCGTTTTGCCAGCTGACGTGTTGCTGCGATGCCACGAAAAACCATTTCATCATGGTTTGTTTCACCCGCAAGGTAATCCCACATTTGTCTATAACCAACACAACGAATAGAAGGCATATTGGGGTGTAAATCCTTACGTAGATATAGGGTCGAAACTTCATTTTCAAACCCCTGATCAATCATTATTTTAAACCTTTCTTCAATTCGGCGATGTAATTCACTGCGTTCTTGCGGTGCAATCGCAAATTGATGAAAAGTATAAGGTAAAGCCGGCTGTTTTTGCATTTGCAACTCAGTCATGGTCTTACCAGTTAACCTGTAAACCTCTAAAGCCCGATTAATTCTTTGTGAATCATTTTCACTTATTTTTTCGGCTGCTTGTGGGTCAACTTTAAATAATTCTTTATATAAATGAGGCCAGCCAAATTCTTTCGCTTGCGCTTCTAACTCTGCTCTTATCTCTGTATCTGCTTCAGGTAATGGCGATAAACCATCAATTAAAGATTTGAAGTACAGCATTGTACCTCCAACCAATACAGGCACTTTACCTTTTCTGTGAAATTCGTCAATTTTTTGCACTGCATCGCGCCTAAAATCTGCAACTGAATACGTTTCACTCGGGTCAAGTAGATCAATTAAATGATGCGGAGCTTTGGCTAATTCTTCGGCATCAGGTTTTGCTGTACCAATGTCCATACCTTTATACACTAGCGCTGAATCTACGCTGATTATTTCTGTATTTAAATGCTCGCACAGCGAGATTGCCAATGCTGTTTTACCTGCTGCAGTTGGACCCATTAAAAATATAACTGGTAAATTACTCAACACTGATACCTTAATCTAATTGCGTTAAATAGTGATTTAGCTCTATTTTAACTGCTTTTTTACGCAAGCGTTCAATAGTTTGTGGATTATTTTGTAAGCGCATTTGTTGCGCTAAAAATACATTGCTTAAATAAAATCGGGTCGGCACGCATTTCATTTGCCATTCTAACCAATTCTCTATATTTTCAAGTTTTGCTTTACACGCATCAAGTAGCTCACCTACCGCTGCACTTACGTCAAGTAAATATAAACACGCTGGCAATTTTTTAACCATTACAAATTGTTTTTCTATTACAAGTTCAAAACCAAGTAAGGTAAACCACGATTGCTGGGATTCTATAAGTAAGCAATCTTCTTTTTCTAAGTTTACTCGCACGGGTAACAAAAGGGCTTTCCCTTCTAAACTTCCGAACTCTTTAATTTGACTATGCCAATCATCAACTAATGCATATTTAAAATGTGAGCAATACAATTGCTGTTCTTCACTAAAGACACACACTCCTTCACTAACACTTATAATAGAAACAGCTTTTAAGACATTATCCACAGATACGGACTGGTGTTGTGCTGCAGATATATTGGCTGCATTATCAAAATGCGCGGCGTGTTGCTCACTCACTCCTTGATAAAACGCATTTACGTCATGATGGCTCGTACTTGGTGCAGCACGGTATGCACCGCCAACACTTCTAGTACCTGAGGACGAACTTGAGCTACCAGCACTTCCAGAGTAAGACGGCTGTAATTGCGATTTAGGGTAATCAAACACTCCTTCGCTTTCTATATTATTAGCACTGCTATGCGTTGACTCAATGAACGCTGGCGTGAATTCTGCTTCTGTGCTCGCTGATTCGTTAGTGAATTCGCCTTGCAATGGCACGACTACCTGCTTAATAGCTTGCAATATAAAATCATGAATTAACCGCCCTTGATGAAAACGCACTTCATGCTTAGCAGGGTGAACATTTACATCAACCTGTCGTGGGTCAATATCAATATAAATGACAAAACCGGGTAACTCTTGTGTTCCACTTACTTCTTCAAATGCCTGGCGTATAGCATGCAAAATAAGCTTATCGCGCATCATGCGATTATTCACATAAGTGTACTGAGTAGTATTCGCTGAGCCGACAGGCAGCACCCAACCATGCAACTGTAAACCGCCTTCTCCTGATTGAATATGCAAACCTTGCTCGGCAAAGGCCTTGCCTGCAACTTGTGCTACGCGTGTTATAGCCTGAGAGGGAGCAGTTTTGGCACGATACTGCCTTACTACTTTTTCGTTGTGAGTTAGTGTAATAGAGACATCAAAGCGACTAAGCGCAATACGCTTTATCAACTCATCAATATGGCTAAACTCAGTTTTTTCGGTGCGTAAAAATTTACGACGTGCTGGAGTATTAAAAAATAAATCTTTTACTTCAATGGTTGTGCCATCGGGATGCGCTACAGGTTTTACTTGAACGGCCATGTCGCGGCCTTCTGCAAAAGCTTGCCAAGCTGCTTCTTGCTCTTTTGGTTTTGAGCTCAGCGTTAAACGCGACACAGAACTAATTGACGCAAGTGCTTCCCCTCTAAAGCCAAGTGAGCAAATGTTTTCAAGGTCATCAAGTGATTTTAATTTACTTGTCGCGTGGCGAGAAAGTGCGAGCGTTAGCTCATCTTTACTTATCCCTGCGCCATTATCACGAATACGAATAAGTTTGTGGCCGCCGCGCTCAATATCAATTTGAATACGCGTTGCGCCAGCATCTAAGCTATTTTCAACAAGCTCTTTTACTACCGACGCTGGGCGCTCAACCACTTCGCCTGCGGCAATTTGGTTGGCTAAACGCGCGGGTAATATTTCAATATTCATGAGACTTCCTAGCAAACATTGCGCTAATAATAATGACTAACTTTGAGGTATATCGAGCTCTTGCCCAATAAATAAGGTATTAGAACTAAGCTTATTAACTTGTTTTAATTTATTGACTGTAACGCCATAGCGACTCGCTAACATACTTAAAGATTCACCGGGGCGTACTTTATGCTTTGTTGGATATTGCGACTTTAATTTAGCAAATAACGAATCATCCGGCGGATTTTTCAAATAATAATTTTTAATTGAAGTAAATATAGCTTTAGCTAAACGCTCTTGATGATTAGGGCTTTTAAGTAGCTTTTCTTCTCGCGGGTTAGATATAAACCCCGTTTCTACCAAAATAGATGGAATATCTGGTGATTTTAGTACTGCAAGGCTCGCATGCTGGGGATCTTTTTTATGCAGTTTGGCAACCTTACGAAGCTCTTTAACCACTTCATCAGCTACATTTAAGCCAGTTTTCATAGAGTGGTCCATCGACATATCAAGCAACGCTTGTGCTAGATATTTTTCATTGGCGGCATCTTTCATTACATCAGCAGCGCCACCTAAAAGCTCGGAGTGTTTTTCTTTATCTTCTATCCATTTACCTATTTCTGAATTAGCACGTCTTAATGATAAAACCCACACAGAGGCACCATTTGGCCCAGGGCTTGTAAATGCATCAGCATGAATAGAAACAAAAAAATCTGCCTTTTTTTCACGGGCTCGATTAGTACGGGTATTTAATTTTACAAAATAGTCACCGCTTCGTACCATGCGCGAAATCATGCCACGCTCGCCATCAATCATGCGCTCTAAACGTTTCGCAATTTGCAGTGTAACTGTTTTTTCGTAGGTGCCTGATGGCCCAATTGAACCAGGGTCTTCGCCGCCATGCCCCGCATCAATCGCAATAACAATGTCGCGCTCTTGGCTTAGTTGACGGTTTTTAGCGGCTGTTTGAGCAGGAGAAACAACTGTAGTAGCTTGGCTTTTATTATATAAATCAACAACGAGTCTATTTTTATAAGGGCCTGTAGGTGCGAGGGCAAATACCACTGGCTTTATTGGCGCACTTAATTCAAATACTAAACGTACGCTTTGTTTATTTTTAGGTTTTGAGTAACGTAATTTGCTTACTATTTGATGTTTCGGGGGCACACCTGGCAATGTTTTTAACTCGCTAGTATTTTCTAAATCAATCACTAGGCGGCTAGGGTTTTTAAGCATGAAATAGCTAAAGTCGGGCTTATCATTTAAATCAAATACCACGCGCGTACTATCTGGAGACGGCCATACACGCACACTATTGATTGTGTTTTTAGCCCATAGCGGCAAGCTTATGGTGATAACCATAAGATAAATAAAAAGTTTAACTACACCTCGGCTCATTGGATAATTACTGCCTTAACTATATTATTATTGATTATTTAGTTTTTCGACAATTGCTATACCGCGCTCACTCGCACTATTTATAACAATTTTACGTTCGTTACCCACATAGCTTAGAGTAATATCTAAATCAGGCACAGGAATAAATTCACCACCCTTTTCAGGCCATTCAACAACACAAATTGCGTCTGCTGAGAAATAATCGCGTATTCCCATGTATTCGAGTTCTTCAGGATCACCTAAGCGGTATAAGTCAAAATGATAAACATTTGCACGCTCAAGCTCATAAGGTTCTACTAGTGTATAGGTCGGGCTTTTAACCTTACCTGTATGGCCAAAGCCTTGCACTACACCTCGTGTAAACGTTGTTTTACCAGCACCTAAATCACCATGTAAATAAATAACCGCACCTTGCTCTATAATATCAGCAACGCGATTACCCATTGCAACCGTGGCAATCTCATCAGTTAAATGAAATTCAAAACTACGCGTCATTATTACCTCAAAAATTCATTCAAAAGCGCATATTTGCTAATCATACCAGAATATTCATTTAAGGCGATAAATTGAGGTTTTAGACATAAAAAAACCAGACAAGCGAATGATTAAAGTTATATTTGAATATCTATTTTCGATACCTTAAAACTGTAACATTGAAATAAAGTAAGAGAAAAGTAACGCTACGGCTGAGATGCCTATAGCAAGTATTAAAGTTACTGAGATATGTAAGCTTATAATCAAACTTTTGTGATTCACCCACTAGTTCTGACACCAAAAATATATAACAACAACGGAGTTGATGACACAAACCAGAAAACTACCCTGCATGCTTTTGTATTTCTGATAAAAAGATAATACCAACTAACTTAACGTCTTTAGTTTTAATAGTTTTCATATTTTTCATAGTTTTCATATTTTTCATAGTTTTAATAGTTTGCATAAAATAATACAAATCCGCTTATTTAAGTGATCTATTTTGAGGCTGGAAAAACGTGTTGATAGGTAGGCAGAAATTCCCTATTTAGTTGTTCTCGGCAGTTGCTCCTGCATTGCTCTACCTTCTGCATCCATGCAGTCGTAAATGAGCA
>NZ_JACJDW010000001.1:0-312508 GCF_014163745.1 Pseudoalteromonas sp. SR44-2 | reverse complement strand
TGAGAATAGAAAGCCAGGGCTTTATCTACGGAGCAGTATGAAATACTAGACGCACAGGCAAGCTCACTGACTTCGATGTGATAAATGATAGCTAATCATTTATCAATGAGAGATACAAGACGCGCTGCTTGCAGGCGTTTAAAAACGTAGTTTTTAGGATGGGTGATTAAGTAATTAGAAGCTGCGCTTCTCGCGCGAGCAAGCTTAGTGCCTACCTGAGAAACTTACACTCAGCAGTTTAATTTACCTGTAGACGCGCTGCTTACAGGCGTTTAAAAACGAAGTTTTTAGGATGGTTGAATTAATACCAACCCGCAATAAGACTTAATCATTTTTAGGGGCTAAACGTGTCGCTACCTGCGTTAAAAAATTCTCATTTAGAACAACTAAATAGCGAATTTTTTGCCTAGCTATCAACACGTTTTTCCATCCTCAAAAATAGATCACTTAATTAAGCAAATTGGTATAAGTAATTAGAAGCTGCTACCCATTTTCTTCAGGCATAAAAAAAGCCGCATAAAATGCGGCTTTGGAGGTTAGTCTCACTTCACTTTGGGCGTGTCTCCAAAACTTAGTGAATACGTTACCAAGGAACTGTTATATTTAACCTGAACTCTGGATAATAAATCTATCTCAAGCAGCTATTTCCAGCGCTAACTACGTTGAATTTACTTGCAATAGGCTAGCTATTGACGCGTAATTTCGCCTTGTTTTCACTGTAAATCTCTAGCTAGAGAAAATAAACATAAATATCACTTTTGATTCAATACGTTAGTAAATCTCTTAACCAAAGTTCAGGTTATTTAGATAGACTCTAATGCAATTTTAACCATTTCGTTAAACGTGCTTTGACGCTCATCAGCAGGTGTTGCTTCACCGGTGATTACGTGGTCACTTACTGTAAATAATGCCATTGCGTTTGCGCCGTATTCAGCTGCAACGCCATATAAACCTGCTGTTTCCATATCTACTGCTAGCATGCCTAACTTGTCTAAGTCTTTATAGAACGAGTCGTCTGCTTGGTAGAAAGTGTCGGTTGTAAATACGTTACCTACTTTTGCTTCTATTCCTAGCTCTTTAGCGGCGTTTACACCGTTTAAAAGTAAGTCAAAGTTAGCAATAGCAGCAAAATCGTAGCCACGAACACGTGCACGGTTTACGTTTGAATCTGTGCTTGCACCTTGTGCAAAAATTACGTCACGGATTTTGATATCTGTGCCAATACCGCCACACGTACCAATACGTATAATATTTTTAACGCCAAAGCTTACAATTAGCTCACGTGCATAAATAGACATTGATGGAATGCCCATGCCTGAACCCATGATGCTTACTGGCTTACCTTTGTAAGTACCAGTGAAACCGTACATGTTACGAACACCTGTAACTTGTACTGCATCATCTAAAAAGTTTTCAGCAATATATTGCGCACGTAGCGGATCGCCTGGCATTAATACTGTTTCGGCGAAATCACCAACGTTTGCACTGATATGCGGAGTACTCATTAATTGTTTTCCTTTTTATTTGGCGTTGTTAGCTCATTTAAAAAGCTGTCGCCGTAATCAAGCGCAGATAAGTTAAACCACTGTGCCAGTGTTTGACCGATATCTGCAAAGCTGTTGCGTTCACCTAGAGGTGTGTTACTCATACCTGGTTTATATGCAATAACCGGTACGTATTCGCGAGTGTGCTCAGAACCTGGAAAGGTTGGGTCACAACCGTGATCTGCAGTGATCATTAATATATCATCTGCGTTTAACTGTTTTAGTATAATTGGTAAATAGTCATCAAATTCTTTTAATGCTTTTGCATAACCTACTGGGTTACGGCGATGACCAAATTTTTCATCAAAATCAACTAGGTTAGTAAAGATTAAGCTGTGTTCTGGTGCGCTTTTCATTACTTCGCTGGTTTTTTCTAGCAAGTTCATAAGCCCAGGTGCTTTATGCTTTTGGGTTATGCCCTGATGCGCGTAAATATCTGAAATTTTACCAATACTAATTACTTCGCCGCCGTCTTTTGCTAACACATCTAGCAATGTTGGTGCTGGCGGAAGCACTGAATAGTCGCGACGATTACCCGTTCGAGCAAAGTCTTGGCTATTTGAACCCAAAAATGGCCGCGCAATCACTCGTCCTATATTCATTTCATCAAGTAGCGCCCGTGCGATTTCGCAAACTTGATAAAGCTTCTCTAGGCCGAATGACTCTTCATGCGCGGCTATTTGAAACACGCTATCAGCTGAGGTGTAACAGATTGGTTTACCTGTTTTTACGTGCTCTTCACCTAGCTGCTCTAAAATGGTTGTTCCCGATGCATGGCAGTTGCCTAAAATGCCAGGAATACCAGTACGAGCTATAAACTCGTCTATAAATTCTTGTGGGAAACTTGGCTGTGTTTTTGGGAAATATCCCCAATCAAATAACACAGGTACTCCTGCCATTTCCCAATGACCTGATGGCGTGTCTTTTCCGCTAGATAATTCTTTAGCGTAACCCCATGCTCCTTGAGAAGCTTGGCGGTCTGAAATTAAACACGGTTCTCCACCGGCAGCTTCACATGCATCCACTAACCCAAGTTTTGATAGGTTAGGAAGCGATAATGCAGCGCCTGTTTCGTCGTAATATGCTTTTAGTAAGTGAGCGAATGTATTAGCCCCAAGATCGCCGAATTTATCTGCATCTGGTGCTGCACCGATTCCTAGGCTATCTGCCATTAAGATAATTGCTCTTGCCATTTTGACCTCACTTTGATTCTAGGTGGTTACTTTATCCGCTGATCGATTTTTCCGTACAGGACAAAAGTCCTGTTTCATAAAACCTAAACATTATAAATTTGCATTCTTAAGCGAAGCAAAAGAGATTAATCGTGTCTTTTTTGCTATTGTGATCTACCAACAATATATCCTTCTGTGTGGGTGAGAACTTTAGTGACACGAACTACTATTATAGCTATTGCAGGCGCGTCTGCGTCGGGCAAATCTCTTTTTAGCCAAACTATATACAATGAATTGGTTAATGAGCTTGAACCAGGCGCTATCGCCATTATTGAAGAAGATGCTTACTACAAGGATCAGTCGCATTTACCGATGGCGCATCGTACGCAAACGAATTACGACCATCCTGATGCATTTGAACATGCGTTAATGCTTGAGCATTTAACACAGCTTCGTAGTGGAAATTCAGTTGAAGTACCAACGTATGATTATGCACAGCATACACGTAGCGAGAAAACTCGCCGAGTGCCTGCTGCTAAAATACTCATTGTTGAAGGTATTTTATTATTGAGTGACAAAGCGCTTAATAAAGAATTTGATATTAAGGTGTTTATAGATACGCCTTTAGATATTTGCTTAATGCGTCGTATGCAACGTGATATGGAGCAACGAGGCAGAACATTACAATCTGTTGTTGAGCAGTATCAAGCAACTGTTAGACCGATGTTTTATCAATTTATTGAGCCTTCTAAGCATAACGCAGATTTAGTTGTGACTCGAGGCGGCATGAACCGCGTTGCGATTGATATAATAAAAAGTAAGATAAAATATTTACTACAAGAATAACAACGGGAAACATTTGTATGACAACATTTATGAGCTTAGTAGGCATGTGTGTGCTACTAAGCATTGCCTTTGCGGCATCAACTAATCGCAAGGCAATTAATTTAAGAACCGTTGGTATAGCATTTGCGATGCAAGTAGTTATTGGCGGTTTTGTCCTGTTTTTTGAAGCAGGAAAAAATGTGTTAACGAGCATGTCAGCAGCCGTATCGTCGGTTATTGGTTATGCAAACGACGGTATTGGGTTTTTGTTTGGCCCACTTGCCTCACAAGACACATTAGGTTTTATTTTTGCGATTCAAGTTTTGCCCGTTATCGTGTTTTTCTCAGCACTTGTTGCTGTGTTGTATCACCTTGGGATTATGGATTGGATAATTAGGATTTTAGGCGGCGGTTTACAAAAATTATTGAAAACCTCTCGCACAGAATCGCTTTCAGCGACGGCAAATATTTTTGTTGGCCAAACTGAAGCACCGCTAATAGTTAAGCCATTTATAGCAACGATGACCAAATCGGAATTGTTTGCTGTGATGGTAGGTGGCTTAGCCACTGTGGCAGGCTCTGTAATGGCCGGTTACGTTATTATTGGCGTAGATCTTAAGTATTTAATAGCAGCGAGCTTTATGGCTGCTCCTGGTGGTTTTTTAATGGCAAAAATGATTGTGCCAGAAACTGAAACGCCTAAAGATAACTTAGCAGATCTAGATTTAAATGATGACGATAAACCAGTTAATGTAATAGATGCAGCTGCATCAGGTGCAGCAAACGGTATGCATTTAGCACTTAACGTTGGTGCAATGTTACTTGCTTTTGTAGCGCTAATTGCACTACTAAACGGTTTATTAGGTGGTATTGGCGGGTGGTTTGATTACCCAACATTAACGCTTCAAGAAATATTAGGTTATGTATTTGCTCCTGTTGCATGGTTACTAGGTGTGCCATGGGATGAGGCAATTATAGCCGGCAGCTTTATTGGTCAAAAGATAGTAGTGAACGAGTTTGTTGCTTACTTAGACTTTATAAATTATCGTGATACGTTAAGCGCACACACACAAGCAATTGTTACTTTTGCTCTATGTGGCTTTGCTAACCTATCATCGATAGCCATTTTACTAGGTGGGTTAGGCGGTATGGCGCCTAGTCGGCGGAAGGATATCGCACGCTTAGGGCTCAGAGCAGTGTTAGCAGGATCTATGGCTAACCTTATGAGCGCAGCAATTGCTGGGTTTTTCCTCTCGCTAGCTTAGAAACTTATTGAGATGAACACCGGTGTTGCAAAACAAGAGGATAGCGCTTTAAGGGGTTAAAGCTCTATCTGACTTGAACGATACTTCACCAAGGGCCGCAAGGCCCTTTTATCGTTTTAGGCCTTCCAGATTTATACACTTCCAACCTTCAAGCTATTTAACCTTATTTATGGTTATACATAACTCAAATAAACCAATATCTTAGTAACAAAGTCACATAAATATTTTTTGTGTTTTTCGTATTTTCAGCCACACTTATATTACTTAAGCTAACCGACTAACGATCCGCTATTGTGAAATATATTCTTTATTCTCTTTTTTTAATTTGTTCTGTGTATGTTCAAGCAAAAGAACCCATCCTTGTTGTTACAGAGTTAGCACCGCCAAACCAGGTGTTGATTGATGGTGAGGTAGCAGGTGAAGGCACTCAATTTATTAGAGATATATTTGCTGAGGCTGATCTAACACCTAACATTCAAATGTACCCTTGGGCACGTGCTTATAAAATTGCAGATGAGCTTAAAAATACCTTTATATACAGCCTTGCACGCACTGTAGAGCGAGAAGACAAATTTTATTGGATAGGACCTGTCGGACGTTTTGAACTAGGCTTTATTGGCCTATCAGAGCGAGATGATCTTATTATAAACACTACTGAACAAGCCAAAGTGTACAAAATTGCTATGCAGCGCAATGACTTTTCAACACAAACCCTCGCAAAACTGGGGTTTGAAGTTGTTTTAACCTCTGATATTCAAAAGTCATACTCTTTACTACTAGCTAAAAAAGTAGATTTAATTGTAGATGATCCTTTGTTCATGCAGCAGATGAGTGATTATCTAAAGCTCAAACCAGCACACTTAAAGTTTATTTATAAAATAGATGAGCTAACAATTGATGCTTATTTAGCTGCAAATAAAAAAACAGATATGCATTTAATAGAAGCACTGCAAGCTGCATTTTTAAAAATAAAGCAAAAGAAAGGGCTGCCTTACAGGCACTAACATTAGCGCTTATAACGTTTTTTATAAGCCGAAAAGTTATCCTTCTTTTTAAGCTTTTCAAACTCCCTATTAAAACGCTCTACAATGTAATTGGGTACTGATTTATTAAACGCGATGTAGTTACCTGCTATCTCAGGTAATGGTAATTCCTGCAGCCTAACGACATCGTCTTCACTATACCCAAAAGGCGAAAGTTGATAACCAATGGTGTATTCAGAGCCTAAAATCAAATCTATTTTACTATTTAAAAACAAGTGCATATATTGCTTTTCATCACCTATGGACAAAAGGTTTTTACCTGCTTCAAACCCTACTTTTTTAATTATGGATTCGTAAATATCCCCTCTTACGATAGCAAGTGAAAACTGCTTTGCTTCATTTAAGCTATTCATTTTTAACTGAGTATTTTTTTAAGTTTATAAAAAAATGTTTCACTGGATGCCAAAGGCCCTACCCAATTAAAAATAGGCGTTCTTTGAGATGTTTTAGCGATAGAGATAATACCTGAATGCTTTTCTTTTTGGACTAAGCTGTAAGCACGTTTCCAAGGAAGTATTTTAAATTCACAGGTAATGTCTGACGCAATGCATACATCTTTTACAATATCGAGGTTTATGCCAATAAGTTGACCCGCTTTGTTTTCAAAATTGTATGGCGAAAAGTGCTCAGTGTAGACCGTGAGCTTGAAATCTTCAGCCTGTGCGTAATGACTAATAAATATAAAAACAAGTATAAGGAAGGATTTAATGATAACGATACCTACTGATGAACTTACATTAATAATAGGTGTAGCTTAGGTTGTGTCAAATTTCAGACACAAAAAAAGCGCCTTAAGCGCTTTTTTTCATTTTACTTAAAAAGTAAAATTATACAGCTGTGATGTTATCAGCTTGTGGACCTTTTTGACCTTGTGAAAGAGTGAACTCTACACGTTGGCCTTCAGCTAAAGTTTTGAAACCTTCGCTTTTGATTGCTGAGAAATGTGCGAAAACGTCTGGGCCATTTTCTTGCTCGATGAAACCAAAACCTTTAGACTCGTTGAACCACTTAACTGTACCTGATACGATGTTAGACATTGTAATATCCTGATATAAATAAAAAATATGCTCATAAGAGCGGGTGTAGCAAAAAATGAGATGGTACTTTAAAAACTTCAGGACGGTACTACAAGTATTACTTATACAACATCGAAATGGAGATTTATAGCTTACATGCTTTCTTTCTAGCTGCAGCCCACTATATAGATTTTTTAAAATATGTCAAGTACCTATCTACAATCAGAATGATAAACAACCAAAACCGCTTTCATTGGTTATTAAAATTCAAATTCTAATGCGAGCCTAAAACTATGATTTTTTTCTGATTGGCTTATCTCAGTGATAAAACCCGCTTCCCATTTTAACTGCTTTTGTCCATCAAAACGCTGCAAACCTATAAACCCAGGCCCTATACCAATAAAGTCTTCACCTACGTACACCTCAATAGATGGCTGAAAAGCAGAACGGTAGCGATAGCGATATTGCGCTCTAAACTCGCTTTCCCATTCATTTTGTATATCCTGCCCCCACTCGTAAACCAAAAAAGCATTCATAGTTAAGCTTGTTTTGCCAAACTCTTTTTCGATCACAAAACCCGAAGTTGCTTCATACACATCTTCATTATGTTTTTTTTCAAGCTCAAATAATGCCCCCCAATCAGCCCATAATTTACCTTGTTCAATTAATTGCCAGCGTAGTTCAAGCTCATAAGCTTCTAAACCAAAGTCGCCGTTGTCATCTCGCTCACCAACTAAATAGCCTTCTAGTGCCATTGTATCGTTAATAGCACCGCCACCACCCAAACGCTGCGCTAGTATGTTGCCACTATCTGTTTGGTGCGACACTAACCGCCATTCAAACTCTCGCTCAAAAGGTAAAACATAGGGGTGATATACCTTATCAACAACAATTCCATCGGCCTTTGCTGGGATTGAAAGTACCAACAAACAAAAAACGGTAAAGCTAAGCGCTAAATATAGGTTGAGTGCTTTCATACACGTTCCTTAGATATTGAAGCCGAAATAACATAACAAAGTGATAAAAATATCACGCTACTAGTACTATATATAAGTACACTCATTAGATCAGGGGTAGCCTCGTAACCAACAAGAGCACGCAGTACGCGCCCGAACTCAGAGTTTTCGCTTAATACATCGCGTAAATCCCACACGGTTGCAGTGTTGGTAATTAAGTCTATTTGGCTTGCCAAATCCAGTGCAACTAATAACTTAGCCGCGCTGTTAAAAGCAAGCAAAGTAAAAAGCGGATACATACCAAAGCGGTGCTTAATTGCATTCATTAAAAAGTACAGCAATACGCTAAAACTTAAACAAATTCCAACACCTAATAAAGTGCCAATAAATAAGCTTTGCCCTGCATCATTACTTTGCCAAAAACTGGTGAGGTAAATAATATAGTGGCTTAAATACAATGTTATTGTGCTTATAACAGCAATATAAAAAGCCGCTGATTTTTGCTTTATTGCAAATACTAATACGGCTATAAATATAGTAATACATAGCCCTATTTGTGAGTACTCTAGCCCTTGGTGTTCAAACCACTGGCTCACCCATGATGCACTTTGCATGTACAAAAACGACATGAGCGCTCCAATTAATAAAGCAGATCCTATTTTTAAAGCGCTTTGTTTTTTAACTACTTGTAGTAGCACTAATAAAATAGCCACAGGTAGTAATTGATTAAGGCTCATGACTAAACTAGTTATTAGCATGCTGCGCCTCCTCATCACCAACTATTACAACGCCCCTTGCTGTATTGGGCGAAAACTCACCAAAAAATTCGTAATACCCTTTACTAAGCGGCCCTATATAAATAATGCTTTTACGGTTTGGGTAGAGTACTTTTTCTCTGTTTAGATCAAAGCTATCAAACTCTTCAGGTGTGCTATCTTGGTTTTCTATCAATAGTTTTACTTTTTTATTTGCGGGAATGGTAATTTGTGAGGGGTAGAACAAGTGATCTTTCAAAACAATAAGGTACTCTTTACTCGCCGCGTTAAACGACAAAAATAGCAAACAACAAAGGCAACGATTAAATAAACGTTTAGTCACTTTTCACTCCTGTAAAAGTAACCTTAACGGTTAGCCCACCTAAATGACTATTCGCTAAATGAATAGTTGCACCATAAATAGCAATTATGTGTTGAACAATCGCCATACCTAAACCGGCACCTTGCTCGCCTGATGGATGTTGATCGCCACCTACGCGATAAAAGCGATTGAATATTCGCTCTTTTTGCTCATCAGTCATACCCGCACCAGAATCATCAATTTGCCAACTAAAGCCGTTATTACTTGATACTAATTTAATTATAATTTGACCATTTTTGGGTGTGTACTTTATGGCGTTGCTAAGTAAATTAGCGATGAGTGTGGTTAATGTAAACTCATCACCATTAATAACAAAATCATCGCCTTCAAGACTAATGGTTTGGTTTTTTTCATCTATTTTGTCGTATTGCTCCGATACGACTTGCTGAGTAATCGTTAGCAATGATTGTTCGCTAAATTGCCTCTGCCATTGTTCAGGCTGAGTGCGCCCTAAAATTAGCATTTGCTCAACAATATTACTTAAACGGTTAATGCCCTGCGACATAGCTTGTAATTCTTGATGGTCTTGCAGATTACTTTGTTTATTAGCCAAATTATGCACATTAATTTTTAAACTACTAAGCGGGGTACGTAATTCGTGAGCTGCATCTGAGGCAAAAAAGCGCTCCCGTAAGTAGGCAGTTTCTACGCGTTTAAATAAGTCGTTTAAACGATTAATAACCGGTTTAATTTCTTCGTCAGTTACTTGCCAGTTAATTGGCGTAAAGTCGTTCGCTTGTCGAGACGCCAACTGCTTAGATAATCGAGTAAGAGGGGCTAATGCGTATTTAACAAAAAAGCTAATAAAAATAGCAAGCAGAGGGACTGCCCATAGCATTGGTAACATTGCAGATAAAATAACGGCTTCAGCTAATTCAAACCGCTTTGCCATAGGTTCAGCAACGATGACTTTACGGGTGTTTTTACTCATCACAAATACCCGCATACGCTGCCCTGCTAGATTGGCCGTTTGAAAGCCCTCGTTAAAACTAATTTGGTTATTCGTTAAACTCGATGAGCCACTAAGTAAATTATTATTTTGCCAAATTTGATACAACAACTGAGCGCTATTATTACTTACTTGTACTGCATCTGTGCTTAGTGCCAATGGTTGCTCAATTAAAACGCCAGCCACTATTTTAAGTTCATCATCAAGCAAACTTTCGCCGTGGTGCATACTTTTTTGATAGCCTTTTACTAATGCTAAAAAGCAAGTTAGCACCATCATTGAAAGTAAAATTAAGGTCAGACGTTTACGAATAGACATTTTCAACCTCGAAAAACAAATACACTCTAACGCTTACCAACCACGTAGCCAATGCCACGTAAGGTTTTAATAAAATCACTAGGGAATTTTTTACGAAGATGATGAATATGCACCTCTATGGCATTAGAGCCAACTTCTTCACCCCATTGGTAAAGTTTGTTTTCGAGTTGTTGTTTTGACTGTACCCTTCCCTGATTTTCCATCAGCGCTTTTAAAAGCATATATTCTTTTCGCGGTAGTGTAAGTGACTGCCCACTTAGTTTAACTGTATGAGCAGAAGTATCCATTACTACATCACCACAGCGCAATAAGCATGATTGCGTTTGGTTAATGCGCCGGCTTGCTACACGTAAACGGGCAAATAGCTCAGCGGGGTCAAACGGCTTTGCAAGGTAATCGTCAGCGCCCATGTCAAGCCCTTGGACTTTGTCGTCAATACTGCCGCGAGCAGTTAAAATAACCACCGGTATTACTTTTTTTTGCGCTTTAATATGCTTTAAAACTTGCGAGCCGTCGCCATCAGGCAATCCTAAATCGAGAATAACAAGCTCAATCTCACCACTAGAAAGGCACTCTAAGGCGTGCTTTACTGTGCCACTGTGCTCTACGCTGTAGCTCTCTTGGCGCAAAGAGCGAATAAGCCCTTGCGCCACTAAATGATCGTCCTCAACGAGTAATAAATGCATTATCTGTTTATCTTTTTAATTTTTTATCTACTTTTGCCAATAACTGACTTATTGCTTGTTGACGATATTTATCTGCTTTTGCCCGAGTATCACGAATCCCAGCAGCTTGCGCTACAAGTAGTCGCGCTTTAGCTTGTTTATAATCGCCTTCGTCATACAAGTATTCACCGTATAAGTAATTAGTATCAATGCCTTCGAGATTAAAAGCGAGCGCTTGTTTAAATAATTTTTCAGCTTTGTCGTCATCACCAAAACCAATTGGCCAACCAGGTACTTTGCTATAAAGCGTTGCAAGGCTTGCGTAAGCGGAGCCATTTAATGCAGTGCCATCTATTGAAAGTGCATTTTCGAGTGACGCTTTTGCTTCTTTTGCTAAACCAAGTGCGCCCAAGCCCCCTTTTGCGCCAGCAAAACTAGCTAACACAATGCCATTCCAAATATGTGTTTGCGCTGAGCTTGGATAGTTTTTAACAAATAATGCGCTTTGCTCACTTAGTTGTGTAAACGCGTCTATTTGCGCATCGTCTTCAAGTTCGTAATTAGCAATTGCCCACTTTTGTTGAATATCGGTTAAGTCTTGCGCTTCATCTGCGTGTACTGCAGTTGCAAATACAGAGGTTAGTATTAAATAAAATGCGAGTGTAAATTTATACATAATTTTGCCTTTGTGTGTTTGTTAACTTAAAAAACGTTTAATTTTAGGAAGTTGCTTTGCAATAGCGTTATCAACAACGTTTGGGAATACGCCATTTATGCGTGCAAATAATTTTTCAGGAAAACCAATAAAGCGCCTTGTTTGGTTTGAACTTATAAGTGCTAATAACTCTTGAGCAACTAATTCTGGCGAGTCCATTTTATTACCAAGCTCTTTATTCATTGCCCGCGCTTTACTGCTATTAATGGATGTATCTGTTGCCCTTGGTGCTAAATAGGTCACTTTAACGCCTGAACCATTCAACTCACGCGAGAGCGCTTCTGTAAAACCACGTAAACCAAATTTACTGGCGCAATAAAGCGTTTGAAACGGGTAGCCAATACTGCCAAACGATGATCCCACGTTAACAATAGTACCTTTGGTATACGCTAACTGCCCTAAAAATAGCTGGCATAATTTAATAGGCACCGACAAATTAGTAACGAGTATATTATCTATTTGCTCATTACTTGTGTGCTCAAGGCTTTGCATTGTATTTATACCTGCATTATTAATAAGTAATTTAACGCCGCCGAGTTGCTTAGCTTTTATTGCTAGGTTAATACGTGCTGTATCGTCGGTTAAATCGCCCGTAAATATTTCACTGTCTGGGCATGCACGGCTCAGTTTTTCAAGGGCTTGGGTATTTCGCCCTACAAGCAGTAACTTCCACCCTTTTGCATATAGGGCTTTAGCAATCGCTTGCCCTATTCCGCCTGTTGCACCAGTGAGCACACACAAAGAACTACTCATGCCAATTTGCCTTGTGCACGTGCTTTAAAAAATGGTTCGTCATCGAGTCCACGAAATATATCGCCGTATAAACGATAAAAGCACTTTGCACCATGAAGTATGGCTTGCTGATCCGCCTCGTCTGTTATTTGGTTCATTAGGTTTTCAAAAAACTTTACATGCTCTATATCAAGCGCGCCGTGAGAGGTTAAATAACTAAATGCTTTTTTAGGTAAGCCCACAGCATTTGCAATGTTTGAAGCCGCGCCATCAGCAAGCGCTATAGAAGTGCCTTCAAGCACATGCACCATGCCAAAAAAGCTCAACGGATTTTTACGTGCAATGGAGTCGTACGCATACGACACCATCATTTCGGTAGCAAATTGCGGCTGACTACACCGTACTGTTTCTTTGTCAAAACCACAGGCTGCAATGTCATTAAGTACCCACTCTTGATGACCAATCTCTTCTTCAATGTATTCTGCGACCGCTTCGCGCAGCCATTCTTGATCGTCGGTTAATCGTGCACCAACCGACATCATTAATGGCACGGTGTGCTTAACATGGTGATACGCTTGCGCTAAAAACGAGGCGTATTCTTCAAGTGATGCTTCGCCTTTAAAAACACGCTGGATAATCGGCGCTGCAAGCAGGTAGTTTTGCTCTTGTTTAGTTTGCTCTTTAAGGGTGTTAAAAAAATCACTCATTAATTACTTCTCCGAGTCGGTAAAATTGATCAAATACGGCATGGTACTGCTTACTTATGGCATCTCGTTTTGGGCGATTATTTGTTGTTAATAATCCTTGTTGCACACTTAATGGGGCAGCTAAACGATGCCACTTTTGAATTCGAGCATAGTCGGGTAGTTGTTTATTAATTGCCTTAATGTACTGCGCTAACACTGGGTTACTTAGCTTTGTATCGGCGTAAATAATGGCACTGAGAAAAGGTCGCCCCTCACCAAACACAACCGCTTGTAAAATACCGCTTTGACTGAGTAATAGTGATTCAGGCCACTCGGCACTGATGTTGCGCCCCATGCTGGTAATAATTAGATTTTTTAATCGGCCTTTTATCAATAAAGTATTTTGACGCTGCTCGACTAGATCGCCGGTTGCATACCACTGGTTTTTGTTGTGAGGTTGATGGTTTAAGTAACCTAAAAACAAATCGCCTTTTATAAAAAGCTGACCATTTTCAATTTTGGTTTGAATATGAGGTAACACAGAGCCGGCACTGTGGATGTTATCGTTTGTGGGTGTATTTAAACTAACTACAGATGCCGCCTCAGACAGCCCATAGCCTTGGTATACCGGTAAATTTAAGCTACGCGCTTTGGTTAATAGCATTTCGCTGACAAGCGCACCACCTACTGCAATAAACTGTAACGAACTAGGCGGTTGCCACCCATCTTCTGCAAAAGTAACTAAGCATGCTAATAGTTCAGGCACTAAAATAAGCGTATTTGGCTTAACTTTATCAATAGCAGCTATAAGCTGTGCGGGCTGTTTTAATGTAGTTCCAACAAAGCCTAATTCATTTAACGGCATTAAATGCACTGTACCGCCACTTTTTAAAGGGGCATACACACCGGCTATATTTTCAAGCAATACAGCAAGCGGCAATAAACATAAATGCACAGGCTTTTTAATATTAATTTTATCGCACAGAGATTGAGCTACCTGCATTTGGCTCTTTGCAGATAAACACACGCCTTTTGGTTGCCCAGTCGATCCTGATGTAAACGTTACTTTTTGAGTTTCTGGAAAATAACTGCCGGGGTTAGCTACAACGATTTCGTAAATATATAATGTGTAAAACTCAAATAAAGTAATCGATGCAGTCGGCTCCCCAAGTAAAGGGTTTGCCGTGTCGCTCATAAATAAATGTGCGCCACATTGAGCTAGTACATATTGAGTTTGTTGTTCACTAAAAAAGTGAGCAATTGGCACAGCCACTTTATTAGAAACTGCAGCAGCTGCATCAATAACAAGCCAAGCTGGCGTATTATCGAGCTTATAAGCAATACATCTGCCGTTAAAGCTTTGTAGTATTTTTACTATTTTTTGTATTTGCTGGTTAAACTCACCACCGTTAATTTCAAGTGTTTGCTCTTTATTATGGGCAATAATTAATGGCGATACTGCATGGGTATTATAATAATTCATACATTCACCAATGCATTTACCAAAGAATTGATATTTGAGTGGTTTTGCTGCATCAAACTATAAAGCATTGGGGTATTTAATACTTGTTGGTGAGCTTGCTCTAAACTCACAACACATACGGTAGGCTGATTAGCGTAGTAACTTCCCCAATTTAGCGGATGCTCAACAACAAAACTGTTTGCCACAGCAATTTCAGTGCAGTTAACGCCTAATAAGCGCAGCAGCGCACGTACTTTTTTAGTGGCGCAAAATACTAAATGTTTTGCTCCTAAACTTTGCAGGGCTTCATTAACAACAATAAAATGCCCAAGCGTTGCTTTGCGATGTGTAGAGCATAGATTGCCAAGCTCAAATACTTTATTACGCTGAGTGTTCTCAGGTAAAAAATGCTCAATGGGCTGTGCTAAGTATTGCTCTATAAATAGATGAGATGTTGCTTGCCTTAAACCCAATGTGCATTGCCCTTCGTTTGTCGTGTATTGGCAAAGTAATGGCATAAAAGAGGTAAGCGTGGCGTTGTAAGCGACTAAAAACCCTTCTTTAACTGTGTTTTCTAACGCACTTCTATGCTCATCATTAACGCGAGCACTAACAAAGCGTGAGTTATTTTGAATATAAACGGGTGATGAAGGTAGGTGTGCTAATTGCATAAACATCGCTCATATAAATTGTATGTTTGTAACTTAGCGAGCGAAACTTAAAGAAAACTTAAGAAACCTTAATTTAAATAAAAAAGCGCCTTAATTATTAAATTAAGGCGCTTCAGGATGAAAACTGTTTAAAAGCTTAATAAGCTAAGCTATTAAAAATTATAAGCTATCGACATTTTAAATTGCGTAGGCGCCCCCGGATAAACCCACAAAGCGTTGTAACTACTTTGAGCGTAGTCTTCATTAAAAATGTTATTAATGCTCACATTTAGCTCTGTTTTATCTGTTAAATTTAATTGACCAAACAGGCCGACCAATTGGTAACTTGGTAGTCTAAAGCTCAAATCTGCGGCATCACCTAGGCGGCTGCTGGTATATTGGTAACTTGCACCAAATTCAAGCTCTTTACCCATTAATGCTGTTTGATGGCTAAGTGTAAGGTTTAGATTGTTTTTTGGTACATTTACCAGTGGGCTGCCTTTTTCTATTGGCACGCCCCAATCGGCATTAATAATGTCGTTTGCTGTGGTGGCATCTATATAGGCGTACGATAAGTTAAATGCTGTTGCATCGGTAATATAGGTATTTAAATCAAGCTCAACCCCTTTACTATCAGCTTTACCAATGGGAGCCGAAAAACCAACGTTTACAGGGTCTGCTACTAACATATTACTTTTAGAAGCATCAAAAAATGCCACAGTACCGTTTACACCTAAGTATTCAAACTTAGCACCAACTTCAAACGAGTCGCTGTACTCAAAGCCAAACGGGTCGCCGTTTGCATCAGTACCGCTCAGTGGTAAAAAGCCTTCAGAGTAACTGCTGTAAAAGGTTATAGTATTATTTAGTTCATACACTACGCCAACGCGTGGGCTTATTTGGCTCTCAGAACTGGTTGAAAATACACCGCTGTTTGTTTCTAAAATATCTTGGTCTACGTTGTCAAACCTTAGGCCCACTAATAGCTTAAATCTGTCGGTAATATCCATTTGGTCTTGAACATACATACCGTACGCCTTTTGCTCTTCGTCGTTTTCGTAAAGCAAGCTTACTGCTGGGCGTTCAACATCGTAGTTTGGCTCAAAAATATCAACAGTATAAGTGCCGTTACCGCCTCGATAGCGAGAAAGCGCCGTGCGTAAATCGTACTTGTATGCATCAGCACCTATTAACATATGGTGCGTAATACCGGCTGTGTCTACACTGCCGCTTAGCTCAAACTTTACACTTAAATCTTCTACTTCGTAGTCGCGATAGCGCTGCTGGCGGGTAAGTGTGCGGCCATCGTCAAATAACGATTGGCGTGACGGTGCAAGTTCTGCATCTGACGAAAAACCCGTTAAGCTAGAGTCTCGATAATTTGCACCTACAACGAGTGACCATTCGTCGTTAATATCGTGGTTAAGCGTAATTTGGTGGCCTCGAGAGTAAACCTGCGTGTCTCCATCGTTTGGGTTACCTAAATAGCGCGAGCTTGGTACGGTGTCAAAATCGTTATCGAGTACGACAACACCGCGGTCGAATAGCTGAGCTAAATCTACGTATTCAAACTCATAAGTTACACTGGTCGATGCGTTTATTTGATGATATATAGACGGCGTAATCACCTTTTTATTGGTGTATACCTCATCGCGGTAGCTGTCACTATCTTGCCATGCGCCATTTATTCTAAACGCGGTGGTATCGTTAATGCCGCTGGTGTAATCGCCTTCAACGCGATTAAAACTGTCGCTGCCTAAGCTTAGTTTTATCTCGCCTTGTGAATCAAACTGTGGCTTTTTAGTTACAATATTTACAGTACCGCCTGGCTCTGAACGCCCATAAAGTGCTGAACCAGGGCCCTTTAGTACTTCAATGTAATCAATGTTAGATACATCACGCGGGCCGCTAAAACCACGCCCACCGCTAAAGCCATTAACTAAATAGCCCGATGGCATATTTTCGTTACCCGAAAGGCCACGAATAGAAAAGCTATCCCACAATGCACCGCTATTGTTTTTACGTGAAATACTAGCTGAAAAATCAAGCGCATCTTGTAGTTGAGTAATTCCTTTTTTATTAAGCTCAGCACTATTAATACTAACTATAGATTGTGGCATTTGCTTTTGAGGAATATCACCGCGATAAGCTTGTTTATAAGTGACAGATATTTTTTCGATTTCTTCTTTTTGATCTTGCGCAATACTGGGCGCACTAATTCCTAGGCAGGCTAAATAAATTAAAGAGTACTTCATGTGATTGATTAACTAAGCAAGTGTTATAGTATAACAAAATTGTAGCATGTGTTACTTTATAACAAAACTTCTTTTTAAAAAATCACTGAGCGATTAATTAATGCACTAGCGACTGCCGTGTCATCACGTTAGTATAGTGTTCTACTTAAGTTACATAACGATAATTACATGAGCATAAAAACAAACGCGTTAATTTACTTTTTAGCTTTTTGCAGCGGTTTTTGCATTATGGGGATTGAACTTTTAGGAGGGAGAATTCTCGCCCCTTTTTTTGGTAGTAGCGTACATATTTGGGGCAGTATAATTACAGTATTTATGCTTAGTTTATCTTTTGGGTATTTACTTGGCGGTAAACTCAGCACTAAAAATGCATCACTTACCAAATATGGTTTAATATTTTTAATAGCCAGCATTATGGTGGTGCCTATTACATTATTTTCGCAGCCAATAATGGAATTTATATTTACCCATATTGAAGATAGCCGCTACGGCTCACTCTTAGCTTCAACTGCTTTATTTTTTATACCTACCGTTATTTTAGGCATGATCTCGCCCTACTCTGTGCGCTTACTGGTAACAGATAGCGATAAAAGCGGCCAAGTCGCTGGGCGTTTATACTTTGTAAGTACGCTTGGCAGTGCACTGGGTACTATAATTACCTCGTTTTACTTTGTACTCGCGTTTGACGTAAATACTATTATTAGCGCCTTTGCTCTAACGCTTGGGTCACTGGGTTTAGTCGCGATTGTAATTAATACCTTGGCTAATAATAAGGAGCTTGCTCATGCTTAAATATTTACTACTGCCGTTAATTGCATTTTCGGGTTTTGCGTGCAGTAAAGTTATCCACGAAGAGCGCTCGCTTTATCGCAATATTATTGTTGAAGAAACGAGCGACTTACGTTGCCTTAAATTTAATACTAAAAGTAGCCAAACAAGCCAAAGCTGTATGTATAAGAACAATCCCGACAAACTTGTTTTTAACTACACTAAACTTACTTTTGCGAGCCTTTTAGTAGCCGATAACCCTAAAAATGTACTTATTATAGGGCTAGGTGGCGGTACGCTTTCTAACGTTATTCATGAGCTATACCCCACTGCAAAAATTCATAATGTTGAAATAGATCCCGCAGTAACTAAAGTTGCACGCGATTACTTTAACTTTATAGAAAACGATTTAGTGACATCAAGCGTGCAAGATGGCCGTATTTTTATAAAACGTGCCGCAATTAAAAAACAAAAGTACGATTGGATTATTTTGGATGCATTTAACGGCGACTATATTCCAGAGCATTTGCTTACTAAAGAGTTTTTTGAAGAAGTACAAAGCGTATTAGCCGAAGGCGGTGTTATAGCTGCAAATACGTTTTCAAGTAGTAAACTTTATGAACATGAGTCGGCAACTTACCACGCTGTATTTGGCGACTTTATAAATGTAAGTCGCGAAAATCGTAGTAACCGTATTATTTTAGCGGGACTTAAATCAATGCCGAGCAAAGCGCAAATTAACACGCGTTTAAATGCTCTCGCCCCTAAATTAGTAAAATACGGTATAGACATAAAAGCGATTAGCCAATTTATGCAATTTACTAAAAACGATCAAGATTGGCCCGCAGATACAAAAGTACTTACCGATCAATACTCCCCAGCTAATTTACTTAACTTTTAAACTCCTGCTAAACCTCACCATTTTTACAAGTGAGGTTTAGCAAATATTTTGCCACTTCCCGCACTTACGCATATTTACTTAGCAAGCTAAGTAATGATAAAATAGTTAGCTTGCTAACTATGTTGGGATGGCTATGCCTACACACAAACCTTTTCACGAAACGCTCGATTTAACTGTTATCGGTAATATGGGCCGAGTTCATCGCTTATGCCGCGAAGCGGTAACCATTGCGGTTGAGCCTTTAGGGCTTACTCAATCGCGCTGGACTGCACTAATGCATATTAGTATGCGTGGTGAGGGACTAACACAACTTGAGCTTGCTAATAGCTTAGGGATAGAAATGCCTTCATTGACTCGTACGCTTAAGCAATTAGAGGAGCAATCGTTAATTGTTCGCCGTGTAGACAAACATGATAAGCGCAGTAAAAGACTCTATTTTACTGAGCAAAGTGATGCCATTTTACATTCATTGCAAGAGACTATTTCCGATATAAAAAATCAGTTATACAGCGGTTTATCTGTTGAGCAACTAGATGCGATTGCATTTGGTTTGATCAAAATGGAGCAAAACGCCCTTAAATGTATTCAAGTTAATAAGTAAGGCTAAAAATGACACCGGATCAAAAGTTTGCACGCTATGTAAGGTTTTCTCTCATAGGGTTTATCTTAGTATTTATTTACTATTTAGTGGCCGATATGGTTTTGCCTGTGACACCACAAGCACGTGTTTATCACCCTGTTGTGCAAATATCACCGCAAATTAGTGGCCGAGTCACTAGTGTGCAAGTTAGTAATAACCAATCAGTTAAAGCAGGCGATATATTATTTAGTATCGATGAAGGCCCATATAATTTAGCTAAAGAACAAGCTCAACTCGCCCTTGATGATGCCAAATTACAAAATAAACGCCTTGATACCAATGTTAAAGCGCTTGAGGCACAAATAAGTGCTGCAAACGCTAAACAGCATGAGCAAAAACTATTAAAAAGCAGAGGCGAAAAGCTCTATAAGCAAAAGTCTATATCGGAGCAAGAACTTGAAAGCATTCGTGCTAATTTTGAAGCGAGTAAAGCAAATGTTGCAGCCCTTGAAGCGCAGTTAGCTGAAGCGGTTTTAGCTAGAGGTGACTCAGGTAACAAAAACTTAGCCATGCGCCACGCTGCTAACCAGTTAGCACAGGCTGAGCTAAATTTATCCTACACAAAAGTGCGCGCATTAAGTGACGGCGTAGTTGCTAACTTACAATTATTAGACGGCGCATACGCAGTTGCAGGCAGCCCATTATTAGCTATTGTTGCTAAAAAGGCAGATTTAGTTGCCGACTTTAGAGAAAAGTCACTCTCAAATATGAAGCAAGGCACCCAAGCGCGCGTAGTATTTGATAGCCGTCCAGGTGAAGTTTACGACGCAATACTTGAAACATTTGAAGCAGGCGTTAGCAGTGGTCAACTTAATGCTAATGGTTTACTAAGTACAACAGAAACCAGTAATCGCTGGGTGCGTGATGCACAGCGTCAACGCATTCACTTAAAGCTCATAAATCATCAAGACTTAATAGCAAACATGCCTAGTGGCTCACGTGCAACAGTACAGTTATTACCAGAATCAACAATTGGGCAATGGTTTGGCTCTGCACAAATCAGGTTTATTAGCTGGTTACACTACATTTATTAATGGAGGCTTTATGACTCAAATTGTTAGCCAAGGCCCACAATTAGACTCCAACGGCCTTCGCCAAGCACTGCGCATTGCAGGTGGGTGTACCCTTGGCTTTACTATTAGTAAATTAATGAACTGGCCCAATGGTATATTTTTTACCGTTTATCCTATGTTGATATTGGGCATGGTACCTACGTTAAGTCGTGGGCTTATAAATCAATTTATAGCATCTGCTGCATTTAGCGCACTTATAGTGCTGATAATGCAGGGATTGTTTTCTCACTTGCCAGTCGTTATGACATTGTTAGTGTTTGGTGTTTTCTGCTTTTTATTTCATAAAATGAGTAGCGGTAGTGCCTTTTTATTTGGCGCTTTAGGCGTGATCAGTCTTTCTATTCAGCTACATTTTTCCAGCTATGTTGATCAAGGAAGCAGTATTTATCCGTTAATCTTAACTAATGGTTTGGCTATATTTTTAACCGTTATTATTGGAGCATTAATGCATGGCCTATTTCCTGATGTAACCGCAAGGCCCGGGCGAGTAATGCCAGCTAAAGCAAAAGAAAGTATTCGCCATGAGGTATTATTATGCTCAACCGTGGCTACGCTCTCTTTTGTTGTTTTTCAGGTTCTTGATTTACAAGACTCAATATCTGCGCAGGCAGCTTCTGTGCTTATTTTGTTTTCATTGTGCTGGAAAGCCGCAGGTATGGCTGGTTGGCAGCGAGCAATTGGAACGCTTATAGGCTGTAATGCAGCGTTACTATCGCAACTATTTTTGTATAGTCACTCTGATTTTTTACTTTTTCCGATGGCTATTTTATGGATACTTTCGTTTGTTTTTGCGCGCTTTCATATTTTAGGCGGAGGCATACCTGGCATTGGTTTTGGTGTATTGACTACATTTGGTATTTTGTTTGGAAATTCACTCGGGCCAGGCCAAGATCTTGTTTATAGTGCAATGTACCGGTTTAGTTCGGTATCTGTGGCTATAATCTTAAGCTTATGTGTTGTGTATGTTATGCACCATATACTTAATCGGTTTAGCGTAACTCGCCATCATACTTATGATTAGATAAACCCTGTTTGTAAAACTAAAGGCTGCAATTGCAGCCTTTTTAATAAGCTTGGTTAAACTATTTTAATCATTTATATGAGCAATAATTTCGCTTTACATATTCACAGTTTTTAGTCTTTCCTGGTGATAATAAGCGTTAGCACACCGGCTATAATCCCCCAAAAAGCCGACCCTACTGAGAGCAATGTTAAGTTAGATGCAGTTACTAAAAAAGTGACTATTGCGGCCTCAGTATATTCAGTACTACTAAGGGCTTGCTGCAAACTATTAGCAATGGTGCCAAACAGCGCAATGCCCGCCAAAGCTAAAATAAGTGCCTGCGGTAAACTTGCTACCAAGCCAACTAATGTAGCTGCGCACATCGCCATTAAAATATAAAATACGCCAGCCGCTATACTCGCCCAATAACGTTTATCATGATTTTTATCCGCTTCATCACTCATACAAATAGCTGCGGTAATAGCGGCTAAATTAATAGAGTAGGCTCCAAAAGGAGCGCTAAGCATATTTACAAAGCCAGTAACATTAAGAGATGCAGATATAGGCGCTTTATATTTATGTGCTTTTAAAACCGCAATACCCGGTAAATTTTGCGAAGTCATGGTAACTATATAAAGTGGTAAACCTATACTAATACATGCTTGCAAGTGGAAAGCGGGTTCAATATAAGCAAATTCGCTCATTTTCCAGTGCAGTGCGCTGGTATCAATATGGCCCATTTGCCAAGCGAGTAATACACCTATAATAAGCACGCTTAACATAGCAAAGCGGGCAAAAAAGCGTTTACCAATAAAGTACATAACGACCATTAAGCCAATTACTAAAGGCATGTCGTTCATAAAATTAAACACATCGATACCAAAGGTAACAAGCACGCCGGCCAACATGGCGCATGCAAGCTCACTTGGAATACGGTTCATTATTTTTTCAAACCAGCCCGTCACCCCCGACAAAAACACGAGCAATGCACTGAGCATAAACGCGCCAATAGCCTCATTTAAGTTATACCCTTGGGCACTTGAAATAAGTAATGCAGCTCCTGTGGTAGACCACGCAATTAAAACAGGTACTTTGTAATAGTACGATAAACCAATTGACGTTGTGCCCATCACTAAACCGAGCATTAAAATCCAACTAGCTACTAAATCGGACGTACCACCAAGGGTTATCACTACCTGATAAATTAATGCAATAGAACTCGAAAAACCAATAATTACAGCCACAAGTCCTGCTGTAATTCGGTTAAGCAACTGATCAGACACCTTCATAAATTCCTCGTAATGCATTTATGCAGCACACAACATACGTGCCCAATAATTACATTGCAATTAGCGATTGGTTTACAAAAGGTGAAATAAATTCACTTTTTATTTTTCATTGTAATTAACGTTAAAAAGTCACTTTTAACCATTGTATTTAACCAAACAAACAAGTACCTGTAACTGAGCCAAAGCCCGCGTAAACACTACTAAAAACCAATACTAAAAAGAGCAAAAAACACACCAAAAATAAATATCCTTATATTTTATAAGGAATTATAAAATTAAGAAACAATTCTTTTCGGTTACATTTATTATCTTGATCTAATCCATTTAATAATATAAAAAGTAACAAATAGTTAACCAAAAACACTAAAAGAGAAACAAATGAAGAGATCTGTCGTCTTACTAATTGCTATACCATTATCGGCATTTGCAGTTTATGGGCTATTTTTTAATGCAGATGAAACGGGCCAACCTATCGCGCCTGTTGCTATTGATTTTGTTCCTATTGATTTACAAAAAACGCGCAATACGCATCCCCCTGCACCTATTGATATGAGTAAAGATCCCATTACCGTTAAACCCATTGTTGCCCCTGACAACAGCTTACCGTTTGAGGAATTTGATGCCGTAAATCGCCTATCAGACAAAGCAAAGCAAGTGCTTATAAACGCAAAAGTTTTACCTACCGACTTACATAACGAGGCCTATATTGAGTTTGATTTAAATTCTTTACAGGCGTTAGAGACTGGCGAAAATTTTGATTTAGCTATTCCGCAAACAGCCGAAACATTCACCGCAGAAGTGACTAATGTGGTTGAGTCTGAAAATGGCGATAAGAGCATATTTGGTAAAATAGTGGGTGTTGACGGTCGCATGCATAATACCGTTTTAACGGTAGGTAAAGATGCCGTATATGGCCAATTTACTGCACCTTCTGGCAATTATGTATTCGAAAGTAAAGGTAAGTACGGATGGATTGCAGCAAAACGCGATTTATATAAAAGCCACATAGAGCATGAAGTAACCGCACCAAAACCCAAATCAGATAAAAGCATCGATATATTTGCACCAAAAATTGATGGCTAACCAAAAAATATAAAAAGCAATTAAAGCCGCACTATAAGGCAGCTTTAGTGTGTCTGCTTTTTATGATCTCAACCAAGTTAAAAACAAGTTCCAACCACAACAAGAGTAAGGAAATACAATAATGAAAAAAGTAATCACAACAACCGCACTGGCTGCGGCATTATGTGCAGCAAGTGTTGCGCAAGCAGAAACAATCGATATCGGTATTTTATATACCGACCAATCAGCTGCTGCAACTAGTAATATTGACACTAAAATAAATCAACTAATTGCTTTTAGTAATCAGGTATATAGCCAAAATGGCGTTGATATAACACTACGCTTAGTTGGCAAACAAAACTTAGGTGACTACGCAGTAACGCCGTCTGAGGATTGGTTAGATTCGGTTACAAATAGCAGCTACGTAGATGGCTTACGCAGCGATTGGAAGGCCGACATGATTGCCGTATTAGGTACTGGCCAAAGTGCTGGCAATGGGCTTATTTCATGTGGTTTAGCGTGGGTTGGCCAAGGCACTAATGGCAATCTATATAGCTCAATGAGCAGCCGTATGTACTCAATCACTGCAATTGATTGTGGTGCAACTACATTTGTACACGAACTTGGCCATAACCAAGGTTTAGCGCATTCACGCAAACAAGGTGACACGTCTGGCGGTGTATATGTAGATGGCATGGGTCATGGCGTACAAAATGAGTTTGCAAGTATTATGGCTTACCCGCACGTTTACGGTAGCGCAACTCAGTACGATTACTTCTCTAACCCTAACTGGAGCGTAAACGGTATTGCATTTGGTATTACAAACCAAGCGTATGCAATTCGTACGGTTACTGCTACAAAAACAAGTATTGCTAACTTTAAATAAGCTGCCCAATAAAAAAGTGGGCTAAATAGCCCACTTTAAAGTTTTAACATGTTCTTCCCTGCAGAGCGCTTACGCGCTCTTATAAATTAAGCTAATGCACAACCACTTTTTGCTTAATTGCTGGCATTAATGTTTTACCATTGCCATCTACTTTATTTAACAATTTAAGCCCCATCACTTTTGCAAGTACTGGGTAAATATCAAGGTTACTCACTTCTTTAAGGCTTACACCTTGTTTAAATGCAGGGCCTACAGCAATAAATGATGCTGCCATATCCTCGGTATATGCATAACCGTGAGTCCCTAAATAGGTTGGTTTTTTACCATTGGTAAATACCGCTGGCGCTGTAGTTTGCACCACAATATCGCCTACGCGAGTGCCTTTATTGTAATGATACGCTGCTAATTGTTCGTCAGTTAATACTGTATAACGACCGTTTGCTGCTTTTTGTAAACGAGCTTTATAGCCGGCTATATCTGCATTTATTGCATCGGGTTGAGTGTATATGAGTAAACGTGGACCGGTGTTTTTAACTAAAAAGTTTTCATCTTGAGGCAGTGTGGTTACATCAATGCTTTTATCTGGATCTATACTCGTCATACCATGATCCGAGACAATAACTAAGTTTACCTCCTGCTCTAATTTACTTAAGCGGGTTTGTAATTGTCCCATTAATTCATCAAGTTGTTTAACTGCATCTCGCGTTTGTGGTGCGTCTGGTCCAAACTCATGGCCCATGCTATCAACTAGCGAAAAGTAACTCGCAATAAAACGTGGGCGCTGTGCTTTTGGTAAACTTAACCACTGAATAATTTGATCAACACGGCTTTGGTAATCGCTGTATTTAGAATAGTGATAAAAGTAATCTGGTGTCATGCCGTTAAATAACGCATCTGACTCAGGCCAAAAATAAGTAGCCGATTTAAGTCCCTGCATTTTTGCTAAATTCCAAAGCGGAATCCCCTTCACCCAAGTGCTATCGCCCAATGCTTTGCCCATGCTGTAACAGTCGTTTTTACGCGCTTTATCACAAAAGCTATTATCAACAATGCCATGGTTTACCGGCAGTAAGCCCGTAATAATAGAAATATGGTTAGGAAACGTTTTAGTTGGATAAACAGGTATTAGTTTTTGTGCGCGAACACCGCGCTCGGCCATTGCTTTTAAATTTGGCGCACCGTGCTTTTCAATATAATCCCAACGCAGGCCATCAATTGATACAAGCACCACAGTCTGCTCTTTTGCAGCAAATGCGCTGTTCATTCCTAACATTAGGCAAATTGATACTGCCTTTAAAATCCACCGTTTCATTATAAACACCTATAAATGCACAACAATTACTCAAAAAATTATTTTAAAGCAAGTTGTTACTTTATGATACAAACTGATAGATTAAACCCTATATATTAAAGACAAATGACTATGTGCTAAAAACTATGCCAGTCATCAATTGTAAAAAAGGACAAGTATAAAGATGACCATAGATTTTAGTAAAAAAATAACGCCAGCACGAATGTATCGCACAACCTCTAACTTACAAATGGCGCTAGAAAGCGACCGTGGCCGGATTATTAACAGTGCCGCTATTCGCAGGCTTCAGCAAAAAACCCAAGTGTTTCCGCTTGAACGCAACGCAGCTGTTCGTTCGCGCTTAACTCACTCGCTTGAGGTACAACAGGTTGGTCGTTTTATAGTGCAACGTATTTTTGCAAATTTAAGCTACCAACAACAAAAAGATTACGGCTTAACCGATTTAGAGCGCCCCCTAGAAAGCTTAGTAGAAATGGCCTGCCTAATGCACGATATAGGCAACCCACCGTTTGGACATTTTGGTGAAGCGGCAATAAACCACTGGTTTAATAACAACCTAGCAAGCGTAACACCCGAGCGCTGCAAAGAGCCCAATACAGGTATAGGTGTTGTTTTTAAACACCTTGCGCTTGATATTTGTAACTTTGAAGGCAACGCTCAAGGCATACGTATAATTCATTCGTTGCAAACGCTTAATTTAACTTACAGCCAAAGTGCTGGTATTTTAAAATACACTCGACCTGCAGGTCTTGATACAAAAGATATACCGCAAAATAAAAACTACTTAATGAAGAAAGTGGGTTACTACTACAGCGAAAAAAACTTTGTTGAAGCGCTACAAAAAGAGCTCACTATTGAGCAATATTGCCGCCATCCAGCAAGTTATATAATGGAAGCCGCCGACGACATTTCGTATTGCCTAGCCGATATAGAGGATGCTGTTGAAAAAGGGATCATAAGCACCGAATTCTTATGTACACAGCTTAAAAGTCATTATAAAAAAGCACTCATAAACCTAACAATAGACGACACAGAGCACCAAACTTTTGTAGATAAAGCAGTTGACTACGCACATGAGCGCGCCAAAGCACAACCGTATAACTTTAACAGCGAATTTTTTATATACCTGCGCGTAGCACTTTTACATCCGCTAGTTGGACATGCTGCAAAACGCTTTATTGAGAACATAGAACCTATTTATCATGGCGATTTTAACCAAGCACTTTTAGAAGATAGGAGCCATCTACACGCTGTAACCAAAATGCTAAAGCAAGTTGCACTTGAGCATGTTTTTTCAAATAAAGAAGTCGAAAAATTAGAGCTGCAAGGTTATAGAATAATTAATGGCTTACTCGATTGCTACAAACCACTACTTCAATTGAACAGCGATGACTTTAGGCGCGCTCTAAATGGTGATTCGCGTTTATTAATTGAGTCGCGACTTGTTAAAAAGCTCTCTAAAAAGCACTTAAATAGTTACCAACACGCAATAGATGCAATGCAAGAAGAGCCCGATCACTTTGCAGCGTATGAATTTTATTATCGCTGTAGATTAATTCAAGATTATATAAGCGGTATGACCGACCAATTTGCTTACGATGAATATCGCAGCCTTATGGTTATTGATTAGTCGTATTACTCTGGATAATTTTCAATTTTGCGCTTAAAATCAAACTATTAATATTTAAGCGCGCATAACTTTATGATATCAAAACTAATTAGATTTAACCTTTGCTTTGCCCTATTTTATAGTGCGCAAAGTGCTGCATACAACGAAGCTATGTGCATTTTAATTAAACAAGAAATGCAGCAAAATAGTAATAATAAAGCGAGTCAAAAATATCGTAAGGCAGCGCGTGATTACAAAAACAACTGTAATAAGCCAAAAGAAATTCAAGAACAACCAAAGCCACAGATAATAGAGCCAGAGCCAGCCATTATTACTCAGCCACAACCTAAAATTGTTGAACCTGCCCCTGTAATTGAACCCACTGAAGAAGCTATTAAAAATAGCATCAACGAGCAAACACTTAATTTAACTGATGATCAAAAACAACAAATTAACGATCAGCTAAATACCAACAGTAACGAAATAGTAATTGATGCAGAGTCAACAACAGCAGTACCTGAGCAAGTAGTTACAGAACAAAAAAGCGAAGCCGCAATAGAGCAAGTACAACCGGCGACGCCAAAGCAAAGCGTGCAACCTACGCTTGAAAAGCCTGTACCTGTAAAACCTGCACCTGTGTTAAGTAAACCAGCGCCAGTTATTGCACCGCAAAGTGCAGCACAAAGCACAAGCTCATTACTTTTACCCACTTTAATACTTGTTATAGTGATACTTATTGGTGCTATGGTCGTCGTGCGCCTGCGCCGTGCAAAACAAAGTAAAGCGATGGCAGAACCTACTATGGCGGCTCCACCTGAAGTTAAATCAGAAAAAATTGCTACGCCAGTGAAACCTGAAACTAAAACAACAAAAGAGCCAGAGATTGAGCCTGTCGTCATCAACGAAGTAACACAAAATAATAAACCAGTTGAGAGCAGCGTAGAGGCAAATGAAGACCCTTTAGAGCCTACGAACACTACACAAAATGCTGATATTGAACATACACCACCGCAAATTTCAGATGAGCAAAACAACGTAGCTACACAAGTGCAAACAAGCGAAATTGAGCCTGCACAAATAGAGCCAACAAATACTTTAGAGCAAACAAGTACCGCTACGTTTAACGAAGTAAAACAAAAACCTGAGCCTAATACAGCCGAGTTTGAAGCTGCAGCAAAAACAACCTTAGAGCGTATTAAAAATGCCAGCAGCTTTAATGAGCCAGAAGTACGCGACTTTGACCCAGATGCAAAGCCTGAAAAAAAACAACGTAAGCACAATACAGCGCAAGTAACGGAGCCTGCGCCAATAGAAGCCGAACACAACACTGTAGAGCCGGTTATTAGTACTCCTGAGCCAGTAACAGCGAGTGAGCCGGTTGTAGATTTACACGCACCAGAGCAAATAGCTGACGCTCAATCGACTACATATACAACAGAGCAAGACTTTAAAGAACCAGAGGTACGTACATTTAACCCAGATGCACCATTACCTGGTGAAAAGCCGATGCCTAAAAAACAAAGCGCAACACCTGAGCAAACACAAACAACACCGCAAGTTGATGAGCCAGTAAGTGAGCCTAAAAAAGCAGACAGTAACAATCCATTTGCTAACTTGTCGTTAGACTCAAGCTGGGATCCTGACTCAACTGAAAAGCCCAAAATAGAAGAGAAAAAACGCGCGCCTAAATCACAAGCATTAATAGATGCAGAAGAACGCGCTAAAAACATGCAAACCAAATAGTAAGTTTTAAAGTAGCGCCTCATATTTGAGGCGCAGTTTTAGTAACCACATAATTAACTGTTTTTCACCGTATTACTTACACTCTTACCTTCCTCTAAAATGCGCCTTAGTAATTAGGAGCTTCGCTCCTTGCGCGAGCAAGCTCAGCGCCTGGTGCAATATTCAAGCTTGAGAGTGTTTTGTAAGCCTACAACTTGTTGGCGCGACGAGTGCAGTGCATACATTTAACAGGTGGTATTTTTAGACTGGAATTTAAGGCTACGTTATCTGCAGCCATAAATTAAAGTAACTTGGTCAACATGCCCTAATTAAAAGTCCTAGTTAACAGCCCTAGCGGTGCGTTTATTTTTAAGCTTTAACCCGCCAATTAATAGCAGTGGCCCTATAAACATGGCAAGGCCATACACGCCACCGGTAACTGCGTATTCTGGTTTATTTAAAAAGCTAATAGCAATTAAAATAGCTAACGATGCATTTTGAATTCCAACCTCAATTGAAAGCGTCAGCGAATCAGTTAAATTTAATTTTGAACACTTAGCAATTAACCAACCAACAACCATTGAACCAATATTAAGCGCTATGCACGCCCAAAATACGTCGTTAAATGAGTTAACTAATAAATCGCGCTCTTTTATTACTAGTGCGGCAATCATCATAAGCATAAAAAACAACGAGAAGCGTCTAAAAAACGGCTCTGCTTTAATGGCAAAATCACTATTAAAGTGACGCAACCAAATGCCTATAGCAACTGGCACTAAGGTAATAAAAAATAGCCCTAATGAAGTAGTTAAAATAGAAAAAGTAGCATCGTCTGCTGGGGCAAACTGACTCATAGCAAAGCTAATAATAAACGGTGTGGTTATTATACTAATTGCGGTAGAGGCAGCGGTTAAACTTACCGAAAGCGCTAAATTAGCTTTAGCAAGCTGACTTACTACATTTGACATAGTACCGCCGGGGCAAGCAGCTAATATCATTAATCCAATAGCGATAGGCGTTGATAGGTTAAGTAAATAACACAATCCTAATGCTAATAAAGGCATTGCTACAAGTTGGCCTATTAAACCCATGACAATGCCAAGCGGGTTTTTAAATAGACGAGTAAAATCGGTTGTTGTGAGCCCAAGACCCATACCAAACATAATAAGTGCAAGAGCGAGCGGCAGTATTACTTCGGTTAATATAGATGCATTCAAATTAGACAGCCTCGTTTGTTATTGTATTTAATTAGAGTGTTAATTTTTAAGTTAACTGTAACGCCCCTTTACAATAAATCCTAATGCTAGAAGCATTACTTATTTAAAATAGTAGCAATGCGTTTACCCAGTTCTGGAAGTACATCTTGTTCAAACCATGGGTTCTTTTTAAGCCATATATTATTACGCGGACTCGGATGTGGAAGCACTAAATAATTTGGCCAATACTCACGCCACGATTTTACTAACTCCGTAAGTGGCATTTTTTTAGTCTCTGGTAAATGATATGCCTGCGCGTATTTACCAAGCACTATTGTCAGCTCAATATTTGGTAGTGCAGCCAATAATTGCTCGCGCCATGCAGGGGCACATTCTTTTCTCGGTGGTAAATCACCCGACTTACCCCTACCCGGGTAGCAAAAGCCCATAGGTAAAATGGCTATATTATTAGCATCGTAAAATTCATCCCTTGTTAGCCCGAGCCATTCTCGTAGGCGGTTTCCGCTTGCATCATTAAACGGCACACCTGTTTCGTGAACTTTGATTCCAGGTGCTTGGCCTGCAATTAAAATGCGTGCGTTTGGGTTAAATTGTATAACAGGACGAGCCCCTAAAGGTAAATGAGGTTCACAGATCACGCATTTACTAACTTGGTCTATTAATTGGTGACTATTCATGTTTATTTGGCCTTAAATGCTTAATATTTATCCTAAATGGCCTTTTAGGATAAATGAGTTGGTAAAAAATCGGTTTATTTTATCTAAAATGGCGATTAGTTAGTAAAATCGTGATCTTTAAGCTCATTCGCGCTACAAGCCTTGTAAAACCTAGTGTTGCTCTGCCCATACAGCAAACTCATTGCCGCTCGGCTCTGCAAAATGAAACCGGCAACCACCCGGAAATTCAAAAATAGGTTTTAATATTGTGCCACCATGGAGTTGTACTTTTTTATACGTAGCGTGAATGTCGTTACTATAAAAAACCAATAACGCAGCACCATTTTGAGTTAGCGATTTAAGCGGCGCATTAAAAAAGCCACCATCAAGCCCTTGGCCACTAAACGCCGTGTATTCTGGGCCGTAGTCAGTAAACTGCCAATTAAATACACGACTAAAAAAGGCCTTAGTTGCGGGTAAGTCGCATGCAGGAAACTCAACGTAATTTAGTTTTTCGTGATCGCTCATCGTTATTCACTCTTTATTTTTACCCAGTTTATTAACCTTAAGCTTTACATAGAGCCTGTGCAATATCATTAAATAATATCAGATCAGTATTTTACTAAGTACGCATAACTTACTTGAAAATTAAATGTCACAAATGAGAATAACTATCTTTTGTATTTGTAACATATATAATAGCGCCTTTGTTTTATTCTCAGCTTTAAATAAAGGGATTAATTAACTATGCAGGCACCTTTGCACAGTGCGCCATTCGATAAGGTTAACGTGATTGCGCTTATAGTAAAAAGCGTAAGCAGTTATCGAGTTTTGGTATTTTTACGTTTTTTTATTGCCATAATTGGTGGCTATGCTTTTACCTCTGCAAGCACTGCGTTATTAAGCCTTGTGTTGCCAATAGCTAAACAAGACGCTGTGCTGTTTAGTGTTTCAATCAGCATTTTAATTTATGCCGTAGTATTTATTTATGCCTTTAGCGTTAAATCATTAAAAACAGTGTGGATCAGTATTTTACTAAGTACGGGAGCGTTCATTGGATTGCTTGCATTACTGAAGGGTTGGGTATGAAAGACAGCTTTTTCAGATCGATGACTTGGTTGCACACTTGGGTAGGGTTACTCGTTTGTTGGTTATTATATTTAATATTTTTTGCAGGGACTCTTAGCTTTTTTAGAGACGAAATAACCTTATGGAATCAACCAGCTATTCATAATGTGCAAGCCCAAACACAGCGTATAGAAGCGCAAAAACAACAAATAATTACCGGATTTGATTACTTAGCTAACCATGGAGCTCACTCATCAAGCTGGCGTATTACATTACCCGAGCCACGCATTCCTTATTTAATTTATGGTTATGCAAAACCAAAAGAGCCAGGTCAGCGCCGCAGCCGGTTTGAAAACACACAGCTAAACCCTAATACCATGCAAGAGCTTGAGCCCTTTGTAGATACTAAAGGCGGTAACTTTTTTTATCGGCTGCACTATGATTTACATTACATGGATGCAATAACCGCACGCTGGATTGTGTGCTTTGCTAGCTTTTTTATGCTGATTGCCATTATATCGGGGGTGGTTATTCATAAGCGTATTTTTAAAGATATGTTTAGCTTTAGGCGTAACAAAGGTAGCCGTACATGGTTAGATGCCCATAACTTAAGCTCAGTGCTTGCCCTTCCTTTTCATTTAATGATTACTTATTCGGGTATAATTACACTTATATTTATGTTGTTTCCCTACCCTGCGCAAACCTCTTATGATGACGGCATGCGTGGTTTTTTTAACGATGTAACCCCTCGCAACACCATGACCGATAAAGCTCAAGGCGAATCATCAATGGTGCCGATTCAACGTATTTTGGATCAGGTTTATACTAAGTGGCCTCATGCAGATATTACTCGCGTACAAGTTAATCAACCAAATATGGCAGCTTCAACAATTACCGTATTGGTAAGCGCAGGTAAAACACTACGTGACCAAGCACCACGCTTAATATTTAGTGGTGCTACAGGGCAAATGGTCGCTAAAACTGATGACGAGCTAACTAGCAGCAAAGCGCTTTACGAATCACTTAATTCAATGCATACAGGGCGTTTAGCTACGTGGTTGTTGCGCTGGTTATACGTATTAGGCGGTATTGCAGGCTGTGTAATGATTGGCTCTGGCTGTATTATGTGGGCTAAGCGAATTCGCGAGCGAACTAAAAATAACGTTAAACCTTCGTTTGGTTTAAAACTAGTTGAAGGGCTAAACCTAGCCACTATTATGGGACTTCCACTGGCAACGTGTGCATTTTTTATTGCTAACAGACTACTTAGCCCAACTACCGCAGAGCGCGCCGATAAAGAAATACTCGCGTTCTTTTTAACATGGCTAGCGGTTGCTCTTTTAGCACTTATAAAGCGCGACACACTGCAATGGCGAGTTATGGCAGCTATAAATGCTGTTGCATGTTTAAGCGTACCGGTTATTAATGCACTTACAACTAACGGTAATATAGTTAGCTATTTGATGCACAAACAGTGGGCTTTATTTACTTTTGATGCACTGTTTTTGTTATTTAGTATATTGTTTTTTATACAAACCGAAAAATTACGTACTGCTAAAAACAACTCAAAAATAATCAGCCCTAGTCAATCTAATAACCTTAAAAGGCAAAAACCATGATTGATTTACTTGAGTTTAGCCTATGCCTGCTCAGTTTTAACTGTTTTGCGCTGGCTAAGTATAATCATTTTAAAGATGTATTTAAAAAACGCCCTACAGAATCCCAACGTAAAAAGCTGCTATTAGCTTCTTGGATCAGTATTTTACTAAGCTTGGTGCTTTGTATAGTTACTCAAGGTGGATATGGAGCATTACTATTTTGTGGATTTATGAGCCTAAGTGTCTTAATTATAATGATTTTTTATAATTTTTTAGTAGACTACGTAAAGTGGTTTAGTGTTTTAAATAGCGTGTTAGTTGTACTAAGTGGGTTGTTTTTAGCATTAAACTAGCCTTAGTTAGTAAAAACATGATCCGTTACTTTCCCATATATTAGGCAAAAAAAATGGCAAGCTATATAGCTTGCCAACAATAGGGGATATTCAGTGTTTCTAATACTTGCTGTCTCACGGCAAGTACACACAATATAACCATAATATATTTAAGTTACTTTACAGTTAGATGACTCTTTTATTACTACTGTAAAGGGGCTTTACATTGTTTATTGCTCAACCCAAATTATTTCATCGGTAGCAAAGCCCAACTCTTTAGCTTTAGTTAAAAAGTGTTCTTTAAGCTCTTTGCTAACCGTTGGTGTACGCGACAAAAACCACAAGTAATCTTTGTTGTAACTGGTTATAAATGCATATTGATAATCAGGTTGGTCAAGTTCAAAAATCACATAAGCGCCATAAAATGGACCAAAAAACGAGACTTTAAAATGTCCGGTGTCAGTGCCTTCAACAAACTTGGCTAAGCCTTCGGCGTTATCCCATTTTTTATCATCCGTTAAATACCCTTTGTTAAGGACCTTTACTGTGCCGTCGTCGTTAATTGAATAAGTCGCGGTAACTTGCTCCATACCTTCTTCGAATGAGTGATTAAGACGCGCTATTTCAAACCACTTGCCTTTATATTTTTGTATATCAAAGTTTTTAACGGGTGTTATTCCCTCTGGAGGGCTGGTGCAGGCACTAAGAAAAAACAACCCCGTAATAAGTAAACCGTATTTAATAGCCTTCATGTAAGCTCCTTTTTAAATTACATAAATAGTACGTATTATCTAAATATAGATGAGTATAAAGTTTGCTAGCCGATTAAAAAAATTTGCTATAGGATCATATTAATTCTAAAGCAATAAAAATGACCATAGCATGAAAATTTGGGTAGATGCAGACGCGTGTCCTGTTGTTATAAAAGAAATACTTTTTAGAGCTGCAGAGCGTATGAAAATCGAGACTATTTTAGTGGCTAATCACGCAATGCGTATCCCGCCGTCAAAATACATAAGTCGCGTTCAAGTATCGTCAGGGTTTGATGTAGCCGACGACGAAATAGTAAAACGCGTTGAAAAAGGCGATTTAGTTATTACGGGCGATATTCCGCTAGCAAGTGAAGTAATTGATAACGGCGGGCAAGCACTAAACCCACGTGGCGAGCTTTATACCACCGAAAACATTCGCTCAATACTTAACGTGCGCGACTTTATGGATACCATGCGCTCAAGCGGCGTAGAAATGAGTGGTGGGCCGCCGCCACTTAGTCAAACCGATCGCCAAAACTTTGCAAATAACCTCGACCGCATTTTAGCGCAAAATAAGGCAAAGTAAGTGACAGAGCAAGTTGTTGGTTTAGGTGAGTATAATTTTAATGTAGCCGTGTATGTCGCAAAAGCACCGCCTATGCCCTACTTTGAAACCCTACAAAGTATAGAGCCGGTAATTAACGAGCAAATAAATACCATAAACCAGCACTGTGGTAATGGTTGGCGCAAAGTGTTTAACGTGTACGCAAAAGTGCTATTTGCCCTGCCAAGTGAGCATTATTCATTTGCCAAACAAGCCCCTACTTGGCAACAATATCGCGATGAGTTTTTACTGCAAAAAAACAGTAAAACCGCCCTGCTATTTAGCGCGCCTGACACTACTATTACTTGCCCAGATAAAGCTACTAGCAATAAAAACCAGCTACATATAATTGCTGGGCGTACGCACGCTAAAAACTTATTACAACAAGGTAAGTTACATGCACAATTTGATTGGCTCGACGACGAGTTTGCAATAGACACAACTAACAACATTATTGTTTGCCCGTATTTTGATTACAGACAGTTAAGTAATATAAAAATTGCGAGATTAAGCGAGCTAGTCGCGCAGCTAAAAGCCACTAAATAACACATTGTAAGGAACAACCATGGCCGGAATTTTAGAGTTAAACGAATTATTAAAATCAATGCAGCCTGTGCTTAAACAAGGCGAGTATATTTTTTGTTGCTTAGCAGGTAAATTGGCTGATTATGTTCATTTAGAGCCACTTGCCACTTATGTTGAAGAAGAAGGGCTAACCCTTATTTTAAAAGCTGAAACTGCCGATAAAGCAGGTATTACTTACGAGGGCAAATATAATTTAATTACCCTTAACGTACATTCAAGCTTAGAGGCCGTTGGGCTAACAGCTGCGGTATCTGCAAAGCTAACTGAGCATGGCATTAGCGCTAATGTGGTAGCTGCGTTTTATCACGACCATATTTTTGTACAAACGGATAAAGCACAAGCCGCGATGAAAGCACTTGGAGAGATTGGTTAGGATTTTTGCTAGTATGGTAGCAAGCTAAACATTTTAGTATTAATGTAATAAGCAGATACTAAAAACATATAACTTTATTCTTATTGCTAAAAGAAAACTCAATTAAGTAAGGAGACAATAAGTTGAGAAAACCAAGACTATTTATAGCTTCTTCAGTTGAAAGCTTACCCGTAGCTGAAGCTGTAAATGTTAATTTAGACCATGAATTTGAAGTAACGCTATGGAAAAATGGTACTTTTAAACTCTCATCAACAGTGATCGATGATCTTGTTGAAAAGTCGTCATTTGTAGATTTTGCACTATTTATATTTGCTCCAGAAGATATCGCTACGATCCGAAATAGACAAGAACATGTCGTAAGAGATAATGTAATTTTTGAAATGGGATTATTCGTTGGAGCTATAGGTAAATCTAGATCATTTATCCTGAAGCCTCGCGATATTGAAATGCATCTACCAACCGATTTATTAGGAGTAACTCCTGCTGATTATGATTCTGGACGTTCTGATTATGATTTGGTTTCAGCGACTAACCGTGCTTGTACATTAATTAAAGCTGAAGCAGAAAGGCTAGGAGTGATCAATAATCAAAATAGCTCTGGGATAAAAAGAAATATTGCGAATCCATCAGTTTATAACCTTAAGGCACAAGATTATAAATTTTTAGCAGCTTGTCTACAAAGTTATACGTCTGACCCTGATGGTCTCCCATTTTATAGAATTTCTAATAACTTTAGTTCTACAGATGACTCTATTTTGCAAATATCGTTGATCAAGTTAGAAAGAATGGGATATTTAAGTAAAGCTATTGAGACAGATCAACATAGTGAATGCGATTTTTATACTTATTCAATAACCGAGATGGGGATTGATATATTGCTGCAGAATGAAGACTTACTTCAACCTCAAGGCTATAAACCTGATATACAATTTTAAGTTTACATTACACTATGTGAGCTACCATTTAACTTCCCCGTCGAGTGGCGCTTCGCTTAACCGACCTACGTATAAAAACACCGAGTTTGTTCACTCGGTGTTTTTATTGGTGCTGAATAGCGGGTGCTTGTTCAGCTTGTAAAACTTAAACTACATATCCGCTAAAACCTAGGGCTTTAAAATACAGCTTCGGAATGCCAAATTTGCACTCATTTAGCAATTCGCTAAAGCGCATTCTATCAAGCGGGTAAAACTCATTTTCTAAGTCATGCCCTGTTTGTGTTTTACCGGTTTCGGTTAAACCCAATTGCGCGCACGTTGTAAGCTGGGCTTGGCGCTCAAATGAAGTTTCGGGGCGCATTAAATCTGCAATATAAAGGTTGGCGTCTTTTTTAAGGCTTCCTTTAATCGCTTTTAATAACTCTTTTTTATCGCCGTTATCTTCTAAAAAATGCATTACTAATAAACATAAAACGGCATCGGCTTTAACCGATAACTTATCAACTGGGCCATTATGTACATCTACGCGGCTTGTTATGCCTTGTTCATCAAATTGCTGCTGTGCGATAGCAAGCATATCGGCTGATGTATCTTGCGCAGTAAATTGCCATGTAGGGTTTAGTGCAGCCAGTGCAAGTACTTCTTTGCCTGTGCCTGCCCCTACTACCAAAATATGTGCATTATCGCTTAGCGTTGCTTGTAGTTGCGCATTAGTTAGCTGATGTAATAATTCATAACCAGGCACTAAACGGGTTATGCGGCTATCGTATTGTGTTGCTTGCTCGCCTGTAAACGTTGGCATTGTATCTCCTTGTTTTCAGTAATGTTGCTTATAAAACTTCAACTGTGGAATATCCACCTGGCTTTTTGGCTACATGCACTTGAGTGGCTACACGCTCGCTCATTTGTGTTACGTGCGATATAACGCCTACTTTTCTGCCTTGTGCTTGCAAAGAATCCAAAGCGTCCATTGCAATGCTTAGGGTTTCGCTGTCTAACGTACCAAACCCTTCGTCAATAAACAAAGAATTGATTTGTACTTTGTTAGACGAAAGCGATGCTAAACCAAGTGCAAGCGCTAGCGATACTAAAAATGATTCACCACCCGAGAGCGTATTAACAGAGCGTTGCTCGTCGGCCATGTCGCGGTCGATAATTGCAATGTCGAGCGTTTGCGCTATGGCGGTTAATTCGTAGCGTTTGTTGAGTGTTTTTAAATGACTGTTGGCATAGTGCAGTAATATTTTTAACGTTTGTGTTTGTGCTAAGTTACGCATGGTTTTACCCGTTGCATCGCCCAATACTTTATTAAGCAAATGCCACTGCTCTACCTGTGTTTTAAGCGTAGTTAACTCAGCTTGTTTGCCTTCAAGCGCCTTTGCGTTTTGATTGTGTTGCTCAATAGCGGTATTAGTTGCTAGTAATGAATTTTGCAGCTGCGTTTGTTGCTCATTTAAGCTGCTTAATTGCGTACTTAAAGCCTCTGCACTTTGTGTTGGCTTATCGCTACTGTTGTGTTTTTCAAGCGTAAGTTGCTGCTGTTTTAATGCGGCATTTGCATCTGTTAACGCTTGAGTTAACTGCTCGTGTTGATTTAAATGCGCCTTAATAGTCTCGCTACTTAGCGTTAGTAAAATTTTGACCTGTTCGTGCGTTACATCGCTGTATTGCGCTTTAAAGTCAGCAAACCACTGGTTATAACGTGCTTCAAGGGTTGCTAGTTCTTGGCTGTTTTCAAGTAAGCGTTGCTCTACATTTTTAAGCGTTATAGCGTGCTCATCTCGTTGTTTTATCGCGTCGTCATAGGCTTTTTGACTCGCTTGAACCTGCGATTGTTTTTGCTCTTGCTCACTTGTGAGTTTTGCTTGGTAGTCGTCTGCGCTTATTTGCTCGTTATTAAATAAAGCTAAGCGCTCACTTTGTACAGCGTCTAATAGCTCTTTTGCTTTTACAAACTCTTCATTAAGTACTTTTAGCGATTGCTCGCTTTTACTAACAAGCGGTGTGAGCTGCTTTATTTGCTCATTAGCTGTGTCTTGGCGCTTTTGGCTTTGCTCAAGTTGCGTTTGAGTTTGCTGATACTGCGTAACCTGCTCGTTCAGCTCGCTAAGTTCAAGCGTATTGGCTTGTAGTTGCTGCCAAAAATCACTGTTTTCAAATTGATTATTGAGCGTTGTACCCAGCTCGTTAATTTGCGCACTTAGCTCGCTATGCTTACTCGTTAACTGGTTTTGCTGATGTGTAAGCTCAAGGTGTTTATTACTCAGTTGCTGCTGTACTTGCTGCTCTGCTTTAAGTGCTGCTTGTAGCTCGTTTACTTTGGTTTGCAGTGTACGTTGGCGTTTTTGTTGCTCAAAGTATTGCGCTTTTTGCTGCGTTAATTGCTTATAAGTTACTTCAAGCTGATCAGGCGTTAAGTCGTTAAGCTCTGTGCGTGCGCCTTGCATGGTATTTTTAATGTCGAGCTGTTTAGCTTTTGCTGTTTGTATTATTTGCTCAAGTTGTCCGTGTTCAGCAGTTAATACAGCATGTTGAGTTTGGTGCTTATGCAGCTCGCTTTGTACATGGTCAAATTGCTTTTTAGCGGCATTAAAAGCATTTTCAAAATCAGTAATTAAGTTATTTAATTGCTGATTTTGATTTACCGCATACGGGTGCTCAGTTGCGCCGCACACTAAACAAGGCTCATTAGGGCGTAGCTCAGTCCGCAAATGCTCTACGTTTTCGCTGGCTCTTAAGCGCGCTTGGTTAAGTGCGTACTCGCTACCTTTAAGCGCTTGCTCGCTGGTTATTAAATTTTGGATAAGTAAAACATGAGCTTGCTGACTTTCATTTAACTGCTGATTGAGTACTTGCTGGCGTTGAGTGCTTTGTTTTAGTTCTGCGTTAAATTGCTTATAGCGCTCTCGCTGCTCTTTTAAGTAATCAATACTTTTTAACTGCGCGTCGCAGTGCTCTGCATTAAATTCATTAAGCTGAGTATTTAATGCCTGTAAAGTTGATTGCTCACTACTAAGTGCCGCCTCGCACTGCTGCACTTTATTATTTTGTGTATTTAAAAGCTCACTCTGACCCGCAAGCTCGGTATTAAGAGTTTGGCTTTGCGCAGCGTTTGCGTTTAATTGCTGCTGTGCATTTAAGTAGGTATTAAAGCTTTGCTGATAGTAGCTCCAGTCTTTTGCTAAAACATGCAGCTGTGCATGCTCATTAAGCCATTGCTGGCTTTTAGTTGAGTCGGCTTTAACAATTTCCAGCTCGTTATTACTTTGTTTAAGCTGCAAATTAAGCTCATCAAACTGAGATTGCTCTTTGGTTATTTGCGACTCAGTACCTTTTACAGCTTGAGTTTGCAAGGCAATGTTACTATCGAGCTCTCTCGCTTTAGCTATAATAGGCGCTGCATTTTGTTTTTGCTCATTGGCGTTATTAAGTAGCTCAGTATGCTTAGCTAGCGCGGTATTACGCTCGTTAATTACCGCTAAATGATCAACACTTTTAAGTGATGTTATTTGCTGATCCAACGCCGTATTTTGATCGGTTAATTGAGCAAAACGGCTGCGGTTATCTTTTATTTCAAGCGCTTGTTTAGCTTGTTTTGCCTGCTCGCTTTGCTCAACGATACTTTCAAGCGCTGAGCTTGCTTGTTGCTGGGTTTGCTGTGCTTGCAGTAAATTTTGCTCAAGCACTGTAGCTTGCTGATACCAGTTAAGTGCTTTTTCGGTTTTGGATAACTCTTTTTTAGTGTGTTCGGTTTGCGCTTTTAAATCGGTTAACTTGGTTTGTTGTAGCTCAAGTTCATCGCTCGTTAGCAAAGTATAGCTTTCAAGGCCAGCTTTAAGCGCTTCAAGCTTTGCTACTTGCTCTTTATGGCGCTCAAAAATACGCACGCCAATACGGCTAAATTTATCGGTGCCTGTTAAACACTCTAAAAGCTGCGCTCGCTCATCGCCAGTGGCTTTTAAAAATGCAGCAAACTCATGTTGTGCTAAAAGTACGGCGCGTGAGAACTGCTCAAAGTTAAGCCCTATTTTACTCTCGACTTCTTTTATTGTGTGGCTTTTGTCAGCTATAAGGGTTTCGTCTGGCAGGGTTACTAATGTGTGCTCTGCTACTTTAAGTTTGCCTGTTACTTTTTTATGAGTGCGTGAAACTGTATAACGTGCACGATAAAGCTGTTTATCTTGCCCTAAAAAGTCAACCTCGGCGTGGCCTTCCCATGTACCTCTGCGTAGTAGGTTTCGCGCATCATTAAGCTTAATGCTGTCGCCATTAAACTCAATTAAGTTACCTTTATCGCCGCGTAGCCTCGCTGTTTTTGTATAAAGGGCTAAACAAATCGCATCTAAAAAGGTACTTTTACCAGCGCCGGTATCGCCTGTTATTGCAAATAAGCCTGCATCTTTTAATGGGGCTTGAGTAAAGTCTATTTCAGCATCAACTATTGAAGCTAAATTATGAATACGAACTGCGGTTATTTTCATAGTTGCTCTTGCTCCGTAAGCTCGTTTATCACGTCACTTAAAAGTGCTTTTAGCTCATCGGGTACGCTTTGCCCTGTCATATCTTTATCGTTTGCGAACGCTTGTTCTAATAAGTTAAGCGGGTTGAGCATTTCAACCTCGCTTAAATCTTCAAATACGGTGTTGTCGTCATTTTGCGCTGATTGCTCGCGTACGCGTTCAATACCACAAAATTTAATATGCTTACCTTCAAGCGCTTGTTCTATTTGTTCTCTGAAGGTGGTGTCGGTATCGCTTGATTTAAGCTTTACACGTAAATAAGGCGCTACTGTATTTTGTGATGTGTCGAGTGCTTTAATTTGCTCACATAGTTCATTTAATGGCACGCATTCCCCTTTTGGTAAAACAATTACATCGGCAGAGCGCGGAATGTAAAGGGGGTTTACAGTAGTGCTAATATGTTGTTTTTCATCAGTAATAAACTCAATAACATTTACTTGGTGCGTGTAGTTACGTTCTGAAAACGACATAGGTATGGGTGTGCCACTGTAGCGAATAACATCGCTTTTAACGACTTGTTGCGCTTTGTGTAAGTGCCCAAGGGCAACATAGTTGGCTTGTTTACCAAATACATTGGCTGAAATAGACTCCTCACCACCTATTACTAAGTTACGCTCAGAATCACTTGAGATATCCCCGCCTTTTGCGTGTAAATGCCCCATAACTATTAGTGGTGAGTTTTGCTCGTTTATATTAGTAGCTTGCTCTAGTGCAAGTTCATAAGCTTTCGCAACGCCTTGAGCGTAACTAGGACCGCTTTCGGTTTGGCTAAGTAAACTTACATCGCTTGCACGTAAAAATGGCATAGCGACGATTACAGCGCGTTTACCATTGGTATCTATGGTAATAACAGTTTCATCGGGTGTCGCGACATCAAAGCGCCCTACTACGTGTGTATCAAATTGCGCTAGTAATGGCTGAGCTGCCAAAATACGATTTGCAGAGTCGTGATTACCCGCAATAATTACTATGTGTAATTGTGGGCATGCCTTTTTGGCGTCTTTAATAAATTGATAAAGCTGATTTTCGGCGCTAGCGCTTGGAGTCGCTGTATGATAAATGTCGCCAGCAACTAAAAGTAAGTCTATTTGTTGTTCAACAAGAGTGGCTAATAACCATGTAAAAAAAGCTTGATGTTCAACACGGCGATCGTGTTCGTAAAATTGTTGGCCAAGGTGCCAATCTGAGGTGTGGAGGACTTTCATGTCGCGCTCTTAATTAAACCGTAAGAGCGCCAATATACCCAAGGCAGTTAAAGATGCAAGCCTAAGCCGTGCATTACCTTAGGTTAAACTGTACCAAGCTGAAAAAACAACCGGTAATGCTAAAAGTGCCATTAATAATGGAATTTTTAACGTTTTAGTTTGTTTTGCGTGTAGCGCCTTTAATGCATTAGTTTCGTTGCACGCAGCTACTTTATCGATATAAAAATAACCCGAATCGAGATACTGCTTACAGTTATTCTCACTTGCTGGCACCGCAATTAGTTCTTGTTGTTTTTTTAGGATGTAAAAATCCATAAGCCCACCGCATTTCTTGCTAGTAATCGATATTAATTTGAGGATAAATGTGACGAATTTATTTGCCTCAAATAAAAAGGTTGGCGATTTTAAATATAAACTACACTAAAGATCAACCTAAAATTACACTATTTATCATTTATCGTAAAAATAGCGCATATTAAGGAAGTTCGGCAATATTTGAGCCAATAATTCAGCTGTTTTCACTGTGTTTTTGTTCAGTAGAGTGGGCTTTTAGCCCATTTTTCTTGTTGCAAATTAGAAATATTTATACGTAGTATTATTGGTTTACCTGATAATGCTAAAGCAATACTTTTTTAGCAAAGTAACTAAAGTTAATGTTCTTTTTTCAAGCTCTATAGCTTTGTATCTATTTGCTCAAAACCATTATTAAAACCCACTTTTGTAAACCCCCTTTACAGTTTTTATTTATTCGTATTTTGTTACAAAATAATTGTACTTTTCAATCTAATAAACTAAGTGAACATCACCCTAAAAATACGGTACTTGGTCGCTAATTTATTGAAGCTAACTGGTATATTTGTCAAAGTATGCTCACAAAATTATATTAGGACTAACAATGAAAAAAATAGGTCTTACGCTAAGTGCTTTTGTATTGCCTTTGGCAATATCTAGTGCGGCTATGGCGTCTTCAGTTGAGCAAACAAAAGGTACTTTTGTTGATAAATTTCGTCAATTAGACGAAGCGCTTCCTACACCCAATGTTTATCGTAGTGCCGCTGGCGAACCAGGTGAAAAATACTGGCAGCAACGTGTAAACTACGATATTGATGTAAAGCTAGATGAAAAAAAGCACCGTATTACCGGTAGCCAAAGCATTGAATATAAAAATAACTCTCCGCATACACTTAAATATTTATGGTTACAGTTAGATCAAAATATTTTTAAAAGTGATTCTATTGCCGAAACAACTAAAACGTTTAAAAGCACTTTAGAAAGCCTACCAGCTCAAAAGCCTGCTAAATTAAGTTTAGGTGACTTACGCCGTCAGCAATTTATGAGCGACAACGAACTGGGTTATACAATCAGTGGCGTAAAGGATGACGATGGTAAAGAGCTACGCGTAACTGTAGTTGATACTTTAATGCGCATTGATTTAAACGAGCCATTAAAACCAGGTAAAGAAGTAGAATTTAGCATGAACTTTGCCTTCAACATTGTTGAAGAAGATGCTGTAGGTGCACGTTCTGGTTACGAGCACTTTGAAGAAGATGGCAACGACATATTCTTAATTGCTCAGTGGTTCCCTCGCTTAGCGGCTTATACCGATTACGAAGCATGGACAAACAAGCCATTTTTAGGCTCTGGTGAGTTTACGCTTGAGTTTGGTGATTACGATGTTGAGATTACTGTTCCGGCAGATCACATTGTATCGGCAACAGGTAAGCTTGATAACGCGAGTAAAGTACTTACAAGTACTCAGCGCAAACGTTTAAAGCAAGCTGAAACATCTAAGCGTCCTGTGTTTATTGTTAACGCAGAAGAAGCGCTAGAAAACGAAAAAGAAGGCACCGACAAAACTAAAACGTGGCACTTTAAAGCACAGAATGTTCGTGACTTTGCTTGGGCGTCGTCTCGTAAGTTTATGTGGGATGCAAAAGGTTATCAACAAGGTGGTGACGTTCAGCCTTTAGTTATGGCAATGTCGTTCTTCCCTAAAGAAGGTGGTGACTTATGGAAAAAGTACTCAACTGAAGCGGTAGTACACACAATGGAAGTGTACTCTAAGTATTCTTTTGATTACCCGTACCCAACTGCACAGTCGGTTAACGGCCCAGTTGGTGGTATGGAATACCCAATGATTACCTTTAACGGTCCGCGTACTAAGTTACAAGATGATGGTACTCGTACTTATTCTCAGGCTGAAAAGCGCTTTTTACTTGGCGTAGTTATTCATGAAGTGGGTCATATTTACTTTCCGATGATTGTGAACTCAGATGAGCGCCAATGGACGTGGATGGATGAAGGCTTAAACAGCTTTTTAGATGGTGTTGCTGGTCGTGAATGGGATCCTACTATTCCTTGGGGTGTTGAGCCTCGCGATATAGTGAGCTACATGAAGTCAGAAGTCCAAGTACCAATTATGACTCAGTCAGACAGCGTATTACGTTTAGGCCCTAATGCTTATACTAAACCTGCCGCAGCCCTTAATATTTTACGTGAAGTGATTTTAGGTCGTGATTTATTCGACTTTGCATTTAAAGAGTATGCTCAGCGCTGGAAATACAAGCGCCCTACTCCAGCTGATTTTTTTCGTACAATGGAAGAAGCCTCTGGTGTTGATTTAGATTGGTTTTGGCGTGGCTGGTTTTACACCACAGACCATGTTGATATCTCTTTAGATAAAGTATATCAACTACGTTTAGACACTAAAAACCCTGATATTGATTACAGCCGTTTACGTGATATTGAAGCAGATAAGCCTACGTCATTATTTGTTGAGCGTAACCGCGCCGAAGGTAAAAAAACATGGGTTGAGCAAAACCCTGATGTTACCGACTTTTATGACGAAAACGACCGCTTTACTGTAACCAATAAAGAACGTAACTCGTACAATAAGTTTTTAAAAGGCTTAGAGCCTTGGGAGCGTAAAACGCTTGAACGTGCTTTAGATGAAGATAAAAACTACTACGTTATGGAATTTTCAAACCTTGGTGGTTTGGTAATGCCTATATTGCTTGAGCTAACATATGAAGATGGCACAACCGAAGAGCGTTATATCCCTGCTGAAATTTGGCGTCGTAATTATAAAAATGTTCAAAAGCTAATTGTTACCGATAAAAACAAACCACTTGTATCAGTTACTGTAGATCCAGGCTGGGAAACAGCTGACGTAGATGTTGAAAACAATAACTACCCTCGTCGTATTATTCCTTCACGTATTGAAGTGTTTAAAAAGGAAAAGAGTAAAGCTAAAGTAAGTCGCGATATCATGCAAGATATTAAAACTGAGCTTAAAACTGATGAGAAGAAAGACGAAAAAGATGACGGTGGGGAGCCGCAATAATGCGCTTTTTGCTTATTATTGTTTGCCTTTTAGTTGCTGCGCCAAGTATGGCGCATCAACTAAAGTCGTCAGTTACAACCGTGCTTTTTAATAAACGAACGCATAATGTTGAATTAATGCATCGCTTTTATTTACATGATACCGAACACGCCGTAGGAACATTATTTGAAGGCAAGATCGATATTATTAGTAATAAAGCCGACCAACAGCGTTTTGCTAAATATGTTGAATCGCACGTTGCTCTACAAACGTTAAGTGGTGAGCCTTTACCACTTAGCTTTGTAGGGGCGCAAGTAGATGGTAAGTTTTTTTGGGTTTACCAAGAAGCACCAATTCCTGAAAACATTGAAGGAATCAAAATGAGCAATGGCGCGCTTCGTGATTTATGGCCATCTCAGGTAAATATGGTAAACGTTGAGGGCAAAGGTAAGATTAAAACCTTAAACTTTGCACAAGATGATACTTGGCTCGAAGCCCGCTTTGAGCCAAATTAGTAGTTAAAACTTCCCCAACCAACGCGCACTGCAGTTAATGTGCGCGTTTTCTTCAAACGTTTAAACTGCGTTCATTTTAGATCTGGTATATGTAAATTTACGTAAAAATTGGTAGTTCAATTTGTATATTTACCATTTTTTGCGCATGCTACAATTACCAATTATATTTACTGTATTATCAATAGATTGATAGCAGTGCAAATAAATAATTTAAATATAGTTAGTTTCATTTATCCCTTTAGCTGTAACTAGCTAGGGCATAAGCAGTAGAGAATTTTATGTTTAAATTTTATTTAGTAATAACTAAATTCAGGGAATGATATGACGACTCAGATTGAGGCTATTTTTGGAGTGATTTTTGATTTGGATGGAACATTGGTTTCATCAGAATTAGACTTTGCATTAATAAAGGCCCAAATAGGTTGCCCTTGTGAGCAAGACTTACTTGATTACATTGCTAAGTTGCCCTCACCGTATATGCGTGAAGAGGCAATGAATATAGTTCACCAACACGAATTAATAGACGCACAACATGCCAGTATATTACCTGGGGTGAGTGAAGCTATTAATGCTTTAAAGTCTAAAAATATACCGATGGCAATTGTTACTCGCAATTTTGATAAAGCGGCTGCAATTAAATTACAAAATAACCCACTTCCTATTAGTACAGTTTTAACGCGAAGCGATGCTCCTGCAAAACCAGATCCTAGTGCTTTGAATGCTATTGCTACACTTTGGAACATTAATGCTAGAAATTTACTTTATGTAGGCGATTACCTTTACGATATTCAAGCTGCGCATAATGCAAATATGCGCGCATGTTTATACGCTCCAGAGTTGACGCCAGCCTACGCCGATCAGGCCGATTACGTTTTACATGACTTTGCTGACTTAGTGACATTAGTTGAGAGTTATTCTGAAAAAATAGAGTTATGTTAAATAGCGTGCCATTTGATTTATTCTGACATAAGTTTGTAGTTATAAAAGTTTTTATTAATCAAGTTTTGCCCATTGCGGAGCTAGCCCAATACGTTTTGAATTGGTAAAATACCGCAAAACGTAACGTATTCATTAGGGGCACAAAATGGGCAGAGCATTTGTAGTTCGTCAAAGTTCTATGATCAAAACAGCCAATGCAAAAACAAAAGTAAACTCAAAGTACGGCAAAGAGATTTACGTTGCAGCAAAAAGTGGTGATCCCGATCCCGAAGTAAACCAAACACTTCGCCGTCTAATCGAAAAAGCTAAAAAAGACCAAGTACCCGCACACGTTATCGAAAAAGCAATTGAAAAAGCAGCCGGTGGCGCAGGAGAAGATTACTCTGTTGCCCGTTATGAAGGCTATGGCCCTGGTAACTGCATGGTTATTGTTGACTGTTTAACAGACAATCCAAACCGTACTATCAAAGATGTACGTTTGCCATTTACTAAAACAGACTCAAAAATTGGTACTCCTGGCTGTGTAGCGCATATGTTTGATCATTATGCGGTACTTGGCTTTGCAGGCGATGACGATGAAGTCGTATTAGAAGCACTAATGATGGCTGATGTTGATGTAAGCGATGTTGAAGCCGAGGACGGTAAAATATCAGTATTTGCACCGCCAACAGAATACTTTAAAGCTAAAACTGCCCTTGAAGACGCATTTGAAGGCATTAACTTTGAAGTAGATGAAATTACGTTTATTCCTCAAGTTAATATTGAAATTGAAGACGAAGAAGTTATTGCTAACTTTGATAAGTTTATAAATATGCTTGAAGATTGTGACGATGTACAAAATATTTATCACAATGCCATTGTAAAAAATTAAATGTAAACGGTTAAAAGCTTTAAAAAGCGTGTTTTGTGTATGCAAAACACGCTTTTTTACGTTTGAATAAATGTTAGATATTCATGTGTATTATGCTTATTTGAATATATATTTTTAAAATGCCTTAAAAGTGCTGTTATTCTAATTTTAGGCGATAAAAAACCAGCTTAAAAGCTGGTTTAGTACTTAATTTTAACTTTGATTAAGCGGTTAAAGCGTATTCGTTTTTTGTGCTTTATATTTTATACGGTAGCTATGTAGTAGTGGTTCAGTGTAACCACTAGGTTGCGTTACGCCCTCTAAAACCAGTGCAGTAGCGGCTTGAAACGCAATGCTGTTTTTAAGGGTTTCTTCGCTTGTTGCCATGGGTGTATACGCAGTGTCGTGCTCGTTTTGACCATCAACTACTTTGGCCATTTTAGCCATTGTTGATTTTATTTGCGCCTGTGAGCACACGCCATTTAGTAACCAATTAGCCATATGCTGGCTTGAAATACGCAGTGTTGCTCTGTCTTCCATTAGCCCGATATGGTTAATGTCGGGTACTTTTGAGCAGCCTACGCCTTGATCAATCCAGCGTACAACGTAACCTAAAATACCTTGTGCGTTGTTTTCAAGTTCGCTTTGAATATCTTCTTTTGAAAGCGTTTTAGGGTCTGTCATTAGCGGCGGAGTAAGCAAGTCATTAAGGCTCGCAATAGTACGTTTAGCTATACTTTGCTGCTCAGTAAATACGTTTATATCGTGATAATGCATTGCATGCAGGGTAGCGGCTGTAGGGGAGGGCACCCATGCTGTATTAGCGCCTGATTTAGGATGAGCTTGTTTTTGCTCCATCATTAATGCCATTTTATCTGGCATTGGCCACATGCCTTTACCTATTTGTGCTTTATGACTTAAGCCACAAGCAAGGCCAATATCGACGTTGCGATCCTCATAAGCTTGTATCCATGGTTGCTGCTTAATTTTTGCTTTTGGAAGCACAATACCCGCTTGCATAGAGGTATGGATTTCATCGCCTGTTCTATCTAAAAATCCAGTATTTATGAATACAACACGCTCCTTAGCTGCATAAATACAGGCTTTTAGGTTTACAGATGTACGGCGTTCTTCATCCATAATCCCCATTTTAAGCGTGTTTTTAGGTAAGCTTAACGCTTCCTCTACTAAGCTAAATAAAGTGTTAGTAAACGCCACCTCTTCAGGGCCATGCATCTTTGGTTTTACTATATTAATACTTTGCGCGCTTGAATTTTTGATACCTGTTTTTTTATTTAGGTCGTGCAGAGCAGCTGTGGCTGTAAACATTGCATCCATAATGCCTTCATATACCGGTTGCTTGTACACATCGGTAATAGCAGGGTTCGTCATTAAATGGCCAACGTTTCTAACAAACATCATGCTGCGGCCTTTTAAAGTAACTGTGCCACCATCAAGTGCGGTGTATGTTTTATCACTTTGCAGAGTGCGCTCTACTGTTTTATCGCCTTTTTTAAACGATTCAACTAAGTTACCTTGCATCAACCCAAGCCAATTTTTATAAACTTGTACTTTATCTTCTGCATCTACTGCAGCCACTGAATCTTCACAATCCATAATAGTGGTAAGAGCGGCCTCAAGCACTACATCTTTTAAGCCAGCTTTATCAGCTTGGCCAATCATGTGGTGGTGATCGATATGTAGCTCTATGTGTAAATCATTGTTTTTTAATAACACTACGGTTGGGTTTTGTGCTTCACCTTGATAGCCAATAAGCTGAGATGGGTTAGCTAATGTGGTTTGAGAGCTATCACGCAACGTAATTAAAAGTGCGCCATCTACTACTGAATAATTAGTGCTTTCTATATGCGAGCCATTGGTCAGCGGCAATGCTTTATCTAAAAACTGGCGAGCGTAGGCCATTACCTTAAAACCACGAACAGGGTTGTAGGTATTACCTTTTTCAGCCCCGTCATCTTCGCTTAACACATCAGTACCATATAAGGCGTCGTATAACGAGCCCCAGCGAGCGTTAGCGGCATTAAGTGCAAAGCGTGCATTACTTACAGGCACAACCAACTGAGGGCCTGCTGTAAGGGCCACTTCGGGCTCTACATTTTGGGTTTCAATTTCAAAGTTGGCAGGCTCTTTAACTAAATAGCCAATATCTTGCAAAAAGGCTTGGTATTTAGCGCTATCCCAGGTTTTATTAGCTAGATGATAGTCATCTATTTGCTGTTGAAGCAGCTCTCGCTTTTCAAGCAGTGCCTTATTAGTAGGGGTAAGTGTTTGAACGATATGTGCAAAACTTTGCCAAAATTGTGACTCACTTAAGTGAGTGCCTGGTAGTAATTGATTTTTAACGAAATCAGCGAGTTGTGTGTCTACACTGAGTCCTGAATGTGTGAGAGTGTGGGACATAGTTGCCTTCCTTTAAACGGTCGCGATGTTGTTGTGTGCTTGTGCGTAAGGAAACAATAACTCAAAAAGGCAATGTTGAGTGCTTTTTAGCCATTCACAAAATGTATAGCCACAATAACAACTATAAATTTACTAAATCTAGAAAAGGAGCCTAATGTTGAATTAAGCGCTACGGAACACACTCCTAGCCACTCTCACAACATTAAAATAATTTATACCAATCTGCTTATGTATGGGGTCTATTTAACGTTAAGAAAATTACGCTAGAGCTAGGCAAAAATTTTTGTATCTAGTTATTCTAAATAAAAAATTTTTAACGACGTTATAGTGCAATTTAATTCGTTAAATTGATCAAAGATTTATGCAGGTTGGTATTACACACTCGTTCGAAGGATTTTATTATGACAACATATCAACGCGAAACAGACACACTTTCTACTCTTTGCCAAACACAAGGCAGCGCATGGAAAGCTATTAACCCTGAATACGCAAGTCGCATGCGTTTACAAAACCGTTTTCGCACAGGGATTGAAATTGCGCAATACACAGCAGACGTAATGCGTGAAGATATGGCTGCATATGACGCCGACACAAGCCAGTACACGCAATCTTTAGGCTGTTGGCATGGCTTTACTGCCCAACAAATGATGATGGCTATTAAGCGCCATCAAAAAACAACTAAACGCAGCTATGTATACTTAAGTGGCTGGATGGTTGCAGCGCTTCGCTCTGCATTTGGTCCGCTGCCAGATCAAAGCATGCATGAAAAAACATCGGTACCTGCGCTAATTGAAGAAATTTACACGTTTTTAAAGCAAGCTGATGCACGTGAACTAGATCACTTGTTTAACGACCTAGATGAAGCAAAAGCGAACGGCGGCGATGTTCAAGCTGTTATTGATAAAATAGACAACTTTGAAACCCATGTGGTGCCAATTATTGCTGATATTGATGCCGGTTTTGGTAACGAAGAAGCAACTTACTTACTGGCTAAAAAAATGATTGAAGCCGGTGCGTGTGCCATTCAAATAGAAAACCAAGTATCTGACGCCAAACAATGTGGTCACCAAGCGGGTAAAGTGACCGTTCCACACGAAGACTTTTTAGCAAAAATTAACGCAGTACGTTACGCCTTTTTAGAGCTAGGTATTGATAACGGCATTATTGTGGCACGTACAGATTCATTAGGCGCCAGCCTTACTCAAAAAGTACCTGTGTCGCAAACACCAGGCGACTTAGCAAGCCAATACAATGCATTTTTAGAAACTACGCCAATTTACGGTGTTGATGATTTAAATGAAGGCGATACGGCAATGAAAATTAATGGCCAGTTATGTAAACCAACTCGCCTAGATAACGGTTTATACCAGTTCCGCGAAGGCACTGAAAAAGACCGCGTAGTATTAGATTGTATTACTAGCTTGCAGTCGGGCGCTGATTTACTGTGGATTGAAACAGAAAAACCACATGTTAAACAAATTGCAGAACTGGTAAATCGTGTAAAAGAACACGTGCCAAATGCAAAACTGGTATACAACAACTCGCCTTCGTTTAACTGGACGCTTAAGTTTCGTGAGCAAGTGTACCAAGAGTGGGAAGAAGCAGGCCGTGACCTTAGTGCTTACCCAAGCCTTGGCGATAATAAAGGCCTTATGGCACCAGAAATGGATGCAACAGAACTTGCACAAGCAGCCGATTTACTAGTGCAAAACTTCCAGCGCGATGGCGCACGTGAAGCAGGTATTTTCCATCACTTAATTACTCTGCCTACGTACCATACAGCTGCGCTAAGCACTGATATTTTATCAGAAGGTTACTTTGGCGATATGGGTATGCTGGCTTATGTACGTGATGTACAACGCCAAGAAATTCGCCGCGAGCAAGCTTCTGTTAAACACCAAGACCTAGCAGGGTCTAATATGGGCGATACGCACAAAGAATACTTCTCTGGTGATAACGCGCTAAAAGCCGGTGGTGAAGACAACACCATGAACCAGTTTTAATTCCTAACTAGATAGTGTTACTCAAGGGCCAATAGGCCCTTTTTTATTGTTTTAAATAAAGTTAGAACATTTAAGCACAATTACAGATCAGACTTTAACTAGGGCGTGTTGATCTTTGTGGATTGAAATTTGTTCAAACTAGGGGCGATTAAATCGCGGCGCGAGGTTTGTAACCTAGTGGGCAAAGTAAAAAACCGAGCAAAGCTTCCGCGTCCTGCTCACGCCCCTTACCTACATCCATGTAGGCAACAAAGAGTTTATCGTCCCTAGAAAGAACCCAGAGGGCAGCGCATGTTTGGTATTTATGCTACGTTATCGCCTATTCATGGGGAATAACCACACTACATAAGCTTCGCCTTGCCTAAAAACCAAACATACTGCTGCAAATTAACCAACCAAAGTTCAACACGCCCTTGCCAAATCATGTTGGATCACTATTTAACTACCTGAGTGAATTTACAGATCAGAGTTTAACTAACCTTTCATAAAGCGGCATATTTGGGATGATTTTGCTGTAAAAAGCGTTTACAACAACTTTAAAAGGCAGGTAAGTGACTGATTTTTGCTTTAATAGACAAACTTAGCGAATTTATAAACCGATTTTTTACTAACTTCTCCGTACGATAAAACAAAATTTTACTAACTGATAGGCTATAAACAGTGACTCAAACCGATTTTTTACCAACTCAAGTTGCAAAAAATGCTATAAACCGAAATTTTACTAACTGAAGTTTTAGCTAAGTCCGATATTTAACTGTCACAGAAGTGTAAAGGGGGTTTACAGTTTGAATACTACGGCGATAAATACAAAAGCCACTTATTTAAAGTGGCTTTTATTTGAGCTATAAATATTATACTAATTTTAGGTTATTTAGTGTGTTTATCAAACCACCATTGAATATAAGCAACTTTGGTCATTAAGTTTGATGGGCGAGCTGTAATACCATGCGATGCATTAGGAATGCGCACCATTGCAGTATCAACGCCTTGTAGTTTTAATGCCTGATAAAACTGTTCAGTTTCTGAAATTGGTGTACGGTAGTCAGATTCCCCAGTGAGCAACATAGTAGGAGTTTTAACGTTTCCAACATAACTAATAGGCGAGCGCTTCATGTAATGCTCGATGTGATCCCACGGTTTACCCGGAAACCAGTAATCAGCAAAAAACGGGTAAAAATCTGCTGTTAGTACAAAACTGATCCAATTGATAACAGGCTTAGCAACTACAGCTGCAGCAAAGCGATCTGTATGACCCACAATCCATGCAGTTAATACACCGCCACCAGAGCCACCGGTTACAAACAATTTAGACTCGTCAATAAAGCCTTTCGCTATTAGCGCATCAACACCTGTCATTAAGTCATCAAAATCGTTACTTGGGTAATTATGATGAATAGTTTGTGCAAACTCTTTACCATAGGAATCACTACCACGTGGGTTCATGTATAAAACGACATTACCTTTGGCTGCAAACAGTTGAATTTCAGCGCTAAAGTGCGGGCCATAATTAGCGACAGGACCGCCGTGTATTTCTAGTATTAGCGGATATTTTTTGCTGCTATCAAATTCTGGTGGGTAAGCAACCCAACCTTGGATTGGTAGCTCATCGTGACTTGATTTAATCCAAATTTCTTCCACTTTAGCCAAAGCTTTGTCGCCCAATGCATCTGCATTAAGGGTAGTTAAACGCTGCACTTTACCGCGTTTAATTGTTGCTATATCAGCAGGGCGCTGGGTATCGGCAAGGGTAAAGGCTACCTCGCCATCTTCGCTTACATCAAAGTCGCCACCAGAATAAGGGCGTCCAAAGGCAACGCTGCCAATTTGAGTTGTTATTATTTTACGCTTGCCACTGCGTGGTTGGTAGGCGAGGGCGGTTTGACCTTTATCGGCGTAACTAAAGTACACACCTTTTGAATTGGCACTCCATTTTATTTGACCTACGCTTCTATCAAAATTTGGCGTTAAGCTAGTTGTGTTACCTGTTTTTAAATCACGAATGTAAAGTTGAGCATTTTCGTAGTTGGTGCGTTTATCGTCATAACCTGTGTACGCTAAGTAACGACCATCGGGCGATACTTTAGGCTGCTCATCAGGACCATTTCGATCAGTAATTTCAGTTATATTTTGCGAGGCCAAATCGAGTTTATAAATTTCACTATTTGTGGGTTTTAGCTGGTTGTTTGTGTGCCTGTTCGCAGAAAAATAAAGTGATTTACCGTCTTTACTAAAACTTACATCGCCCGCGTTATCAAACTCATCATGAGTGAGTTGTTTAGCATTACCTCCGTTAGCATCTATGGAAAATAATTGGCTAAAACCTTTTTGTGTGTAACCGCCACCATCTGAACGGTAATACACATCATCAATAAATTTGGCGGGCTTTGCCCAGGTTGCGCCTTTTGGTTTACCTGGTAAGCTCACTGGCGCTGAATTAGCGCTTGGGACAAACATGCTAAATATTAATTGGTTAGAATCAGGGCTCCATGTAATCGAACGTGGACTACTCGTTAAGTTACTAATTTTTGCCATAGCACCTGTTTTAAGCCATTTAATATATATTTGGCTGCTGCCATCGCGGGTTGATATAAACGCAAGGCGTTGACCATCAGGAGAGAGTACTGGCGAATAATCCATATGCACGCCAGAGGTTAGCGGCTGCATTTGTTTGGTTTTGTAATCAACAGACCAAATATTACCAACTTTGCGATCTGTTTTTATATCCATGCGGTTACGCACAAAATAAACAGTTTTACCGTCTTCGGTTATATCTATTTGATTAGCATATTCTAAATTAAACACGTCTTGCAGTTGTAGTGTATTTGTTTCAGCGTAGGCTAAATTGCTACAGCCTAAGATGAGGCTAAGTGTTAAAAGCTTTTTCATTTTTATCCCTGTTGTTACTTTTTTTAATTTGCTAAGTAGTTATATGTTAGGGATTATTAAATTAACAGTAGGATGCGATGAAGCTCTTATTTAAATCTATGAGTTAAAGCTGTAAAGGGGGTTTACAGCTTCTATTTGTGGTTGTGTAAAAGTGTTTAGTTAGCTGAGTTACACAGGGCTTTTATGTCTTTTATAAGCGCTATGCCATCAGCGTTGTCGCCATGTACGCATAAGCTATGGGCGTTGAGCGTTAGTTTTTTTCCAGTTCGTGTTGTCACGCTGCCATCGGATAAAAGCTGAGTTACTTGTTTTAGTAATGCAGCTTTATTGTGAACGCTACCCTCAAGTGTTCGTGACACTAAATGCCCGTCGTCGGTGTACTGCCTATCGGCGAATGCCTCAAGTATTAGATCAACTCCTGAATCTTTAGCTATTTGAATGTGCTTATTGGCATTTTTAGTCGCTAAAATCATTAGCTTTAAATCTATTGGGTAGCTGGCAATTGCATTTATAACGGTTTGTAATATTTTATCATTTGCAATCATGTCGTTATAAAGTGCGCCATGGGGTTTTACATAGCAAAGTGTTAAACCTTGTACTTTTGCCATCCCCTCAATAGCGGCTATTTGATAATGCAGGCAATTTGTAAGCTCTTTTTCGCTAAGTACCATTGAGCGCCTACCAAAGCCCTGCTTGTCTGGGTAGCTTGGGTGAGCACCAATTTGTACGTTATGTTGCTTGGCAAGTACAAGAGTGTTTGCCATTACGTCGGCATCACCTGCATGAAACCCACACGCAATATTTGCCATATCAATATGTGGCATAACGTCATCGTCTAGCCCCATTTTCCATGCGCCAAAGCTTTCGCCTAAATCACAATTGAGCTTCATATTAGTGCGCCTTTTGCGGTTTTATTGTGACAGGTAATACACCGTTAGCCGTTGCTTCTCCTAGTAACACTTTTGCAAGTGCGGTAAAAGCAGGACCAGACACAATATCGTTTTTATCTACATCAATATTATATGCATACGATGCAAGTACGGCATTTGCATAATCGCCAAATTTAGCAATGTCATAAGGTGCTCTTAGGCTTATAAATACAGTGCTTTTATTACTCTGCTTTGCCACTTTTAATAATGACTCAAGTGCTTTTGGCTGCTCTGCATTATTAAGTGCAAAATTTGAATCATCTATTAAATCATCCATACCGCCAATTTCGACCGCACTTTGATTAGGCGTTGCATTACCGGCGATAACTACATCAGCAGCCTGTATTTGTGCTTTTGCATGTGCTGGATTAAACCCTTGTAAACTACTACAGCTATAGTTAAGTTTTTGCTGGCTGATAGCTTCAATTGCTTGCTGCATTGCCATACATTTACGCGTGTCGGGCATAATAATATGAATATTACTTCCTGCTTTTAAATTAAGCGGCAAAGTACTGTTATTATTTTTAACCTGCGTTATTGCCTCTACAGCAAGCTGCGCTTCTATTTCGCGATGTGCTGCACTGCCAATTGTTTGCTTTGCATTTATGAGCGCGGTAATAGGGTCAAAATTAGTGCTTAATCTAAATTTATTTTTAAGTGTAATTATACGCTGTGCCGATTGTGCTATTTCTTGCTCATCAAGTTGATTTGATTTAACCGCTGCAACAAGATCTTTAATAAGATCATCGAGTTTATTTAAATCATCTGGTGTTCTAATTTCAATAGGCATTAGGGCAATGTCAGCTCCAGCGGCAAATGTATTTATTACCGCTTGAGTTGGCGTGAAGAAGTTACTAATACCAGCCATATCAAGCGCATCAGTTACTACAACTCCTTGGTAATTAAGCTCGCCACGTAAAATGTCAGTAATGATTGCGCGCGACATTGTTGCCGGTTTTATCATCGTTTTGCCATTAACACTTATAAACGTTGTGCTATCAAGCGCTGGGTATTGAATATGCGCCGTCATTATCATACCTGGGTTTTGCTTGGCGATAATGTGTTTAAACGGTGCTAGGTCTTGCTCGTAAATAACTTCTTTTGCATGGTTTACTTTAGGCAAACCTGTATGGCTATCTACGTTTGTATCGCCGTGACCCGGAAAGTGCTTTAACGAGGTAATCACGCCATTGCTTTCAAATCCTGCAACCTGTGCGGCGCCCAATTTACTCACTAATGCTGGGTTTTCACCAAACGAGCGTACGTTAATAACTGGGTTGTCGGGGTTCATGTTTACATCAACCGTGGGCGCGTAGTTTACATTTATACCCAGCGAGTTTAGTTCTTTAGCTATAACTGTTGCTGTTTTTGTCGCAAAGCTTATACCGTGTTTTTTGTAGGTTGCGCCAATCGACATATTACCGGTAAATGAGGTGGCAACATCGCGTGGCAAACGCGCTACACGTCCGCCTTCTTGATCTATTGATATAAATAGCGGCAGCTTACTACTAGACTTACTTGCTGCCGACTGCAATTGGCTATTAAGCGTAATTGTTTGCTCTATCGATTGAGTGTTTTCAGAAAATAAAATTACCCCACCAATATCGTATTTTGCAATAGCGGTAGCGAGTTCATTAGGTAACTCGGTCATTGGAGTTCGGCATTTATTACTTACTCCTTGCTGGCAGAAGTAACGAAAGTCGAGTATTAGCTTTTGCCCAAGTTGTTGTTCAAGAGAAAGCACGGGTTTAGCAAGCGAGGATTGTAATGGCATTAAGCACCCAGATAAAAAAACGATAGACGATACAATACACTTATTTAGCAAAACACACTCCAAAGCTAAAAAGTAGATAAGTGTAAGCAGCTTAACTACTTTTTGAGGTAACTGCAAAAGAAGGATTTTTTGCAGAGGAACCAATAACGTATTGTAAAAGTTAAAGAAAATTTATAATTTTGCTATTAGCGAAAAGTTATATTTAGTTATATTTTTTGTGGCTTTGTTAATATTAGATAATAAATTTTCAAGAGGGTATAATTGCGGGCTTTATATACAATTATAGGTTCGGGTACTGAATACCTGTACTTAGGATGGCATACGTTTGCGAAAAAAATTATTAACGGCTTTAAATCTTCGATTTCTGATTTTGCTTTTAGCTATTACGGCTTCTATTAGTACTTTAGTAAGTAGCTTTTATTCTACCTACCAAGTACAAAAGGAGCAGTTAACGGCTTACACGCTAAAAAGTAACTATGCTTATGCCAATAAACTGGCATCAGCAACAGATAATTTTTTAGAATCCGCAATGCAACAACTGGCCTATTCAGCTAAAAAAATAGAGCAAAGAGTTGATGATGAAGATTTATTAAACCAAGAAGCGACCCGCTTACACTTACAAACGAATAGCTTTAACTCGGTTGTAATTAATAAGCATAGTGTTGTTGTCGCAACCTCTCCTAAATTTCCGCAACTTATTGGTGAATCAATCCACTCACCTGGCGCTGTACAAGCGCTACAAGAAAAAAGACCATTAATCAGCGCGCCTTATATGTCAGCTGCTGGGAACTTTATTGTTTTTATTTCTCATCCTTTGTTTGATCAAAGTGGAGATTACCTTGGTTATATTGGTGGCTCCCTTTATCTAAAGGAGCGTAATATTTTAAATAGCTTGTTAGAGCAGCATTATTATGAGGGTGGAACATATATTTATGTGGTCGATGCCAGTAGGCGAATTCTCTATCACCCAGATCAGGCACTAATAGGGACAGTCGTCACAAATAATTCAATCACTAATAATATGATTACAGGCCAAAGCGGTACTTCTATTGTTAAAAATAGCCAAGAGATAGAAATGCTAGCAGGCTTTTCCTCCGTGCCTAAAGCAAAATGGGTAATTGTCGCTCAGCGCCCTGTAAGAGCAACGCTTTCGTCACTTGATTTACTCATAACTGAAGTAATAAAACGTACATTACCGATGGCTGTTATTACGTTTCTTTTAATCGGTTTTTTTGCTCACTTTATTTCCAGGCCTTTAAAACAACTAGCAGACAAAGCAAATACACTTGACGATCCAACAAGTATTGAAGAGCTAAAAAGTGTTAAATCTTGGTACTTTGAAAGCCAAAGACTAAAAATTGCAATGCTCAATGGAGTTAATACTTTGCAAATGCAGATAGGTCAGCTTCGTCATGATGCGCAAACAGATCCCCTAACTGATACTCATAACCGTAGGAGTTTAAACGGTTTATTAAACCAATTGATGTTTAAGCAAACTCCATTTGCTATTTTAGAGATAGACATCGATTTCTTTAAGCGAGTTAACGATACCTTTGGCCATGATAAAGGAGATGAAGCTCTTAAATCGCTTACTGATATTATCAAAAAATTATCTCGAAAAGACGATATCGTAGCACGTATAGGTGGTGAAGAATTTGTACTTGTCTTGCCTAATGAAAACAGCCAAAGTGCGCTCAAAATAGCAGAGCGACTACGTAAAACTGTTGAGTCTACAAATATGGAAACTATCGGCTTTATAACAATTTCAATTGGGATTGCAACTTGGCCTGAGCACAGTAACGACATAGACCAAGTTTACAAGTGTGCTGACAAAGCACTTTACCATGCAAAAGAACATGGCCGTAATCAGTGCATTGTTGCTGATTAAAAGTGTGTTTCGATAGGTGAATAGTTAATTGCAATTTCTACATTGGTCACTGATTTATAGCTGTTTAGAGCACTAGACAATTGTGCAATATCAACATCCTTTTCAACAAGTAATGTGTAATTGTGAGCTGTTGACTTGACTAACTCATAATTATTTTTTAACTCATCAGGCACAGAATCGGTATTTAATGTAATTGTAAGAGTACCTGTTACTACCCCTTTTTGTTTTAAGTTCTGATTATAAATAACGTCGCCTTTAAATAACTGCTCAGAGTTAAAGATAAGTTTATCACCCGATGAATTTATGCTTTTAGATGCATTTTTAATAACACCTTGACTACTTTCTTTTTTAGGGAAAATAGTGTCACTTTTCTGGTTCTTAGATGATTCTTTTATAATGATTTCTGCTGTTTTAGGTTGTGCCTGAGAGTTGTTAACCTCTGTTTTTTCACTGTTATTACATGCAGATAGTAATAAAACTGCAATTATTGGCACTGCACTTGTAAAAATTATTTTTTGCATTCGTTTACCTTTGTTTACTTTTCTTTAAATTTAAAGCTATTCAGCCTTATTCAAGTCTGTATATTAACAACTTAACTAGATGTTTACATAAAACAATCAATTTAAAAACATTAAGTGTTTAAACATAATAAATACAAACAGGTGGATACATGTCTCAATTCAAATTAACAACTATTGCCATGGTTGTAGCATCAACATTAGCAGCAGGTGAACTAACGGCCGCTGAACAAACTCGATTTTATGATGTAAGTGCAACAAATTCAGTTACTCAGGGCGCTTCTTTAGCTGCCGTTCAGCAGAAAACCTTAGCCGAACGCGCCACTGTATCGGGTCAAAAATCTATTTACGATGCACAAATGGGTAAAGCAACATTTTTATGGCAAGCAATAGGTCAGCGTAAGCCTGACATGGCTTTAATCGCAGCTGATAACCGTAATCAATATGCTGCTGACTTTTATATTGAAACTTTAACAGGTATTAGTAATCGTAAAGCAACAGCATCTTCTGCTGTTATGGTTGATTTATCAGAGCAAAAACGCGGTTCTATTAGTGCAAAATACAAACAACAAGTAAACGGTGTTGAAGTTTTTAACCGCGAATACAACTTGTTAATGGATAAAGAGTACAACCTAGTAGCAAGCTCGGGATATTTTGCTGATACATCGTCATCTAAAAATAAACTTGCTGCGTTAACTGGTTTTGTAAGCTCTGAGCAAAGTATAAAAAAAGCATTTAGTGAATTAGCAAATATTGATGTCTCACTTCGTAAAATTGGTAACGAAGGTGGATATGCAAAATATGAGGCTAAATCATTAGATGATTCTAAGATTGTTTTAGGTACACCACGTGCAAAAGAAGTGTTTTTTGAAGTTGCAGGCGAGCTTAAATCAGCTTACTACATTGAAGTAGAAGTAGCAGAAGCAGGCTCTTTAGAAAGTGACTACTTTAGCTACGTAGTAGATTCAAATAACAGCAAAGTATATTTTGCGAAAGATTTGAAATCTCATGCAGCTGACTTCAATTACCGTGTTTACGCTAACCAAGATGGCTACCCAATGGAAAGCCCGCACGGTGATGTAATTCCTGCAGATGGCCCAGGACAAGTAGACGAGACTGAGATTTTAGACGCGCCAATGGTATCTCTATCTTACTACAGCAAACTAAGCACAATGGACCCATGGTTAGCTGATGACGCAACAACAACATCAGGTAATAACGTATTTGCTTACGCAGATGTGGTTGCACCTCAAGACTTTAGTGAAGGTGACTTTACTGCTGAAACAACAGCAGATTTCACATTTGACTACCCTTATCGAGTAGATGAAGTCGCAAATAGCTACGCAAACCGTAAAGCGGCTATTGTTAACTTGTTTTACATGAATAACTTTTTACATGATTTTTTCTATGACCATGGCTTTGATGAAACGTCAAATGTAGCGCAGGTATCTAACTTTGGTCGTGGCGGCGTAGAAGGTGACCCGATTGAAGCACAGGCTCAAGATAACTCAGGTCGTAATAACGCAAATATGTCTACGCCAGCTGATGGTGCTAGTCCACGTATGCAAATGTACTTGTACAACAGTAAAGATGCCGTTGTTGGTGTAGATTTTGGTATTACAGTAACTTCACATGACTCTTTAGGCCTTTTAGCTTCAACAAAAGAATCTGGCTTTGGTAAATACCAATTCAGTGATGTGGCTGCAGAAGTTGTTCGTTTAGATGATGGAAATACAGTAGATTCAACAAGTATTAATGATGGTTGTGAGCCTGCTATAAATGCTGCTGAACTAGCAGGGAAAATTGCAATTGTAGACCGTGGTTCATGTGCTTTTACGATTAAAGTAAAAAATGCACAAGATGCAGGTGCAATAGCAACTATCGTTGTTAATAATGACCCAGATACGGCAGAACCGGCACCAATGGGCGGTGAAGACGATACCGTAACCATTCCAAATATGGGTTTAAATTACGCTGATGGTCATGCAATGTATGACCTAATTGATGCTGGTGAAGTTGTTACTGTAGACATGTTTACCAAAGCAACATTAAAAGATGGTACGTTTGATAATGGTATTATTGCTCATGAATGGGGTCACTACATTAGTAACCGCTTAGTCGGTAATTCATCAGGCCTTATTAACTTCCAAGGCCGCGCAATGGGCGAAGGCTGGGGCGATTTCCACTCATTAATGTTTATCGCTAAAGAAAGCGATATAAATATTACAGGTAACGATAAGTTCCAAAAAGCATATGGTAGCGGCACATTTGTAGAAGACTTCTACTTCGGTATTCGTCGTCTTCCTTATTCAACTGATACAGATGTAAATGCATTGTCGTTCCGCCATATTACTGAAAATGCTGGTGCTGATATTGGTATATCACCAACAAGCGTGGCTTCTCCTCATGCTGCCGGCGAAATTTGGGCAACTGTATTATGGGAAAACTACGTAGCGCTTATCAACGAGCATGGCTTTAATGAAGCACAAACTCGAATGGCAGATTACTTAGTTGCAGGTTACAAATTAACACCTATAGCACCAACCTACACTGAAGCCCGTGATGCTATTTTAGCTGCTGCCTATGCAGTAGACCCTGCTGATTACAAGTTAATGGTAGGTGCATTTGCTAAACGTGGTATGGGTCTTGGCGCAGTATCGCCAGATCGTTTCAGTAATGACCTTACTGGTGTGGTTGAATCAGATAAAACACAGCTTTCTAGCTATGCATTTGCAAGTGCTGACTTAAACAACATGTACAATGGTACAGAGCTTGGTTTTTGTACTAACGACAATATTTTAGATAAAGGCGAAACGAGTACGGTTAGCGTAACAATTACTAACCGTGGTAGTGAAGTACTTAGTGGTACAACAGCGCAACTGACAGTTATAAGCGATCATGATGTAACATTTGAAAATGATGGTTTACTTACTTTTGGTGAAGTTCAACCGTACGAAGCAATAACTAGTAACGATATTAAAGTTACTTTGAACGAAGCGGGTACAGCTGAAACACTAGAAATTGAAGTCACATTCCCTGAAATTGAAACGGACGATGATATCGTTGAAGCACTTGATCAAACACTTACGTTTGAAGTAAATATGGGCTTTAAGTCAGAAATGCCTGTTGGAGCTGTAGTTTCAGATGATATGGAAGTAGCAAGTTCATCACTATTAGATTTAAAAGAAAACGTAATGTTTGGCGGTGACTTAGCTGTTGGCACTCAGGTTATGGATAATAGTGGTAATATTGCCTTCTTTGAACAAGGTGGGTTTGAGCTAGGCACACAGGCAATGCGCCTTGTAAATAATGGCTTTCAATCAGATGTAGCAATAGAGAGTAAGCCATTCGAAGTTGGTTACTCAGGCGACTTTGAAATCTCGTTTTGGCATTTCTATAGTATTGAGCAAAACTGGGATGGTGGTGTTGTAGAAGTTAGTGTTAATGGCGGTGACTGGGTTGATGCCACTGAAATTGGCGGCACATTTGATGTTGGCTATGACGCTGTTCTAATCGAAAACGATTCTCAAGAGCTTCAAGAACGTGAAACATACACAGGTAATAACGTACAAGATAGTGGCGCGTATGGTAATTATGAAACTATCAATTTTGGTGATGCTCTAAACGGCAACTTAGTAAAAGTACGCTTTAGAATCTCATCAGATGGCGCAGTTGATGATTTAGGTTGGTGGATTGATAACCTAACTATGTCTAACGTTTTATCTCCTGTATTTTCTGAGCTTGTCGCGGGTGATTCACTAGCATGTGATAACGCAGCTCCACTTGTTTTAATCGAAAGTGTATCTGCGGAAATTACTGAATCGGCTACAGGAACAATTACAGCAACAGCGTCAGATCGCAATGGTCAAACACTAACTTATGCTTGGACTCAGGTTAGCGGTAGTGCTGCTACGCTCACAGGTACTGATACAGCAACTTTGAGCTTCACACCTGCAGCTATTACTGCAGATGAAGAGCTTGTTTTTGAAGTTGCCGTAAGTGATGGTGTAACAACTGTGACTCAACAAAGTACTGTAATGGTAAAAAATGAAGCGGTAGCAACTGTGCCTGTAACAGAATCAAAATCTAGCGGTGGTGGTAGTTTTGGCTTTATAGCTTTATTACTTACTCCATTAGTATGGTTTAATAGACGTCGCAAAAACGTTAGTAAATAAGTTTAAATAACATCCGTCAACTCTAAGCACATGACGGTTTTAATGAAAGGCCAGTAGCGTTCGCATCTGGCCTTTTTTATACACTTAGTTTGATGTTTTTAGTCCTGAGTACAGTAAATACATAGACCAAGTTTACAAATGTGCTGACAAAGCACTTTCCCACGCAAAAGAACATGGCCGTAATCAGTGCATTGTTGCTGCTGATATTAGCTAACCACTGCTTAGCTAAGTAATACTTTGCATTGAACTTAAATTGATAAATTCTCTACAAAGAGTGCATGAGTTTATTAAGCCAGCCATCAGCTTTTGATGGTTTGTAAATCATTACTATGTCTTCGCTGTAGCGACTGTTAACCCCCTTTACAGTTAATTTTTTAAGCCCTAAATCATCAATCACGAAATTTGGTAAATATGCCAACGTCTAGCTACTTTGTACCACCTCTATTAATGCACTTCCAATTAGAATCTAGGCAACTCGCTTTACTAAAAAATTAATATGGGTGTCATTTATAAATATCAAAAAATAAACTCAACAAACGCTGCAGCTTCATGCAGCGTTTGTTGCTATTTAATTTTCTAGGAGCTAATTAAAACTCATAGCTTATTTTGGCTGAAAAGTTACGCCCAGGTTGGGTGTATTGGCTAAAATCAGCACCTTGTGATTGACCTGCAATCAACTCAAAAGGTACATATTCTTTATCAAGCAAGTTAAGTACACCTACATTTAGCTGCCACGCTTGCCACTCGTAATTTGCGTATAAATCAACAATGCCATAGCCATGCCCTTGTGTTGTTTTATCGCCGTTTGCATCAAGCACCACATCCGATTGCGATTTAGCTAAACGCCATGCAGCGGTCCAGTTAATATTACCGAGTTCTGTACTTAACAATATTGAGCCGTTTAACGGGCTAATGCTGGTAAGTGGCTGATCGGTTTCTTTGTTTTCACCATCAACGTAAGCCACGTTTGCCTCTAGTAGTATATTTTCAGCGACATACATAGCAATTCCTGCTTCAATACCGCTTATTTGTGTTTCGCTAATATTTTGATATTGGTACAGCGTTTTGTTTACGCTAGGAATAAACGTTGGCTCAACACCCACTACGGCGGTTTCTATAAAGTCATCGTAGGCTGCATAAAAAGCACTTAAATTTACGCTAATATCGCTGCTGGCGTATCTTAGCCCAAGCTCAAACGAATCACTGCTTTCAGGGTCTAAACCGGCGTTTGGTAATATTTGATAAAACGGTTCAACGCCGTGGCTTTGATAGGCTTGGTCGTGTGGTGGTATTTTAAAGCCTCGTACGTATTGCCCGTACAACGACAAGTTATCATCCACTTGGTATATAGCACCTAGCTTAGGCGAAAAAGCAGATTCGGTAATATCACCAAGCTGCGCATCGGCGTATAGCTCATCATTTTTAGCCTCTAGGGTGTAGTAATCATATCGCATACCTGCAATAACCGACCACGCGCTGTTATTAAACGAAATACTGTCTTGTACATAAGCGCCAATTAAAGAGGTATCAGCCCCTGGGAATGCTTTTTGTTTTTGATCGGTAAAATCAACGGTGCCATCGGCTAAAATACGTGTTTTAAAACGTGGGCGGGTGGTGTCGTATAAGTCTATATCAATCCCGTATACCACTTCATGATCGGCACTTTCTGCGTTAAACCCTTTATTAAATACCGCTTTTAAACCTAAAATATTTTGCTCAAAACGATAGTCGTTATAATCGGTGTAGGTGCTTGCGCCACTAATTTGATCGCTTTGTTGCTCGTAACTACTGTAAGACACTTGCCCATACCATTTATCAAACGCGGCGGTTGCTACTTCTGAATGGTAATCGAGCGCCAGTGACCAACTCGTGTCATCTTCTTCGGTTTCTTGAACAGCGGGGGTTATTACTTGCTCAGTTGTTTGATTAAAGTAATCAAGGGTGTATTTAAGTGTGCGTTTTTCATCAAGCTGTTGCTCAAATTTAACTAATAAAGCATCCGACTTAGCATCATAACCGGGTAGGTTTTCGTCATAGTTTTGTACTTCTTCGCTATCACGGTGGCTATACACGGCGCTTACTGCAAAGTCGCCTAAGTCTTTTGCCGCAGTAATATCGGCGGCAACTTGATTACTTTGACCTTGATACCCAAGCGCCATTTTTACAAAGCTGCTGTTATTTTTTAAATAATCACTAGGATCTTTAGTGGTTATAACCACAATGCCACCAAGTGCATCAGAGCCATATAATGACGATGCAGCACCTTTGGCTACTTCTACTTGTTTTACACCTGCTACGTCAAAATAATTACGGCCAACTAAATAGCCCCCTCCACCTGCATAACCATCGTTGGTGCGTCGGCCATCTTTTATAAATACAACCCGGTTACCACCAACACCACGTACTGTAAGTGTTTGCGCGCCTGCGCCACTGCCTGTCGTTGCAATGCTTGGGTCGTACTTAAACATGGTTTGTAAATCTACAGCTAGCTGACGCTCTATGTCTTGCTCGGTAATAACAGTGACTGAGCCTGTTACATCTTTAAGTTTTTGCTCAAAGCGCGAGCCACTTACAACAATATGATCGTCAATTATGTTTTCGGCAATGGCAGTGCCCGAGCCGAGTAGTAAGGTTGCTATAGCAGTAACTCTAAACGCAGAGGGATTCATTTTAACTCCAAATGATAATAGTTATTATTTATGGCGAAGATGTTACAACTAAGTCAAAACAAGATCAATTAATTATGATAATCATTTTCATTTAGATTTAACTGGTTATAATAGCCAAAAAATAAAACCGGAGTGTGTAATGAAATACCTATTTATATTGTTTGCTTTAATGGCCCAATCTGCACTTGCACAAGAGCGCGTTATTAGCGCTGGCGGCACCCTTACTGAAATAATTTATGCGCTAGGCAAACAAAATACCCTTGTAGCTGTTGATCAATCGAGCATGTACCCGCACCAAGCCACGCAATTACCGCAAGTGGGCTATTATCGCGATTTAGCTGCAGAAGGCGTACTTTCAATGCGTCCAACCAGCTTGTTAGCGCTTGAAGGCGCAGGGCGAAGCCAAGCACTTAAGCAAATTGAGGCAACAGGAGTTAAGCTAATTCATTATAAAAAGCCGACCTCAGTTAACGAGCTACTTGAGCTAATAAAACGCTTAGGTGACGATTTAAACGCTAAGCAAAAAGCACAAACACTTATTACGCACATTACAAAATCGTTACCTGAAAAAGCAAAAGCGCAAACACACAGCGCGCTATTTTTACTCTCAGCTAATGAGCGCGGGCTTGTTGCCGCAGGGCAAGAAACCGTCCCTAATTTATTATTTAGCTATGCAGGCATTACTAATATAGGCGCTACGCATTCAGGCTTTAAAGCAATAAATAGTGAAGTACTGGCTATAAATCAGCCCGACTTTTTAGTAGCCCCAGCCCACGTTGTACAAAGCCTTGGCGGTAAGCAGGCTTTTTGTGAGCAACCTACACTACACTTATTAAAAGCGGCGCAAACCTGTAACTTACTTGTAATGGATAGCCTACTTTCGCTTGGCATGTCGCCGCGTATAGCCACAGCAATTAATGAGCTTAACGAGTATAAAACCCGCTTATGAACACCCTAACATTGAGCCGTTTTAACCCTGTAACACTTAGCCAAACCCATAAATGGATGCTATTAGCCTCTGTGTGTATTTTTGCTTTGGCGCTACTTAGCATGGGGTACGGGCCAGCAGGGTGGGATTGGCGTTTAGCCATTGCTTGGCTTGCGCCCGAGCGATTTAATCAGTTTGATGCGCTGCAAATAAATGTCGTAATGCAAATACGTTTGCCACGCTTTGTCCTTGCAGTGCTTGTAGGGTTGGTGCTTGCCCAAACAGGCGCGTCAACGCAAGCGCTGTGCCGCAACCCATTGGCCGACCCATCTATTATTGGCATTAGTGCAGGTGCGGCTATGGTTGCTGTGGCGTTTATAGCACTTAGCGCGCAGTTTAATTTTAACGCGCAGTTGTATTTACCTTATGCGTCGTTTTTAGGGGCGCTTGGTGTTACCTCGCTGGTATATTTTATTGCCAAGCAGCAAGGGCAAATTAATATCACCACACTTATATTGGTGGGGGTTGCTATTAACGCATTAGCCTTTGCGGTTATTGGGCTACTGAGCTTTTTTGCCGATGACAGTGCATTACGATTAATAAATTACTGGACCATGGGCTCATTAGGCGGAGCAAGCTGGAGCACGATTATTCAAGCTGCGCCGTTACTGTTTATCAGCCTAATTGGCCTGTGGCGGTTAAAAGAGCCCATGAACTTACTCCTTATTGGCGAGTCACAAGCTCAGTACCTAGGGGTAGACACCAACAAGCTCAAACTATATGTAATTATACTTGTTGCACTAGGAGTAGGGGCGGTTGTGGCACTTACCGGCTTAATAGGGTTTGTTGGATTGGTAGTCCCGCATATTGCCCGCTTAATGGTGGGGCCGCATTTACGTAATATGCTGCCGCTTTGTATGCTAATTGGCGTAGTGGTATTGCTACTTTCTGACTGGCTAGCACGCATTGTGATCATGCCATCAGAGCTACCCATTGGCATTATTACTGCATTATTGGGTGCGCCATTGTTTATTTATTTAATAGTGAAAAATAAGCGAGGTTGGTCATGATCACGTTTAACAATCTAAGCGTTGGCTTTGATAATCACAGCGTTTTAAACGCTATTAATGGCAGCGCTAAACAAGGGCAACTTGTAGCACTACTTGGTGAAAATGGCGCAGGTAAATCTACCTTGCTGCATACCTTAGCTGGTATGCATGCCTTTACTGGCAGTGTACTTTTTAATGCTAAGCCGCTGGCTGCTCACGCTAAAAAAAGCCTAGCCACACAGCGCGCAGTTATGATGCAAGCTAACCACGTAGGGTTTGATTTTACTGTATTTGAGCTTATTGCAATGGGCCGCTACCCATATCTAGAGTCATTAAAAATGCAAAGCGAAAAAGTACATAAATACGCCGCTATTATGGATTTAAACCAGTATTTAAATCGCCGCGTAAGTGCGCTTTCGGGCGGAGAGCAACAACGAGTGCATATGGCGCGTACTTTAGCGCAGCTAAACGCTTTTACACAATCGGCCGAGCCAAAACTAATGCTGCTCGACGAACCTACATCAGCACTTGATATGCGCCATCAACATGCTTTGCTCAGCTGCGTTAAAGCGTTTGTAGGGCAGGGTAACAGCGCCATTATTGCAATACACGATCTAAATTTGGCCAGCCTTTATGCAACCGACGCTATTTTACTGCACAACAAAAAAGTGCTGCAAAGTGGGCCTATAAACACCGTATTAACTGAACAAAATTTACAACAAATGTACGCCATGAAACTGCACGTAAATCCTCATCCTTATAACGATGCACCCATGGTTTTTTCTCAACGTCAGGAGTTTTTATGAGAGAGCAAGCATTAAACGATGCACGCACCTTGGTTTACAAAACCAATGCCGGTGTTATGTCGACTATTTCTAATAATTTACGCGGCTACCCGTTTGGCTCAGTAACCCCCTATATGTGCGACGAACAAGGCCGTGTTTACTTTTTTATTAGCGATATAGCCCAGCACACTAAAAATCTAAAGCACGACTCTCGTATGAGCCTAACTGTATATGATGCCGCCGACTACGGCGATCAAAACGAGCACGGCCGCGTAACACTCGTAGGCGATGGCTCTATTGTGCCAAGTGAGCAAGCACACACTTTACTTGATAACTATATTGCCCTATACCCCGAAGCCGCTAGCTATCGCAATGCGCACGACTTTCAGTTATGGCAATTAGACGTAGTGCGAGTGCGTTACATTGGCGGCTTTGGCAAAATATTTTGGCTTGAACAAATCGATTGGCAGGGCGAGGCAAAAAACTGGGATGAAAGCCAACAGCAAAGCATGATTAACCATATGAATGAAGATCACCAAGATGCTATGTCGCTCATATTAATGCAGCACTACGGCGTAGCCGATAACACCCCAATAATGAGCGGCCTATTACCCACTGGTTTTTATATACAAAACCAAAAGCGTAATTACTTTATTAACTTTAAAACCCAGTGCAACAGCCCGTTAGAGGTACGTAAAGCGCTGGTTGAGCTAACCAACCAAGCCCGAAATAACTAAACTAAATACATGACGACATAGTTAACCTGAGCCCTGGTTAAGAGGTTCAGCAACTATGTCTTATTTTATAAGCAAGCTGTTTGCTCGCCTCGCTTGCCTAACGCTTTAAAAGCGGCTTGCTGATGTTCTTTTTGTACATAACGGGTTGGCAAAGGGTTAACCTGCAACTGATACCCACTTTGATTAGCTTGCACATTCGTTACCGGCGATATCCACACAACATTTAGCTCTGGCGCTAAACGCTTAATAACGCGCGCTATACCTTCGCCATTTTTTACATGAAAATCGCCCGCTATATGCATTACTTGCGCATCTTTATGATTATTTAAATAGTTAACAATAGATTCTGCCATGGTTTCATCCCACGTAACTTGCGCTGCATAATAGTTTTCGTTTTGACTCGGCGAGCCGTGGTGCATTGAGGTCATAAAGCGTTGTTTATAATCACTGGGGGACGTATCAATAGCGGCTGCAATATAGCTCTGCTGTGTTTCATCAAGTTTATTTAGGTAACTTATGCCTTGCCTGCCAATACAGGTGACTATATTTTTAGGGGCATTGGCAGCGATTACATCGCTATTGTTCGTTTTTGCCAGCTCTACCAGCGCACGGTAATCACTTTTGTAGTTAGGCCACGCTTGGGTGTTGTCAATTAAGTATTGCTCACCAATTTCACCTTTAACATACTGGTTTAAAATAGGCTGATCCGCGCGGCTAAATTGTTCAAGCGACAGGGCAGTGCGTTTATTACTTTTGCTTAATTGCTCAAATAACTCAGCCTGAAATAAATGCACACCCGGGTGCGTATGCCATTCACCTACTAAAACCACATCGGCATTTAATAGCGTGGGCTCTAATAATACAGAGCTAACAGGCTTTGCTTGTGCATTATAAAGCGCAGTGTAATAAAGCGATGAGCTTTTATCAGGCGGCACAGTTGTTGTGCTACAACCACTCAAACTCGTAACTAACGCCAGAGTTAACATAGACTTTTTCATACACACCTTTCAAAACTCGTTAATACAAATAATTATCAATATCATATACTTGTAATACCTATTAAGCCAGCCAACCTGCTGCTTACTTACATAATCAAGGAAATGAGCGAAGTACGCATTTATATGCCTTAACTTTGCTTGTAGATATTAAATAGCTTTTGATAGCAATATCTTAGGTAATTTGTTAAAACTGTGTAAAGTAGAAAATGAGCGTGACAACCGCAGGAATATACGCAAAATTGTTGTGCTTTTAAGTTCTAGATTGAATTATAGGAGATCTAATTGAGTATTGAATTTTTAGAAACGGATTTCGATAAGGTTAGCTACCTTTTGAATTTGCTCACTGCAAGAGCAACTGGACTTGCATCTGACTCAGGTGAATTTGAAGCATTACGCTCTGAATTGCTGAGTAGTTCTAATCTAGCACCAATGCTTCCTCAGTGGTTACGACAGCACCGTAATTTAGATTCATTTTGGGGGTTTATTCAGCCAAAATTTAGTAGTTACGCCGAAAGACGTACGTATTTATCTGGTGAGTTCACACCAATATTAGATCAATTGGAGTTCGGGCAACCAACTCAGGGAATAATGCCAACTACTACAAATACACCAGTGCCTCCAGCTAAAGAAGTTCCTCGTAACAAACGGAAAGTGTTTATTGTTCATGGACATAACAACGAAGTAAAACAAGAAGTAAGTCGCTTTGTCGAGCAACTTGGTTTAGAAGCTATTATCCTGCATGAGCAAGCTAACGCAGGAATGACAATTATTGAAAAAATTGAACATTATTCAAATGATGCTGATTTTGCTCTTGTTTTATATACTCCATGTGATTTAGGGAGAGCTATAACAGAGCCAAACCCTCCAAAAAATAGAGCACGACAAAATGTAGTGTTTGAACATGGTTACCTTATTGCGAAGCTTGGTCGAGAAAATGTCTGCCCTTTAGTTAAAGGGGCTCTTGAAACTCCAAATGATATAAGTGGTGTTTTGTATGTCACTATTGATGATCCTGGTGCATGGAAAAACCAAGTAGCAAAAGAGTTAGTTCAATGTGGCTACACTTTAAAATCATTTTTCTAATAAGTATCAAAGACTAACGCTTACACAGCCGCTAGGCACTGGAGAAGGTTTAATAGATGGAACCAAATTATTCAGAATATTCTATTACTGAATTGCAAGAAGCTATCAAGTCTATTGATAGGGCTTTGTACCCTGAACGCTTTGAGCTATTAAAAGCCGAACTATTAAATAGAGAAGAGGAAGAGCATAATGCTTCTCAATTAGTAAGTCTTTCATCAAAGGACTTACTTATTAAGCTCAGCAATGCATTTTTTGTAATTCCGTTGATGATCTATATAGGAATAGATGCACTTAATAGCGGTGAAATACTCCTTAAAGGAGGAGCTATATCAAAAAATGAAAACTTTATATTATTTACATTAAGCGTAATATTTTGTTTTTAAATCTCAGCGGTACTGACATTTAGCCTGTTTGTGGATAAGAGAAAAATTTCCTGATATATGTGTTATGTCGTTCATAAATTCACTAGGACACAGTTCGATTGGTAGTGCTTTTCTGGAGGTTGATAATATTTTCAACTCAGGGCAAAACATGCTGCACAAGCTAAGCAAAAACAAGTTATAGAGAATAAGAAGATGGTGAAGTGTATTTAAAAACTCTTTAACTGAAACAACAAGGCCGTAGTAATAAATACTGCGGCCTTTGTTTTTAGCTAAATGCTTTTTTAAGCTAAGTGCTTTTAGTAAGCCCCTGCGCTGTAAATAAGCTCGTAGCTGTGGCTGTAAATCTCAAGGATGTTACCAAACGGGTCTTCCATGTAGATCATGCGGTACGGCTTTTCACCCGGGTAGTAATAACGAGGGGCTTCCATACGTTTTTTACCGCCAGCTTCTACAATACGCTCAGCTAAACCTTCTACATCAGGGTCTTGAACACAAAAATGAAATATACCTGTTTTCCAGTATTCAAAATTGTCTTTTGGGTTTTCTTGGTTTTTAAATTCGAAAATTTCGACACCAATACGATCCCCTGTAGATAGGTGCGCTATTTTGAATTTTTCCCACTTTTCGCCAAATACTTCTGTGCACATTTCGCCAATTGGGCTTTTGTCTTCGGTAATTAAAGTGGGTTCCATTATGGTGTACCAGCCCATCACCTTAGTGTAAAACTCGACTGCTTTTTCAACGTCGGGAACCGAAATACCAATGTGCGAAAAACTACGTGGATATGTATGACTCATAATGCTTCCTCTTTAACTTGTGACTTATCTTGTGGCTAGTTGATGGAGTTAGTTTACGAATTGAACAATATTAAGTAAAATTATCATTAATCATCATTTTGAGTACGTTTTGTAATGATAAATCCAACATGGTTAAACACGTTTTGTACTTTGGTTGAGGTAAATCATTTTACTCAAACCGCCGAGCGCCTTTTTATGACCCAATCTGGTGTAAGCCAGCACATTAAAAAGCTAGAGCAGCAAGTAAACTGTGCGCTATTGGAGCGCCACGGCAAACAATTTACCCTTACCGTACATGGGCAAAATTTGTATCAACAAGGCAGCTTGTTATTAAAGGAATGGCAATTTTTAGAACAACAATTAAAAGATGACTCACCATACAGCGGCTTGGTAAAAATACAATCGCCTGGTAGTTGTGGGTTACAATTTTATAGCCAATTATTAGCGCTGCAGGCAAAGCATATCGAGCTTAATATTGATTATCGCTTTGCACCCAATACAAGTGTAGAGCAAGCTGTGGCAAACCACAGTGCCGACATAGGCTTTTTAACTCAAGCTCCGACGCTTAGCGAAGTTACCAGCCATAAAATTGGTAAAGAAGCGCTTTTACTTGTTACCCCTGCACATATTAAAAAACCAACGTGGGAGGTTTTATGTGAGCTTGGCTTTATTGGCCACCCCGATGCAAAACACCACGCGCAGCTATTACTGAGCGAAAACTACAATGAGTTTGAACATGTTGATCAAATTAAACGCACGGGGTTTTCTAACCAGATAAGTTTAATACTGGAGCCGGTAAGTTTAGGGCTAGGTTTTACGGTTTTACCTGCGCATGCTGTTAGCGCATTTAATAAACCTGCGCTTATTAAAACGCACCACTTAGCTAATCCGATTAGCGAAAATATTTATGTGTGCCATCACCGAAATAGGCCAATGGCAAAGCGCATGAATACCGTAATTGAAGCAATAAAAGCAGGCTAGGGCGCGTGTAACTGCGCCCGTAAAGCCCCTTTACAGTTTACGCTGCACGTTTAGGTTTTTGCTTAAAACCATGTAGGGTGAGCTTTATTTGCAAATACATTTTGTGTACTGCAAAAGTGAGTAAACTCATAAGCGCCATTAGGCACAACGTTGGTAAAAGCGACTGCGTATGATAACCAAACACACCCATAAGCCAGCAAATTAGCACCCATTGAATAACATACAAAGCAGTTACATGTTTGCTCGCATACAAAAGAGCGCGGGTAATAGGGCCATTAAATTTATTAGCGATGGTGTATTCTATAAAAGCTAAAGCACATAAATTTATACCAACTAAATAAATAATACCGCCGCCATTTAAATGGAAAAAATTACCAAACTGCCCCTTAAAATCAGCAATAAGCCACGCTGTACCAATAATCAATAATGCAGCACCTAACTTTGCACACACACTAAATAAGTATGCTGCATTATGCTGGCTATTTATATACAAACGACCAAGCACGTAGCCGGTTAATATAGCGCTTATCCACGGAAATACCGGAAAATAAACTTGGTAGTTATTAGCAAAAAACAAATCACTAATATACGGCGAAAGCGCAAACTGTTGCCCCCTTACAAACTGGCTTATAAGTGCAATAGCAACGGCTAAAAAAGCAATCCATTCGGTTTTCCAACGGGCAATATTAAGCGCCCCAAATAGCAATAAGCTAACCCCGGCAAGTTGTAAAATATCACCTGTAAGCACCATAAATTGTAATTGCCCCGCACTGAGCGGACTTTGCCAGCCGTACGCATTTATAAATGCCTCGGGCATGGTGTAAAATACCTCAATGGGTAGCCAAAACTTTGCCGCATTCATTAGATACGCAAGTAGTAAAAGCTGTATGCCACGCTTAATTAATAACATGGGTGTTTGCCTACGCGAAAGTGCCATAGATAGCCCCATTGCCACCAAAAACGAGGCTGTGCCTTTGCCAAGTATATGAATAACAGCACCAAATAGGCTCTCACTTTGAAGCTCCTTGCTCGAGTACATCCATAAAGTGTGTACTAAAATCATAATAAAAACGCTCGCACCTCGGGCAAGGTCAATCGTTTTAAGGCGTGTGTTCATTGGTATTAATATCCTTTTTTGGGCAGGTTTTGCATTTTTTGTAACCTGCTAAATAATAACGACAGCACGTTAAGCGCTCGGCCGTTAATTTAAATGGAGTGTTTAAATTAAAGTGATTGCTGATTAAATTGTGTAGCTGTTGATGGCAATGTGTAGTGTGATCAGCGCTTGCTAAATTTAAGCTATGAGCACGCTCAAATGCACTGTTAATGGTGTCGATTAACAACCGGCCTTGCTCTTTTTTACCCAGCGCATAATCGGTATTTATCCACTTACCTACACTGCTTACAAATTCAATTAGTGCATTATTTTGCTCAGCTTGACTTAATAAAGGCGCGCCTCTAAGGGTAAACCCTCGGCTATACGCGCCGCTCATTTTGAGCTGTAACTGCATTGGATGGTGCGCATTGCGTTTGCACGTATGCCAATAACAATAGGCATAAATAGTTTGCCAACAAAGCTGCAAATATAAATGCCGGCTAATAAATTGCGTAGGCGCATGGGGGTAATGCGCCTTGCAATGATAAGCCAATACATACATCAAATTTAAGCTTGGATGAGCCGCAGCAACCGGCTCATTTGGGCAAAACAAAAAGTGCGAAAGGGTGTGAGGCTTAGCCATACAGCTTTGCCGATACCGGGTTATCTAAACTTCCGGCAAACTGTAAGCTGCCTGCTGGGTCGGTTAAATCAACCATTTGCTTATTATTGCTAAGCTGTAAGCGGTTTAAGCAAGAGTGTGCAAATTCATCACTAAAAAAGTCATACTCTTTAAAGCGCTCATTTAAGGCCGGGTTTGCTTGTTGATACGCGTTTACACTTTGCGCAACGCCGTGCCAAAAATCGTGCTCGGTAATACGCTCTTCTCTTACTAAAATAGCGACTAGGTATCTAAAAAAGCAGTCAAATACATCGGTAAATATGCTCAATAGCTCAAGCTCTTTAGGCATAGTAATATGAATACGCGAAACCTCATCAGGTAGAGGTTCAGTGCTATTAAGCAGTGCAACTTCTTCGCCTATGTCTTTCATGTAAGCGCCCACAGGTACTGAATTTTTAAGCTTTAAAATGAGGTTTTCGCCGTGGGGCATAAACACTAATTTGTGGGCATAAAAACAATGCACTAAAGGAATAAGGTAGGCATTAAAATAGCTTTGTAGCCAAGCGTGTGTACTTAAACCACTTTGATCTATTAATGCACCTGCCATACTTTTACCGCTGTTATCTAGGTGCAGCAATGCGGCCATGGTGGTGAGCTGCTCATTATTTTGTAAATTATGGTTTGGGTTTTCGCGCCATAAACACGCAAACATTTTACGGTACGGCGTATAGCCCAATGCGCTTTGCTCAAAGGTGTGATGCGCATATCCTAAAGTGGCGTACTCTCTAAGTGCTGTAAAGTTACACGCGCTAAGTGTTGGGTCGTGGTTTACTTTATTAAACACCCAATCATTTATAGCCGGGGTTACCGCCATATAAGCGCGTGAAAGCCCACGCATAAAGCCCATATTTAAAATAGACAGCGCCACTTTTAAATAAGGTTTATTCGGGTGTGAGCAGTTATATAACGTGCGAATGGATTGTTGCGCTTGATATAAATCGTCGCCTTCTCCTAAATACACTAAGCGGTTATTGGCAAACTCGTTGGCAAAGACCACACTTAATTTATGTTGGTACTGCCACGGATGGGCCGGCATAAATAGGTAGTCGTCGGGGTTTAGGTTTTGCGCTTTTAGCGCTTTGTTAAATGCATCAAGGGTAGTTAAATCAAGCTCGCCACTAATATGGCTTGGGTAGTCACTAAAGTATTCACTATAAGCAAAATCACATACTGTTTTGTGCGCCGCTAACCACAGCACTTTAAACGGTTTACCCACTTCTGGCGCATAGCGTAAAAAGTCGCTTTTGCTAAAACCGATTCGGCCATTATTAGCCACAAATGCAGGGTGGCCTTCGCTCATTGCAGCCTCTATTTGTTGCAGCCCTAATTTCGCAAGTTCGGCTGCGCTAAGCGTGTTGTTTTCGCGTTTATAACAGGCGCTGGCAAGTGTGGCATTAAGCTCTTCAAGGTAGGTGGCTAAACGCTCGCCAGTTAAACCCAGCGCAGGGCCTTGCACACTAAAAAAGTGCAGTACATCAAGCGCTACTTGCTCATTGTTAAGGTTATAAAAACATAAGCTTGGCTCGTTTATATCTATGTGGTTAAGCGCCATAGCGCGGCCATTAAATATAAAGTAACCCCCTTCAATATTGACTTTAAAACCGTGTGGGGTTTGCTCAGCAACCAATAAGCGCTCGTGTACAAACTCGCTAATGGCTTTACTTTGTAAGTGCCTGTTTGCCCACTGCCAGTGATCAAACTTTACATAGTCAGAATTTATATGCGATTGGGTTTTGTGATGTAAATTTACATGCGTTTCAAACGCGGCTTTATTACAAAACCCAAGATATGCGTTTTTATCACCAAGGGTTATTTGCTTAGTATGCACAAAGCCTAAACGCTTATTTAAGGTATGAATTTTACTGTTGGCAATATCGGGCTCTACCACTACCCGCGCATTATCGTTATGGATAAAAATACTGTGCAATACGCACTGCATTATTTCAAAACTAAAATGGCGTTTAGGCTGTGTATTTGGGGCAAGTAAAATATGCATGCCCGTATCGTTTGGCATTACCTCATATGCAGCTGCGAGTAGTTTGTCGTGCATTGGGCTGTAAAGCTCAACAAGGGCAAGTAGCTCATTATTTTGCTCAATAACATACGCATGATGATGCGGGTTGTTTATTATATCTTGGTAGGCGCTACACATTTGCTCAGGGGCTTGTTTACTCATACCCCAAAAATGCGCATAAGGAAGAGTAAGCCACTGGCAAATAATAGGCATGTCGCTTTGCTGCAGTAACCGCATAGTTACATTACCTGTGTGCTGTAGTGTGGTTACAAAAGATGAAAAATTCATAAAAACTCCTAAAACGTTTAATTATTAAGTGGCTGTGTGTGCAGTGTGGCCAACAAATTTAACGCGCCATAGCAAAATAGCGCCAAGGCTTGCAAAGCCAATGGCTGCAAAGTAAAAAGGCACGGTGGTATTAAAATATTCCACACTCATACCCACTAATAACGACGCTAAAATAACGCCAATATTTTGCGCAATATGCACTTTGGCAAAGTCACTGCCGTATTGAGCAGGCTCGCTTTTAGCAAATAACATCACTTCTAATAAAACCATGACTTGAAACAGCGCTATACCGTATAAAACGCGAGAGCCGACAACTAGCCACACCGACTCTTGCGCCTGTAAATAAAGCCCAATAGCGCCAAAAATAAGCGCGCACGCAAACGTACTAGTTCGGCTAAGCGTAGGAACAGGTAAGTGCTGCCTAAAGTGGTTAAACAACAGCATTAGTAGGGCTGAAAAAGCAGGAATGGCGTACACAAGCGCACTTACAAACGCACTGCTTTGCACGCTCATTCCTTGCCAATGGGTCGTAAAAAATGGCCTAATTAAAAACGCGCTAAAATAAACCACCACGCTTATAAAGCAAAATTGCCATATAAAGTACGGTGTGCGAGTACGCGGTTTTTCGCTTTCAATAGCGTGCTGATAAATACCTAGCTTTAAGCTCACCATTAAATAGGCACATAGCAACACTTGTATTACATCGCCCGCAGCACTTAATAACAGTGCATAACGCGGTTCGTTTAGACTAAAAAAGTAACCACCCACTAACGCGCCACCAATAGCCCCAAAGTGCATAAGTACCGAAAACAAGCCAATAATAGAAAGGTGCTTACTTTGCTGCTCTAAACGCAGTGCAAACGGGTAGATAAGCAGGTAGCTGGCTTTAAGCACCAACATAAACTGGTAATAAAACCAAAATTCCCACACGTTAGTTGCAAAATAACAAAGCAAACCAAAGCATGCGGCAATTACTTGGGTTACAAGCCAAAGAGCCAGTTCGTGATATTTTTTGGCAACCTTTGCCCACAGCGGCAGTGCGAGCATAACGGTAATACAACAATTAGCTACAAACACCCCGATAAGCGTGGGGTTATTTACAGAAAATTCGCTGGCAAAAAATTGCGGATAAAACGGTAGTAATAAGGTATCGCACACCACCGAAATAACCGTAAGCAAAATAAGCGCTAAACGTAAACTCATGCGGCATTACTCTTTTGCTGTGAATGAGTTTCTACATCGCTTAAATCAAAGCACTGAAATGCAATTTTTTGCTCAACCTGATACGGCGCATAACCAAGTATTTCGCGCAAAATTATACTGTTGCGATAACACGCCATGCCTAAATCGGGGGTTACAAAACCATGGGTGTGCTGCTCTGCATTTTGTACAAATATACGTTTTTGGTCGGTATCTATTGCGTATTCACGGCTTACTATATAGCGGCCTTGTTCATCTTCTGGGAGCTGCTGTGCAATGGGGTTTAAAAAAGTGGGGCGCTTGTATTTAAAGCCCGTGGCACAAATTAAGTAATCGGTTTTTATTTCAAAGGCTTCATTTAGCTCTTGATGGTAAAACTCAGTCACTAAACGCCCAGCACTCTTACGCGTATTAGTCAGTTTGCTGTTCGTTTTAAATGTGGTAGAAATGGGCCCATCTAAGCTTTGCGCGTAAAGGGTGTCAAAAATGCCGTTAATTAAATCGCCATTTATGCCTTTAAATAAGTTTTTTTGATTTTGGTTAAGCCAATCTCGTTGCTCAGTTTTTAAATTATAAAAGTAATCAACATATTCAGGTGAGGTCATCTCAAGAGTGAGTTTGGTGTACTCCAGCGGAAAATAACGCGGCGAGCGAGCTATCCAATCTAGTTGCAAACCTTGCGGCACGGCTTGTTGTAATAAGGTGTGATAAATTTCGGCGGCACTTTGCCCAGCTCCTACAACCGTAACTCGTTTAGCGGATTTTAGCTCATCAAGGCGGTGGCAAAAGTCGCTACTGTGCATTACGTTATTAGAATTACTTTGCACTGCACAATCAGGAATATATGGGGCAGGGCCGGTGCCAAGCACTATGTGGCGCGTAACATAGTGTTGCTCCCCATTTGGGGTATTACAGGTAACGGTATAGCACTGAGTTTGCTGGCAAAATTCAACCTTAGTTACACTTTGCTCAAAGCTTACGTTACTCAACTGCGAGCACACCCATTGGCAATATAGGTTGTATTCTTTACGCAGTAAAAAAAAGCTCTCGCGAATATAAAATGGGTATAAGCGATTATTAAGCTTGGCATAATTTAAAAAACTGTACTGGCTAGTAGGATCGGCAAGGGTCACCAAGTCAGACATAAACGGCGTTTGCAAAGTAACACCTTCTAGCATCATGCCTGGGTGCCAATCAAATTGGCTACGTTGCTCTAAAAATAAGCTTTTAACGCCTTCTAGTGGTTCACTTAAACACGCTAACGATAAATTAAACGGGCCAAGGCCAATGGCTATAAAATCATAAGGTTGGTTACTCATTATTTTTGCTCCTTATACATTTGCCACGCAATAGTGCTAATTTGTTCAAGCACGGCGCGCACATCGCTCAATTGGCACTGCGCATTGAGTAACGTAAATTTAAGGTAGTGACGGCCGTTAATTTTGGTGCGCGCAATCATGGCTTCACCGGTATTTAAAAATGTTTGGCGAACATGTAGGTTTAGGGAGTCGAGTATATAGGGGTTATTTCTTAACCCCTCTGGTGCAAAGCGAAATACCAGCGCGCTAAGCTCTGGGTAATTTATAACTTCAAAATCAGGGTGGTCGTTAAGCACAATATGGGTTTGACGAGCAAGCCCAATTACTTTATCAAACGCTCGGCCAAGAGGCGCCTCGCCCATAGTACGCAGTGTTAACCAAAGTTTTAAGGCATCAAAACGGCGTGTGGTTTGTAAGCTTTTATCAACTAAATTTGGCGTGCCATTGCCGGCTTCAGCTAATGGGTTTAGATAGTCGGCGTAAAGGGTAATATGGCTAAAGTGGCGTTTTTCACTTAATAAAAAAGCACTACAGCTAACCGGCTGCATAAATGATTTATGGTAATCAATGGTAATTGAATCTACTTGTTCTATACCGTTTAAGGCACTACGGTGATGCTCGCTTACTAGTAACCCGCCGCCGTATGCGCCATCAACATGGCACCAAAGCTGCTCTTTTTTAGCAAGTTTTGCTATCTCTTCAATCGGGTCAATTGAGCCGAAATCGGTTGTACCTGCGGTAATTACCACAGCGATAGGTAAATCGCCCTTAGCTTTAGAATCTGCAATTGCGTGGTTAAGTGCGTCCATATCCATTTGCATTTTATTGTTTGTAGCCACGGGCACTACCGCGTTATAACCAAGGCCCAGTAATGCCGCTGCCTTTTGAATACTAAAATGCGCCACCTCAGAGCAATAAATACGAAATCGCGAGGCTACATCCGGCAAACCTTGCAGTTTTACTTCGTGATTTGGTGCATAACGGCTCACTGCGACTTCGCGTGCAACTAGCATTGCCATTAAGTTCGATTGCGTACCACCGCTAGTAAAAACGCCATCAGCAGTGCTAGGTAATTTTGCCTTTTCACAGCTCCAATCAATTAGTTTTTGTTCAATAAGGGTCGCGCCAGCGCTTTGATCCCAAGTATCTACCGAGGTATTAATTGCGCCAATGATGTGCTCTGCTACAACTGCAGGGTATGTAACAGGGCAATTTAAATGCGCCATATAACGCGGGTGATGAAAATATACAGCGTGATCTAAATACACACTTTTAAGCTCGTTTAATACCGCAGGAAAATCAGCAAGAGGTTTGGCTAAATCTACATTATTAACAGTGGCGGCAAGCGTATTAACCGACACACCAGAAAACGGCTTTTGCGCTTTAGCCATGGCTTGTTGTACAGCCGAAAGCCCCTGCAGCGACGCTATTTGATAATTAATAAACTGATCGAGATTAAATTGCGGCGGTAGGCCATTTTGCTCAAATAAAGATTGGTTTTGGATAGGGCTGAGCTGTGCAGTTTGTAATTGTGACATATTTCGCTCCTTGGTGCTTATTTGGGTTCAAGGATCTTAATGGCAATAATTTGCATTATCAATAATGATTAAGGACTAAATATAGGGTTATTATCGTACTTAAGGGAAAGTAATTAGTTATAAGGGATTACTTTTAAAACTACCGATGTATATAAATGAGTTATGCAAATATTTAAAGCGCATACTATTTAATTAGGTTTTTAATAATGTGATATTTTAAAAAAGTGAGGAGAGGTAAGTTACAACAGGCATATTATAAGTGGCTAACAAATTTAAAAAGTGGACCCCATTTACAGCTAGGTTTACACCTAAAACTGTAAATTGGGTATAAAAGTACGGCTTAGTTAACGCTTTCTAATTTTGCTTTTAAATCGAGTAAATCGGTTGCGATTCTATTTGGCTGTATTTCCCACGGATCAAAAATAGATTCTTTAGATCGTTGAATCCACGCCGCGCGCATACCGTGCGATATAGCACCGGTTACATCAAACGGGTTACTTGATACAAGCCACGTGTTTGCTCCTGTTGAATTAGTTTCGCGTAAAAAGTGGCTATAAACGCCTGGGTTTGGTTTAAAGGTTTTAACGTCGTCAGCACTTACTACCCCTTCAAAAAGCTCACTAATGCCAGCGGTTTCTAATAAAGTATGAACTGCGTCGGCAGCGCCGTTTGAAAATGCAAACAAACGGTAATCTTTTGCTTTTAGTTGCTCAAGGCCTGCTTTTACATCATCGAACGCAGGAAGCGTTTTATAAAGCTCTAGCAGTTGCCCCTTTTGCTCTTCACTTAGCTCGGTTTTGTGCGCTAAGCAGGCGTAATCGAGTGCGTGTTTTGTACATAGCGAGAAAGGAATATAATTTTGCATTAATCCACGTCTAAATGAATACTCTAATTGCTTTTCGCGCCATGTATTTGAAAATGCTTGGGCGTTATCGCCAATCATGTCGTCGAGTAAGGACAGTACGCCGTGAGTGTTTATTAGCGTACCGTATACGTCAAATGCAAGTGTAGTTGCCATGTTTGCTCCGCAATAAAATAAATTAAGTTGGTTTTAAAGTACTTGCTTACAGCTTAACTTGATTTGAACGAACGCTCAAATTAATAAAACTTGTATGCATCAAGCGCTAAAATATCCATTTCTATACCTTCATGTATTTTTTCGGCTTTACCGTCACCACTACCAAGCGCTGCAAAAAGAGGTAAAAAGTGCTCCTGGGTAGGGTGATTAAATAAAGCATGGGGTGCTTCATCTAAATAGTTAAGTAACGCTTGGGTGTTTTGCGCTATTAATTTTTGCTCAACCCAATGGGTAAACTCATTAACCATTTGAACACGGTTAGGTGTAGCAGGGCTTTTAAATATTTCACGTAGATTGTGACTAATACCGCCTGAGCCAATAATTAATACGTTATCGCTGCGCAGTGGTGCAAGTAACTGCCCGTACTTATACATCGCCTGAGCGCCCAAACGCGTGTTAATAGACACCTGAACAATGGGAATATTAGCTGCTGGATACATTAAGCGCAGCGGGATCCACACACCATGATCCCACCCTTGATCTGCACTTTGCACCGTTTTAATACCCGCTTTGTAAAAGTACTCACTAATAGTATTAGCTAGCTTAGGGTCTCCTGGTGCTGGGTATTGAATTTCATACAGGGGCTTGGGGAAGTTATAAAAGTCGTGAATAGTATGCGGCGCATCTCCTGATGTAATAACTATATCGTGCGCTTCATCAAAGTGGGCAGAAAACACCACAATAGCTCGTGGTTTACTAAGCGTTTGACCTATTGATGCAAGAAAATTTGACGTAGCCGATTGCTGTACAGCCATCATTGGCGAACCGTGAGATATAAATAAAGCAGGCTGAGTCATACTAAAACCTTAAACAAATAGACGTGTTATAAACACTATATAAGTTTCTAATTTGACGATAAATATGATACTTATTTATACATTATCAACAAAGTATTGTTAAAGATGGATAAACTCACCACCATGAAGACCTTTTTAGCCGTCGTGCAAGAAGGATCATTTTCAAAAGCAGCCGATAAACTCGATATTTCGCCGCAGTTAGTCAGCAAATATATTTCTGCGCTGGAAGATAATCTACGCACGCGTTTATTACACCGTACAACGCGAAAAGTAAGTGTTACAGAGGCTGGAAATCAATATTATCAGCGTTGTCAGCAAGTGATTATTGATATTGAAGACATGGAAAACTCACTAAACAACTTAAGCGAAAGTGTATCGGGTGTGCTTAGTATTAGTGCGCCTATGTCGTTTGGTACTAAGCATTTAGCAGGTTTGTTGGTTGATTTTCAAAAGCAGTATCCAAATTTAAAGTTAGATTTACGGCTCACCGACCAATATGTAGATATAGTAGAGCAGGGTATTGATATTGCTCTACGTATTGGCGTATTAAAAAACTCAACGCTCATAGCTAAAAAAATTGCCCCTATACGTTTAGCTGTATTTGCGTCACCCGACTATTTAGAACGCCATGGCACGCCACAAACGCTTTTAGATTTACAGTCACATAATTATTTACGCTATTCCCACAGCGAACCCACAAAGCGATTATTTGGGGTTAATGAGTTAAAAAGCGAGCTAAAGCTTGAAAGTAACTTTGTGGCTAACAATGGTGATTTGCTACTAAATACAGCCATTGCGGGTGGTGGTATTGCTATGCAGCCCACATTTATAGCAGGGGAAGCACTGGCTCAAAGTAAAGTAGTGCGCATTTTAAATGACTACGAACCCGAGCCAATGGGGCTTTACATGGTGTATGCAAACAGACAGTTTTTACCCAGTAAAGTACGTGCGTTTGTTGATTTTGCAAATGGCTATTATGGCGATACACCTTACTGGGATTTAGGAGAGTGATATGTCGATAATTAATCAATTAACGTTATTTGTAGATGTAGTGCAACAAGGCTCATTTGCCAAAGCCGCAGCACTGCATGATATGGATAATTCGTCACTATCTAAGCAAATTAAAAAAGGGACAAAACACCCAATTATTATGGAAGTAAAAATCCATAATAAAATAGGAATATAATTAAAATACAGATTCATATTACTGTGAGCGCGTTAAATTAATAACGCCCATTTTACTGTAATGGGGGTTTACAGTAATTTTTTGCGTTATACATTTAGCTCTTTTAATTTATTCCAGACGCTCTCGCCGCCAGGGTGAAGCGCTGCATGGTACCGATACGCATAATATGTAATAGGTACGCAATGATGCTTTTGGCCAACCACAACTAAACTTTTCTCTTTTAGCTCTTTAGTAATGACATAGTTTGGTAACCAAGCAATGCCATTACCCTCTAAAGCCTGTATTTTTAAAAGCTCTGTCATCGACGATACAAATACTTTTTTAAGTTTAGAGCCCGATATTATCGGCTCTAACTGCCTACCCATATAAGAATCTAAACTGTAAGCTAAGTGAGGTACAAACCCATCACTTTCTAAATTGTATATTGCCTTACCGTTTGCATTGCAGGCACTCACTGGCAATAACTCTGCACTGCCTATTTTTTGATGACTAAACGGAGGTAACTTTAATCGTTCGTTATCAAAAGCAATAAGTAGGTCACATGCGCCCTGTTCGAGCGTAGCAGTGGCTTTATCAACATCAATGGCTTCTATATTGAGGACTACTTTGCGATCACTTTTACTATGAAAGTTCGACAGCTTTAGCGCTAAAAACGTAGCTAATGAGTGCGCTGCAGCAACCTTTACTGAGTGAGTTTCTTCAGAGGAGAGTTCTTCTAACATACTCACTGAGTTATTCATTTGGTTTATTAGATTACGCGCTGTTATATGAAATATTTTACCGCTTGAGGTAAGTGTAATTGGTAAGTTCTCTCTATCTATTAGCTCTGCACCTACGGCTTCTTCTAATGCTTTAATTCGTCGACTAAAAGCAGGTTGCGTTATATGCCTAAGCCTTGCGGCCTGCGAAAAGCTTTTTGTATTAGATAAGGCCAAAAAATCTTCTAACCATTTACTCTCTATATTCATAATACTCACTCAGGATATGCAATTTAAGCATGGGCAGTAAAATAATAGCATTATTCAAAACAAAAAAAACACGATAATTTTAACCCATACAGTAACAACTTATCGGAATATAACAATGCTTAGAACACTAGGAATATTAGGAGGAATGGGGCCTTTGGCTACCGCCTCATTTATGAATCAAGTAATTGCGTTATCACCTGCTAAGAATGATCAAGAGCACATAGCTATGTTTATAAGGAATATCCCGCAAATTCCTGACAGAACAAATTTTTTAATGGGTATTGAAGATGAAAATCCATTTTTTGAGCTTAAAAAGGGTTTTAACCAACTTACTAGCTTAGGTGTAAGTTGCATTGTTATACCGTGTAATACTGCGCATTATTGGTACAACACACTAACGCAAAATGCTGATGTGCATACCATTAGTATTGTACAAAGCGTTATTAAGCGCGCAAAGGCAACGGGCAAACGTAAGATAGGGATATTAGCGACCACAGCCACGCTCAATATGCGGATATATCAGACGGCATTTAGTAAGCACAATATTGAATTTATTGAGCCTAACGAGCAGCAGCAAACATTTATAATGCAAGGTATAACGGCGGTTAAGTCAGGAGATTTAACCTCAGGACATAATCTTTTAAAACAAAGTTATGAGCTAATGCTAGCCCATGGTGCCGATACAGTACTATTTGGTTGCACCGAAATACCGCTAGTTTTAAATGAACAAGTATTTAATGCACCCGATACATGTTTAGATACCATCGCGATTTTAGCGCAAGAGTGTGTTAATTGGGCTTATACAAGCACTCAACAATCAACTCACTTATTCTCAAGCGTTGCTTAAAAAATTAAGCATAGGTGTGCCAAGTAATACCAATTTGCTTAATTAAGTGATCTATTTTGAGGATGGAAAACGTGTTGATAGCTAGGCAAAAAATTCGCTATTTAGTTGTTCTCGGCAATTGCTCCTGCATTGCTCTACCTTCTGCATCCATGCAGTCGTAAATGAGATTTTTTAAACACAGGTAGCGACACGTTTAGCCCCGAAAAATGATTAAGTATTATTGCGGATTGGTATAAATGGCACACCTATTTTGTTATGCAGGTATGGGGGCGTTTTGGGCAATAAGCTGTTTAGATTTCAATTCACTCCAAAATTCGCTTGGTATGGTAACTTTCATTGAGGCTACATTAGCTTTAATTTGCTCCTATACTCATTTATACAATATAAAATGGTTACATTTATTAGATGTGTACAAATTAGTAGACAAAACCGTAATAAATTAAAGATGCACAAATAATCTCACTAGCAAAGCGATTGCAGCAACACTTAGCTAATTTAACCGAGCGTAGTTGAAATAATTGGGGTAAATATTACAAAAACGTTTATTATTAAAGGCTTGCCTTGCAATACACGGCGTATTTTACTCTTTCACAATGCAATTGCTGGCAAGCCCTGTAAGAGTTTTATCTTGCCAAGTAACACTGTGCAGTGCAGCAAATTGCAACTAAATTCAACGTAGTTAGCGCTGAAAATAGCTGCTTAAATAGATCTATTATTCAAGTTCAGGTTACTTGAGCTTTTTAATACCAATTAACACACAGATGGCACCGCCAATAATACCCGCCCATGCTTCTATTGGTGTGTCGCCACTAAATGCACGGCTAAGCTGCGAAGCCGCCGCATCATACACGTCGTATCCCCACATAATTAAAGCGATACCTATAACGATTAAAACAATTCCTACAATCTTATTATTCATAAATATCCTTAAGGTTTAACTTACATAAACTAAATAAAAATAAATCAGGGTTAATCTAATTCTAATTGAGCACGTTCTACGCTCTCACTAGGTAACTCTTTTTGTACCGATACACCTAGCTCTTTAAACTCTGATGCTTGTTTAATTAAATTACCTTTACCGCGGTATAGCTGCGAGAACGCTTTGTCGTAACTTTCTTTCGCTTTATCAAGCTGCTTACCTACGCCTTCCATACTCAATAAAAAACCATTGAGCTTGTTATAAAAACGCTCCGCTCGACTTGCCAGCTCTTTTGAATATTTGGTTTGCTCTTCAAAACGCCAAAGCTGTTTAACAATATTAAGGCTAGTAAGCAGGGTAGTGGGTGTAGCTACCAGTATATTTTTTTCGATTGCTTGTTGGTAAATATCGCTTTGATATTTGAGTGCTTCTACAAAAGCTGATTCTATTGGTACAAACATAACCACTACTTCTGGCGAGTTAATACCTGGTAAGCGGTCGTACGATTTACTCGCAAGTTCATTAATACGCGCTGTAACGGCGTTTACATGCTCTTTAATTGCTTGATTAGCATCTAGATCATTTTCAGCGTTCACGTAGCGTGTATAGGCATTTAATGAAGTTTTAGCATCAATAACTAAGTGGCGACCCTGTGGTAAGTACACAACTACATCAGGGCGCAAGCGGCCATCTTCAGTGTTAAACGACACTTCGCGCTTATAATCAACGCCTGCACGTAAGCCAGCACTATCTAATACGTTTTCGAGCATAAGCTCGCCCCAATTACCTTGGGTTTTCTTTTGCCCTTGTAGGGCGTTACTGAGCTTGTCGGCTTGATCTGTTATAGCTTGGCTTTTAGCTTGCAAATGCAGTAGCTCGGTTTTAAGTGCAGTCCGTTGTTTTATGTCTTCAACGTGCATTGATTCCATTTTTTCTCTAAAGCCTTTTAGCTCGCCTTGAACTGGTTTTAATAATTGCTCAATGCTTTCTTGATTTAAGGTTTTAAAGCTTTGTGATTTTTCTTCTAGAATTTTATTGGCTAGGTTTTCAAACTCTTTTTTGAGCGTATTTTTACTTTGCTCAATTTGCGCGAGTTGCTCGCTAAAGTTTTGCTGTTTTTGCTCAAGGGTAGTGCGCATATTATTATATTCAACATCGCGCTGATTGTATTGTTCACGAAGCGCTGCCAGCTCGCCTTCGGCTTTACGCCAAAAATGATTGTATTGAATGCTTTGTTTTTCTTGTTCGCTAAAACGCGTTTTAAAATGCTGCGCTTCATCGCGCTGCTCTTGGTGAGTATGTTCTAGCAGTTCATGATCTTCCAGCAAGGCGCTGTATTGCAGATCTTTATTATCAAATTGGTTTTGTAACAGGGAAAGCTGTTGCTGCTGTTCGCTTATTTGTAGATGTAGCTTTTTGCGAAGCCGTGTTGATACAGCGCCGTAAAATAGGGCGCCTAAAGCAACACCAGCACCAGCGCTTAGCAAATCAATATTAGTGAGTACTTGAGTGAGCATAAAATAAACTTATAAAATTTAGAGACATGCCATCATAACCAATAACCAACAACAGAAGTAGGGGAGTTAAGAAATTACAGACATAAAAAAACCAGCTTAAAATAAGCTGGTCCAATATTACTAAGTTAAGTAATCAAAGGGATAATCAACATGTGCCCGAGCAAGCTGCAACTTAAATACATAATCACCAAAATAACTAATATTATTAGGTGAGGCTATATAACAACAGACATTAGAGTAGACCAGATAACAAAATAATTAATTCAAATTAATTTGCGGAAGATCATTTATTTTTATTCGGGTTGATTTAAACAAATCAAATTATGGGCATAAAAAAAGCCAGTTCAAAATGAACTGGCTCAATCATTACTAAAATTAGTAACTAAATAGGGGGAATCAACATGAAAACTTGTATTAACTGCAATTAATCAACAAGCATAATAGTAGACGCGTCTTTTTTAATTAAGTTCAAAAAAAATAAAAAAACTTTTAAAATAAGTGCTGAACGCTAAATTTTAGATATAAAAAAAGCCAACTCAAAATGGGCTGGCTCAATCATTACTAAAATTAGTAACTAAATAGGGAATCAACATGAAAACTTGTATTAACTGCAATTAATCAACAAGCATAATAGTAGACGCGTCTTTTTGAATTAAGTTCATAAAAAAATAAAAACTTTTAAAATAAGTGCTGCACGCTAAATTTTAGACATAAAAAAAGCCAACTCAAAATGGGCTGGCTCAATCATTACTAAAATTAGTAACTAAATGGGAAATCAACATGATGCTTGTGTTAACTGCAATTAATCAACAAGCATAATGATAGACGTCCGCTTTTTAATTAAGTTCATAAAAAGATCAAAACTTTTTAGATCTTTTTTAGTTTTTAATTAATGACAACATTTGCTGCTCATCAAACTTTGTAAAGCTCATTGATTTATCAGTAAATAATGCATCAACAAGGGCTTGCTTGTCTTGCTGCATTTTAAATACTTTTTGCTCTATTGAGTTACTCATTATGAGCTTATAAACAAATACAGGATTAGTTTGACCAATACGGTAGGCTCTATCAGTCGCTTGCTTTTCTACTGCGGGATTCCACCATGGATCAAAATGAATAACGGTATCTGCTTGTGTTAAGTTAAGGCCTGTTCCACCGGCTTTTAAGCTAATTAAAAACACGGATGTTTTACCACTGGTAAACTCGTCGATTACTTTATCTCGTTGACGCGTTTGCCCTGTAAGCATACTAAAGTTAATGTTTATTTCTTCAAGGCGTTGGGCTATTAAATCGAGTGCCGATGTAAACTGACTAAATATAATAATCTTACGACCTAGGCTTAGCATAAGCGGTAAGTGTGTTGTTAACCATTCAAGCTTAGCGGAGCCTGCTTGAGTATCTGGATCTATTAATTTAGGGTGGCAACAAATTTGCCTTAACTTTAAAAGCGCCTCTAAAAATGCAAGCTTACTTTTTTGTGCGCCTTGTTCGGCAAATAAGTCTATTAGCTTCTCTTCTAATGAACGTGTAATGCCTTGGTACATTTCTTTTTGCTTAGGCTCAAACTCAAACTCTTTTGTTAGCTCTGTTTTTTCAGGTAACTCTTGCGCTACTTGTGCTTTAGTGCGGCGCATTATAAAGGGCATAATTAACGCTTTTAACTGCTCAGCCCTCTGCATATCAGCTTCACGCTCAATAGGTGTTTGAAAGTGCTGCTTAAAGTGGGCTTGAGACCCAAGTAACGATGGCATAGCAAAATCGAGTAACGATTTAAGCTCAAGTAAATTATTCTCGATTGGAGTACCACTTAAACAAAGTTTAAAGTCGGCATTTAAGCGTTTAACTAATCGTGAGACCTGTGCGGTATCGTTTTTAATGTATTGTGCTTCATCGAGGATTATATTTTCAAAATATAATGGTGAATAATATGCAATATCACGCTTTAAAAGCGGGTATGTAGTAAGAATGCATTGCGCTTGTGCTAAGTGTTGTAAAGGATCGTTACGGTTTGATCCAAAAATAGTGGTTACTTTTAAACTTTTAGCAAACTTAGTGATTTCGTTTTTCCAATTACTCACCAAGCTAGTTGGGCACACTATAAGTGTAGGGCCTGCTTGAGGGCGGTTAAATGTACTCGCTAAAAATGCAATAACTTGGAGTGTTTTACCCAACCCCATGTCGTCAGCTAAAATACCACCTAATTGATGACGTTTTAAAAAGCTAAGCCAATCAACGCCTTGCAGTTGGTACTCACGAAGTGTTACAGAGTCATTTAAGCCATGTAATGAAACCTTAGGCATTGCCTTATCGGTATTATTTAACTCTTGTAAATATAGCTCAAGTGAATCGTCGTGAAGCTCTACGTTAATAGCTGTGTGCTTTACTAGTTCAGGTAAATACGAAAGCGGAATATTAAATTCGTCACGTGTTTTTACAAATTCAAAGCGTTCTTTAAATTCGTTTAATAAGTTAATGGCAGACTTATTAATAACCCCAAATTGACGACCAAGCGGGTAGTAATAAAACAGTTCACTTTGGCGATTCAATGACTGATAAAGCGAATCAGCATTAGTAAACAACAGCGCTGCTTTTGCGTCACACAACAATACTTTGCAGTGCATTTGATGCCCTGCTGCACGGTGTACATGTAAACTCACTTCACATTGTGGATTAGGGCTTGTTACTTTACTTACACTGACTTGCCAACCACGCTGCTTAAAGCCAGGAAATACTTCGTATATTAGCCAATGCAAATGGATAGGAGATTGCTTTGTAAATACAAGCTCACTTTGTAAACCCCCTTTACAAAATTCAAACCCTAGATTGATTAGCTCGTTAGTTACGGTGTTTTCAAATGCGCTATTTATAGTACTTGCTGGGGCAGAACCAGCTAAATAGTTTTTATTTTTATACTTAAATAACAGCGAAAGTGATAAACCTTGCTCGCCCATTGTTACTTTTAAAACAGCATTACTAGATAGCTTAGGTAACGTTGGCTGCAAGTTAGTAGGGTGCGGTATAACACCTGCACCAAAGTTATCTGCAAGTTGTTTGTATATTCTGTCAAAATTAGCGTCATGCAAAGCAGGCATAGTTTGTAAATGCGCTATTTCGTCTGCACTCAATGGTGTACGAAGACGACCCGCTTTTAAATGATCTAAATCGAGGTAAGTAGGCGGTGTTGTTTTTAATAAAGCCCAGTTTTGGGTTTGCTCGAGCTTAATAACTAATTGTGATAGATCTTTATCTTGCTCCCAACTAAAACTCAATGCTTGGCCAGATTGCGCTTTAATTGGCACGCGAGAGCGCTGAAAAAACAAGCGCTCAGTAGCTATCAATTGTTGTAGGGCACTAAAGCCCCATTGGCCTTTTAGCTCAATACTTCCTACTGCATTTTGTGAACGTATCCAACTAAATAATCTAAAATCACTTTCGAGCAAATCATTTGGCGTTACGAAACTATTTAACTGTTGCTCTGTGAGATTTCGGCCTAACGTGTAATTCTTTTTAGTCTCAAAATTAGCTATTTTAGGTGTTAAAAATACTTTGTTATTTTCAATATCTAATACAAATAATAATACTTGCGACGGAGTATGTTGATCACCACTTTTAAGAGCGCTTAATTCACTAAACCAATCATTAATGAAGTAATCTTCACCGTATTCACCCGAGTGCTCTATTTTAAGCTTAAACAAAATAGCAGCTAAATGTCGGCATTTGGTTTTTGCATTACACGTACAGTGTGTATCAACAGAATAACCAGTTGGTACTTTACTGATCTCAATACGTTGGTTAAATGATGATCCGTTATCCACTTGCACGGTAGAGTCTACAACAGAAAAATTAGGGGTATGCTCTAGCCAGGTGATTTGACCTTTCTTGTAGTACTCTTTGCCTTTATCTAAGACATTTTCGCGAAAAAGTTTTTTAATAAAGCGTTCAGAAAGAGGAAACTGGGTAGCCTGCTCATTTTTAATTTCTTCAAAAATAGCCATTAAATCATTTTTTGATAAGTTAGCAGACATGTCACTCTAAGCATTAAATTTTAAAAATAATTCTGCCAGTATATGCCTTATGTGCTCTGAGCTAAAGCACTATTAACAAGATATAAACTGGTTGGAGCTGATAGCTTAGTAAAAAATCGGTTTATAGGTAAAAATGAGTATAAAATTTCGCAAAATATTAGGCACTACACACAAATATAAAGATTAAACGACACGTTATAGATCACAATTTTACTAACAATAATAATAAACCAAGAGCAAATAGCTAAAAGGGGGCGATTAGTTAGTAAAAAAGTGATCTTGAAGAGGAAATATGATTATTTAAGGTAGGATTAGGCTAGTAAAGATCAGATTTTTACTAACAAAACAATCTGTCAGATCAGTATTTAACTAAGTAGGCACGTCTGACAGATCATTATTTAACTAACTAATTAAAAGCACTTAATAGCTTAGTTAATTGTTCTAAGCGTTTGTCTGTCATCACTTTATTGTCGATTTTGATAGACACATCACCACTTTTTAAATTGCGTTGTACAGATACAAACTTATTTTCAAGCACAGCTTCACGTTTAACAGCAACTTGAGGCTCAGCAGTTAGGCATTTGGTGATTGCCATTGCACGCTTGTCGTCACTTGTAATGGCGTTTAGCTCTTCATCACTAGCTAGGTCACTAACAAGTTGATTAAACGCGTCTTGGTCTCTCTCCTTTGCGCTCATGAGCTTTTTAGCCACTTCGCGACCCACGTGATTCGCAGTAGGGTAGAGTGCAATAACTTCAGCAGGTATTTGTTCATACGCTTTAACAGCATCTGCAATGGCGGTGTGTGATACACCTTCAATTGCAGCAATCTCTCTGTAAGATCCTTTTTTACCTTGTTCAATAAGCTCATTTTTAGTTTGCTGGTAAGCTTGTCCCAGCTCCCATAAACTTGGAGCGATATATTGATCTGAAGATACAGCTAAAATTTTAGCGTCTTGCTCAGTAAAGTCACTTGAACTAAGTACTAAATAATCAGCGTTACCTAAAATACAGGCCATACGACGGCGAGAACCCGCTAAGACTAAGCTTTTATCACCCTGATCCCAAAGTAACGCAGGGTGCTGATTACGGCCATCCTCTGAAATGGCAGGTAAAATATCCGATACTGACTTTTCGTTAAGAAGTGCTTGTACACGGCGGTTTTTACCGTATACACCAGTTGTAGATTCAATGTCAGCGTGTGCGATCACTTTGCAAATAAGTGTAATTTGGCGCTCAGGATCGCTCGGTGCTGGCATGCGAATTACATCACCAGCATTTGCTTGTTCAAGTAATGCGTCAAGGCTACTACTTCCTACAGCTGTTGCAAAAGGATCTAAGCGGGTGTCATTTTTACGTTTTTTAGCCATTTTTATTTAACATCCTTACTTAGGGGTATTGAGTGTTGATTGAGTTGACTGCCAATTTGAACGAATAAGCATTTCTAGCTCATCGACCACATCTTTAATATTTTCTTGAGCGCGCATTAGTGATTCACGGCTTGCTAAGCTGTCTGACGCTTTTTGATCAAAAATAGTATTAAAAGACGAAGAGCTAGCAGTAATCGCCGAGCTGTGGTTGATTGGATAACTCATAACTTGGCGACCGAATGCACTACGAACATCTTTAACAATATCGCGCTGTGAGTGATTACCTTTTACATAGTTGGTAACTAAAAACTGCATAAAGTCCCACCCCTCATGGCCAAGTGCCGCAACGGTATGGTAAATCTCACCTAGTCGTTTTAAATATTTATTATTAGCATCAAAGTCTACAGCTTCTGGATGAACAGGGATAAGCATCGCAGTAGAAGCCATTAATGCATTATAAAACATAAAGTTAAGAGTTGGAGCTGTATCTATTAATATAATATCAAACTCGTCTTTAACAGGGTTAATTACTTTTTCAAGTAACTTATGGTAATGACGAGTTTGCTCATAATTTGAGGTGTCTTTGAGTAATGTTGCAGTTTCGTGCTCAAAATAAAAATCGTCCATACCTGATGGCAGTACACGAATATTTGGGATATGCGTTGGTAAAAATGAGTTTGAAACAAATTCAGGCCATGTTTCGCCCTCATCTAAATCTATACAATCACGCATTAAATCACCAACAGTAATTGGGTCATGCTCGCTTGAAGGAAAAAAGCTTGAAGAAGAACCTTGAGGATCTAAATCAATTATACCAATGCGATAGCGCTTAATATTTGTAGTTGCCAGGGCTGCTGCAATATTAACCATGCTGGTTGTTTTGCCACAGCCACCTTTGAGAGAATTAATGACAATAACTTGCAGTTTGTCATCATCAGTACGATGATCTGGTTTAATATCCATAATATCAGCCATAGCAAAAATGTTTACTAATGTGTAAGCATAATGACCATTCGCGCCGCGTTTTATGTTTAAATCATCAAAGTCACCGTTGTCATGACGTCTTTTTAAAGTACGATTATTACAACCTAATAAATCGGCAGCTGCTTTTTGCGTATAAGTTCTTAATTCTTTTTCTTCTGATTTAAGATGAGCACGATAGTGCTGAATACGACCTTCTAATGATTTTTCAGCTACTTCGGCGGTTGCTTTTAAAAGCCGGTAGGTACTTAACGCGTTATTATTGATAGACATACTTTCTTCCTCAAAGTTAGGTAGTTAGTATAATGTCCATTCAAATTGCTGTAAACAACTATTTAAGACGACATGCATTTTAAAAAGAAGACATTTAAAAATACTTCTACACTTTTAATATTGCTTAGTATAAATAAAGAAGTTTAAAGGTGGTTAAATATATAAGGTATTAAAGGTTAAGGACCTTAAATTAACACATAACATTATGATTAATATAAACAATATAAAAAAAAGCAGATCAGCGTTATACTTGGTTAAGATCAGATCTTTATCTACCTGCAGATCACCTTTTTACTAAGCCTTATTTTTTAAATCAAGTTATGCACAGGTTGTGCATAAGGTTATGAACAAAAAGAGCCCTTGAGATCAATTTTTTACTAAGTAAATTATAAAGTTATGCACTAACCTTAGCGTCAATAGGTTCGTTTAATTAGTATAGATCTGATCTGTACTTGGTACAGATCAGATCTATGCTAACTCGATAAGCCTTTATCCACAGGGATATTAATTTTCGTATGAATTTGTCGTGCTAAATTTTAAAATAAAGCCATTGTGATGGACAAAATAACAGCTGAGTTAGTAAAAATCCGATTTGAGATGACCTAGTTAGTAAAAATATGATCTGAAATCGCAAGTTATGTACATTACTTAGTATAATAGTGATCTAAACATTTTATTTAAAGTCAGATCACTTTTATACTAACTTAAACATTTAACTTTTGTTGATTAATGTGTTGTTATTAGATGTCGCAATAAAAATGGAAATAAGAACAATGAGCCGAAAGGTCAACATCTCGGTAGATAATTTGCCCGATACACTCAGGGGCCAAATCCACGGGGTGGAAAGTGCAATTGATAACGAAAGTTTAGCACTATTTACAGACAACAAAGACGTGCGAATTTCTATTGAAAATGCAGCTCATGGTTTACGTGCATATTCAAACACGTTTAATCATTATGATTTGTGGGGCCGTTTTGTTCGCTCTGGCTATAAAAAATTGCCACTTGAAGAAGCGCCTAAAAAAACAATCATTACGCGTAAAATATCAGAGAAAGTAGATGGTATTTTATACGACGGTGAGATAAAAATTACCCCTGCTGTTGTCAGTACTCGTAAAGATGGTGAAGATATTGAGTATCTTGTTTGGCCATCAGACAGAGAAGAAAAAGTAGAACGAGCACTTATTCGTTTAGCTTCTAAAGGCAAAATAGTTAAAATTAATTTTAAGTCCGGTATTCAATACGCAGTTGTTTTTTCTATGAACGAATTAGCGCAAGAGCTCAAAGCGGTAGGGCAGTCAATGCCATATCCTGCAATTAAAGAGTCACTTGAAGCATTGCAAGGTTCTAAACTTTCATTTAAATATTCAGCAACCGATACTAAAAACTCCGATATAGATGATTCGTTTTACGAGTCAAATATGAACTTTTTATCGTCACTTCACTTTAGTGGTAAAAAGGGTCAAGGTGGCAATGTAAAGTGTGTGGCCTGTTTAAATGCGTTTGTTCATAACATGATTGATAACCTTGAATACAAAGGATATTACTTTAACAGTGCACAAGAATTAAAACGGGGATTGTCGCGTTGGATGATGCTTCGTTTGTATCACCTTTGGCGTTATGCAGCTCCAGGTAAAACGTATCATTTTAGATTACTTTCTATTATGGAAAAATACGGATCTATTTATTCAACTGATGATATTACGGAAAATAAATTAAAAGCGCTTCGTCGTGATATGACCACCACAATGAAAGATTTGATTGAAAAAGGTGCTATATCAGAATACAGCATTACAAACGTCAAAGATGACAAAACTGGTAACATTATTGATTACACATACGAAATGCACCCCTCTGATCAGTTTTGCGATGAAATACTTACATTGAACAAACACAACAAACGCATTGAGATTCAAGGCGGTAAACGTATTGTTGAAAATGCAGTGTTAATTGATGAAGATAAAATAGAAGAGATAGTAGAAAAATAATAAACGTTATTTTAAATACTGTACATATATTTACTAAAAAGGCCACATATTGTGGCCTTTTTAACATAATAGCTATCGGTCAACTTGTTCTAAATATAGCCTATCAACTAAAAAATCATACTCACGTTTTCGAGGATGAGCTTCGGGTTTTTTATAATCAGGCAAGATACCTAGTTTAACGTCTGGTTCTGGATTAATCAGAATAAATGGTAATGCGGCGCTCACATGATAGCGGTTTTGTGCTGTGTATCTCACATTAACTTGAGGGCTTACGCGAGTAGGGCGACGAATTCTTAATTTTTCCTTTTCACCTAAACTAGCAACCCGTAATTGTTCTTGAGCTACAAGTGATTGCCATTTTTGTTGATCTATCATTCTTGGATTTCGATAACTGGCCGATTTGTCGAGCATTTCGAGGGCCATTTTTTTAGTCAACGTTTTAGTTGCGTGCTTGTGCATCCAAGTAAACCTAACGGAAAATGGTGATTCGCTCTCACTGTGAATCTTACGATAAGCAGCAAGTGTTATTAAATTTGGTATTGCATTATGAACAGCCTCAAATCGTGCATCGTTATTATCAATTGCCAATATACACTCTTTGAAACTAGCTTTAGCTTTGTTAACTTGTGCTATACGATTATTTAAACCTTGTTTATCTGCATTTTTAATAACAAGTAAACCAGGGTGCCTTTTTAACACGCGACTGCTTAAACCCGATTTTTTATAAATGTCAGAAAAGGAGTTTAAAATTGCCTTTTGAGCCGGCGCTCCACTTATTTTAGAGACAGGTATGGACTCAGGAACCTTATTTTCATCTAAATTACTTACATCAGGTAACTGATAGTACTCTGCTCTGGAAAACTCACATTCGTTTAATTCCTCAATTAACCTCAAAGTTAATTCGTTCATTAAATCAAACTGACTCCTAATTTGAACTTTAGTAACCACGGCACACCTCAAAGAACACATCTTACCAATTCGATATTATTGCATGCACTTCGCATTGAGTAAATATTAAATAAAATTATGCTTTATGTTCAGATAACATATAAATCAATATAAGTATGATGTGTTCTTGCTGGGTGCGTGGTTCTACCTATTCCTGTAATTTAGTACTGTTTTATTGATTAAAGAGTTAGTCCGCTTAGAGCTTAATTGCCTAATAAATGAGGTATGTAATATGAACTTGGTGCGGTTGTGTTCTAAATAATAGTGTTAGTTTTGGTTGATTCTCTAATTAGTGATTAATATTATAACGTGTTTTAACTATGGGTTTATCATCCAAAAGCTTAGAATGTCATACATGATTTTTGCATGAGAGCCATTTAAGGCATCACTGGCAGTTAAGTTTTTAGTTATGACAACTTGCTAAATAACGTTGGCGGCAGGGTGGGAAGATGAGTGGTGAATCAGCAGATTACCTGGTGTCAGTTGTAAGTATATTCTGGCATCAGAATAATCAACAGCGCTATTCTACTAGGCTTAAAGTACATATAAATGAGCAACACAAAATGCTATATCATATATTCAGTCCTGCATATAGTCCCTGTTAGTTAATAATTAATTTAGCGCGTAAAGTTAAGATTACATTTGATGCAATTTAAGTATGATGTGTTCTTGGGTAAAATACATATAATATACCCTTGTGCTTTATTTATTCTCAATGTGTTAAAATTGAAACTAATTAACTCTAATTGTATGTTTTTAATCACTTTAGTTTATTTTAAATAAAACTAAAGTGATTGTTATATAATCACCTGAGTTAAGTAAAATTACTTTTATACTTAACTCATAACTAAATAATTGGAAAATAGTGAATTTAGTCCTTGAACATAGGGGTCTGCATACGTTAATTTCTTCTTATCAGGTAATGTAGGAATGAGGAAAAATTATGTCATCGTGGAACCCAAATAGCTGGAGAGAGCTGCCAATACTGCAGCAGCCACAGTACCCAGATCAAGAAATACTTAAATCAGTAGAAGGCCAATTAAAAACGGCTCCGCCTCTAGTTTTTGCTGAAGAAACAAGAAGCCTATTCAAACAACTTGAAGACGTGTGCGAAGGTCGTGCATTTTTACTCCAAGGTGGTGACTGTGCCGAGTCGTTTAGCGATTTTAATGCCGCTAATATTCGCGATACATTCAAAACAATTTTACAAATGGCTGTTGTATTAACTTACGGCGGTAAATGCCCTGTAGTTAAAATAGCGCGTATGGCTGGTCAATACGCTAAACCTCGTTCAGCAGACTTAGAAACAATTAATGGCGTGTCTTTACCATCTTACCGTGGCGACATCATTAATAATATTGAGTTTACAGAAGAAGCGCGCATTCCAGACCCACAACGTTTAATGACTGCATACCATCATAGTGCTGCTACATTAAACTTATTACGTGCATTTGCACAAGGTGGCCTAGCCGATCTTCATCAGGTTAACCGCTGGAACATGGGCTTTGTTGCTGCAAATCCACTTAAAGAAAAATACCAACAACTTGCAGATAAAATTCAAGACGCACTAGAGTTTATGGAAGTGTGCGGAATTAACTCTACAATTGCGCCAAGCTTAAAAGAAACCGATTTATACACTTCTCACGAAGCTTTACTACTTGGTTACGAAGAGGCACTAACACGTCGCGACCATTTATCGGGTGACTGGTACGATTGTTCTGCTCACTTTGTTTGGATAGGTGAACGTACACGCCAACTAGACCATGCACATATTGAATTCTTTAAAGGCATTAAAAACCCAATTGGTGTTAAAGTAGGCCCAGGTATGGACCCAGACGACCTAATTCGTTTAATTGACGCATTAAACCCAGATAACATTCCTGGTCGTTTAACGCTAATTACACGTATGGGTGCAGACGTACTGCCAGAAAAACTCCCAGCACTAGTAAGAAGGGTTCAACAAGAAGGCCGTAAAGTAATTTGGAGTTCTGATCCAATGCACGGTAATACTGAAAAAGCGACATCGGGTTACAAAACGCGTAACTTCGATAATATCATGCGCGAAATCAGTCAATTCTTCGCTGTACACAAAGCTGAAGGTTCATACGCAGGTGGTGTTCACCTAGAAATGACAGGTCAGCACGTAACAGAATGTACAGGCGGTGCTTACGGTTTATCTGACGATGACTTAGCACAGCGTTACAAAACGCAGTGTGATCCACGCCTTAACGCCGACCAAGTATTAGAGTTAGGCTTTTTAGTAGCTGATTTACTAAAAGACGCACGTAAATAATATTTATTGATACAAAAAAAACCGCTTAGTTGCGGTTTTTTATTACAAATTTGATGAGTAAGTTAGTACTTACGTCGCTCCAAGTCTGTTTCTATCAGTATTTTTGCAGAAATTTCTTCAACAGAATGATGCGTAGAATTAAAGTAAGCTATTTTGTGACGCTTATACAACATTTCCACTTCGCGCACCTCAATACGGCACTGTTTAATTGAAGCATACTTAGAGTTAGCCATACGTCGATGCCTTATAGCCGCAAGCCTCTCAGGGTCAATCGTCAGTCCAAATAACTTATGTTTATAAGGGACTAAACACTTAGGCAAACCTTCATTATCTAAATCTTCTTCTGTAATAGGATAGTTAGCTGCTTTAATGCCGTACTGCAGTGCTAAGTATAAGCTTGTCGGTGTTTTACCACTTCTGCTAACGCCAATTAAAATGATGTCTGCTTCGGAAAAGTTTTTAATATTTCCGCCATCATCATTCATAAGAGCATAGTTAACCGCATCAATTCTAAAATCATAACTTTTTTCGTGGATAGAATGCGTACGATGCATTTTTGGCACAGGAGCTACGTTGAGTTCTTTTTCTATTTTTTCGCTATACGTAGTTAAAAAATCATACGTAACTGCATCAGCCGATTTTATAATTTCACTTAAATTGTGATTCACAAAAGTAAAAAACACGAAAGGCTTTTCACCTGTTTTTGAAGCGGTTGCATTAATTAAAGCTTTAATTTCGTGCGCTTTTTCTTCAGTTTCTACAAATGGAATTGTTTTATGATTAAAATCGATAGGAAACAACGACAAAGTCGCATGCCCAAATACCTCTGAAGTAATTGCTGTTCCATCTGATATATAAAAAGCAGTTCTCATAATTAACCTTTTTATTGCGTTTAAATCCCTAAAATGGGTTTCCCACGGTTTACGTGAGGACTGTTGCCAGTGTAGAATGATGACGACCTTTATAAAAGGTTTTCTTTCTTAACTCTCACAGTTAGACCTACAATTTGTTTTTTTGGAGAAAGATCCGTGCAAGAATACGTTCTCTGGTATCAAGAGCTTGGTATGCAAGATGTTCCTCGAGTTGGCGGTAAAAACGCGTCACTTGGCGAAATGATTTCAAACCTCGCAAACGCAGGTGTACAAGTACCGGGTGGTTTTGCAACTACCGCAGATGCTTTTAATGAGTTTCTAGATCAATCAGGACTCACCGCCAAAATTCATGACATCCTAGATACACTTGATGTTGATGATGTAAATACACTCGCTAAAGTCGGTGCCGATATCCGCCAATGGATAATCGACACACCATTCCAACCAAACCTAGATCAAGCCATTCGCGACGCATATAGCCAACTCCATGGCGATACTGCAGCAGATGTTTCATTTGCAGTACGTTCATCAGCTACCGCTGAAGATATGCCAGATGCATCATTCGCAGGCCAACAAGAAACTTTCCTTAACGTTGTCGGTATCGATTCAGTCATGGTCGCTATTAAACACGTATTTGCTTCATTATTTAACGACCGCGCAATCTCATATCGTGTTCACCAAGGTTACGATCATCGTGGTGTAGCGTTATCAGCAGGTATACAGCGCATGGTACGTTCAGATAAGTCAGCATCTGGCGTAATGTTTAGTATTGATACAGAGTCTGGTTTTGAAGACGTTGTATTTATTACATCAAGCTATGGCTTAGGTGAAATGGTTGTACAGGGCGCGGTTAACCCTGATGAATTTTATGTTCATAAACCAACACTCCTTAAAAACAAACCTTCAGTAGTACGTCGTAATATTGGTTCTAAAGCCATACAAATGATTTACTCTGAAGACAAAGCACATGGTAAGCAAGTAGACATCGTTGATGTTGACCCTGAGCTTTCTAATAAATTTTCGATTACAGATGAAGAAGTGCAAGAACTTGCCAAGCAAGCTGTAATCATTGAAAAACATTACGGTCGTCCTATGGACATCGAATGGGCAAAAGACGGAAACGACGGCAAACTATATATAGTTCAAGCACGTCCAGAAACTGTCCGCTCAAACGAAGACTCAAACGTAATGGAACGTTTTCAATTAAATGGCACAAGTAATGTACTTGTTGAAGGCCGTGCAATTGGTCACAAAATTGGTAGCGGTGTTGTACGTGTTCTTGATTCAATCAAAGAAATGGACCAGGTACAAGTAGGCGATATTTTAGTTACCGATATGACCGACCCTGATTGGGAACCAATCATGAAACGTGCAGCAGCGATTGTTACAAATCGTGGTGGCCGTACGTGTCACGCGGCAATAATTGCACGCGAACTTGGTATTCCGGCAGTTGTTGGTTGTGGTAATGCAACTGATTTAATTAAAGCGGGACAAGAAGTAACAGTATCGTGCGCCGAAGGCGATACCGGCTTTATTTACGAAGGTATTTTAGATTTTGAAATACTAACGTCACGCGTTGATAAAATGCCAGAACTACCAATGAAAGTCATGATGAACGTGGGTAATCCCGATCGCGCCTTTGACTTTGCACGCTTACCGCATGCAGGTGTTGGCCTTGCGCGAGTTGAATTTATTATCAACCGTATGATTGGCGTTCACCCTAAAGCGTTATTAAATTTTGATGCGCAAACAGATGCATTAAAAGCAGAAATTACTGACATGATTGCCGGTTACGAATCACCAGTAGAATTTTACATAACAAAACTGGTTGAAGGTATTTCAACGCTTGGTTGTGCTTTTGCACCGGAGCGTGTAATTGTGCGTATGTCTGATTTTAAATCAAACGAATACGCAAACCTAGTTGGTGGCCAGCAATACGAGCCAGAAGAAGAAAACCCAATGATTGGTTTTCGTGGCGCCGCACGTTATATTTCTGAAGACTTCCGCGATTGTTTTGCACTAGAATGTGAAGCTATAAAACGCGTAAGAAACGACATGGATATGGCAAACATAGAAATCATGATCCCATTCGTACGTACCCTTGAAGAAGGTAAACGCGTAATTGAACTACTAGAAGAGCATGGCCTTAAACGTGGTGAAAATGGTCTTAAAGTAATCATGATGTGTGAGCTGCCTTCAAATGCATTACTTGCTGATGAATTTTTAGAAATGTTTGATGGTTTTTCTATCGGCTCTAACGATTTAACACAGTTAACGCTTGGTCTTGATCGTGATTCTGGTTTAATCGCACATTTGTTTGATGAACGTAACCCAGCAATTAAAAAACTACTTTCTATGGCAATTAAAACAGCTAAAGAAAAAGGCAAGTACGTAGGTATTTGTGGTCAAGGTCCTTCAGATCACGAAGACTTTGCAGCATGGTTAGTAGAGCAGGGCATTGACTCTGTTTCACTAAACCCAGACACAGTAATAGAAACATGGTTATACCTAGCTAAAAAATTAGCAAAGTAATAAATAGGTAAGCTATAAAAAATGCCAGCAATGTATTGCTGGCATTTTTTTATACCCAATTAAAAGTAAGTTAACGGGCTAATTTTTTATCTAAATAAGCACATGATTTAGTTAACGCCTTTTGACAAAGTGATAAGTAATGTCGCGCTTTAGGATAGTAAAACGAAAAACACAATAAACCCGCCATAAAAAATATAATCGATGGGCCAGGGACGATCGCGAAAAATAATCCTAGCAAAATAAATAGCACGCCACTGATCTGTAGTAGTAATTTTTTCATATAACACACCTCATTACTCGTTAACTTGAGTATAATTTAAGCTGCATTAAAATCGACTAAAAGAGTGTTACAAACTGTAAAATCTTCAATTTCTATTCGCCATCACCATGATATAATTAGTCAAATGCCCTAAAATATCGCCGTCATGATAGCAACAATTACACAGCAAGATGCCGCGACAGAACTTGTCGCAAATTACCTAAATACCATTGCAAGCCAAGGTTTTAGTGGAGATACCGATGCCAGTTATGCAACGCGTATTACTGCTTCAACTGATAACAGTGTGTATCAGGAAATACCGCAAGGTGTTATTTTTCCAAAAAATGAAAAAGATATTCAACTCGCACTGCAAACTGCATCTCGCGACCCATTTTTATCATTAACTTTTGGCCCTCGTGGTGGCGGAACAGGTACTAACGGTCAATCGTTAACACCAGGTATTGTTGTAGATTTGTCTCGCTATATGCGCGAAATCCTCGAAATAAATGTAGAAGAAGGCTGGGTACGCGTTCAAACTGGCGTAATAAAAGATCAACTTAATGACTTTTTAAAACCTTATGGTTTTTTCTTCTCACCCGATTTATCTACTAGTAACAGGGCAACTATTGGTGGCATGATAAGTACTGACGCCTCTGGGCAAGGTTCGTTAGTTTACGGAAAAACAAGCGATCATGTTTTAGGGCTTACAACTTATTTAGTCGATGGTACACCTATGTGTACCTCACCAATAAACATCGACAAAGCAAAAATTATAGCCGAGCAAGACTCTTTAATTGGTAGTTTATATAAAACAGTTTTAGATATTTCAGTTAATGAACGCGCAGCTATTTTAGCTAAGTTTCCACGGTTAAATAGGTTTTTAACCGGTTACGACCTAGAGCATGTTCTAAGTGATGACTTACTTATTTTTGACATGAGCCGACTAATAACAGGTTCAGAAGGCTCATTGGGTATAGTAACTGAAGCTAAATTAAACCTAACGCCTATTGCCGAATTTAAAACCCTTATAAATATCAAATACGATAGCTTTGATTCAGCACTTCGTCATTCACCGTTTTTAGTTGATGCACGCGCAACATCGGTAGAAACCGTAGATAGCAAAGTTTTAAACTTAGCGCGTGAAGACATCATTTGGAATTTAGTATCGGACTTAATAACCGATGTACCAAATAAAGATATGCAAGGCCTTAACATGGTCGAGTTTAATGCAGTATCAAACGATGATATAAAAGACAAAGTAGACACACTTTGTAAGCTTCTAGATGAATGCGTAGCAAATCAAACTAATGGCGTTATTGGTTATCAGTTAACCAGTGATAAAAGCGATATACTAAAAATTTACGCAATGCGTAAAAAGTCTGTGGGTTTATTAGGTAATGTGAAAGGCAGTCAAAAACCACTCGCCTTTGCAGAAGACACCGCTGTACCGCCTGAAAACTTAGCAGATTATATTGTCGAATTTAGAGCATTACTCGACAGCCATAATTTACAGTATGGTATGTTTGGCCATGTTGATGCTGGGGTTTTACATGTGCGGCCGGCACTTGATATGTGTGACCCAGAACAAGAAAAACTACTGCGAACTATTTCAGATCAGGTAGTAAAACTAACCGCTAAGTACGGCGGTTTAATGTGGGGCGAGCACGGTAAAGGTTACCGAAGTGAATATAGTCCTGAATTTTTTGGTGAGCATTTATATACGCAACTTCGTAAAATAAAGACAGCTTTCGATCCTAATAATCGTATTAACCCTGGTAAAATATGTACTCCTATCGATAGTGAAGACTCACTAGTTAGTGTTGATGGACAAAAGAGATCGCACTTCGATAAGCAAATATCAATAGAAGTTAAAACCAGTTTTAACAATGCAATGACCTGTAATGGTAATGGCATATGCTTTAATTACGATGAAAATTCACCTATGTGTCCATCGTATAAAGTAACTGGCGATCGTCGTAATTCACCAAAAGGTCGCGCAAGTTTAATGCGCGAATGGCTTCGATTACAAGAGTCAAAAAATGTAGATTTACTCGAAGTAGAAAAGCAGCTTAACAAAGGTGAAGTAATCACCTGGTGGGAACGTTTCGTTCATAGCCGCGAAAAACGAAAAGGTATTTACGATTTTTCTCACGAAGTAAAAGCGTCAATGGATGAATGTTTAGCATGTAAAGCATGTACAACTGCTTGCCCTATTAAAGTAGATGTTCCTACTTTTCGTTCGCGCTTTTTAAATTATTATCATAGTTATTATGCGCGTCCGCTAAAAGATTACCTTGTTGGTAACATAGAAAGCAGCGCGCCATTAATGGCAAAGTTTGCAAAAGTTATAAACCCAATTGTTAAAACATCATTAGTAAGCAATGTTATTAAAAAAACAGTTGGCTATGTTGATACACCACAGTTAAGTATTCCTGCACTTTCAAAGCGTATTACTAAAACACAAAAATTTGATTTTGATTTATTAAATAAATTAAATGCAGAGCAACAAAGTGAATATGTATTAATAGTACAAGACCCATTTACGAGCTTTTACGAAGCAGAACTAGTAGAAAGTTTTATTACTTTAATAACCCAACTTGGCAAAAAACCAATGCTATTACCTTTTAAACCAAATGGTAAACCGCAACACGTAAAAGGTTTTTTGCATGAATTTAAAGTTACAGCTAAAAATGCAGCTGAGTTTTTAAATAAATTAAATGATATTAATGCACCGCTAGTCGGTTTAGATGCGTCACTCGTTATGTGTTACCGCGATGAATATAATACAATTTTAGAAAATAACCGTGGTGAATTTAATGTGCAACTTGCTCATGAGTGGTTAGAAACACAATCGTTTAAATCACTAAGCGCAAAGCAAGATACAGATACCGAATTTACATTATTGAGTCACTGTACTGAAACAACTTCACTGCCAAAAGCAGCAAATGTTTGGCAAACAATTTTCAGTGATATTGGTTTAACATTAAAAACAACAAATACAGGTTGTTGTGGAATGGCGGGAACTTATGGCCACGAAGCACAAAATCAAGATAACTCACGTGCACTTTACGAAATGAGTTGGAAACCAATTGTAGATAAAAATAAACCAGAGCAACTTTTATCTACGGGCTTTTCTTGTCGCAGCCAAGTTAAACGTTTTGAGAAATTTAAACCAAAACACCCAATTGAATTACTCGCACAGGTACTTAGCTAATAAAAGTTAAAAAAAAGGCGTAACTTAAAAATAAGTTACGCCTTTTTTTATTAATACCCATTCGCTTAATTAAATGATCGTTTTTGAGGCTGGAAAAACGCCTTGATACCTTCGGCAAAAAATTCACTAATTTTTATAAAAGCTATTTAGATTTTTTAGCGAAACTGTCTGCAATTGGCTTTGTACTTATACCGTGAATAAATACACTAAACAAAATAGTCGTCATTGCTATTGTCGCAATTTGATATTTGTTTTCTATTTGCGTATCAATCACCATCAATGTAAAAACAATTGATGCTAATCCTCTTGGTCCAAACCACGCAAATGTAAAACGCTCTTTAATATTCAATGCCGTAAACTGCAGTGACAACATAACAGGAATTATTCTAATTAATGTTGTACTTAATAAAGCGTAAATTATAATTTCAGTATTTAATTTCGGGATAACTAAGTAAGCACAAACAAACCCAAACAAACACCAAATCATTAGCGATGTAAAATCTGCGATGTGCTCTGAGTCTTCAATTAATTCTGTTCTAACTTCTTCAGTCGAAAATTTATCAAATAGTAAACCTGCAATAAACACCGCAATAAATCCACTGCCATGAAAATACTGAGTGACAGAAAACACAGCCATAGCAAAACCAAGTAATAAAAATGGACTGGTATTTTGTGCAAAGTAATGACGTTTCATTGCAAAGTTTAAACTCGGTATAAAAACAGCGATACTTGTAATAGCTATTAATAGAGCCAGGCCAAGCTCTCGGACAAACACACTTAATGTTTGTGTTGTAGTAATAGCTGAGTCAGGATTTTTAGCGAGTAATATAAATATTAAAAATATGGGCACACATAATCCATCGTTCAAACCACTTTCAGTATTTATTCCTTCGCGTATTTTTTCAGGCACTTGTGTACTTGCTAGTAACCCTTTACTTAATGCCGCATCAGTAGGTGTTAAAATAATAGCGAGCAACGCCGCTTGAATAAGTGAAAGCTCAGCAAAGAAAAATAAAGCAACAGCAATACCGAGTAATAAAGTTAAGGGTAGGGCAACAAACAACAGTAAACTAGGATACTGAAAACTATGCCTTAATACACTTAACTTTGATTTAGCTGCATCAGAAAATAAAAATATACTTAGCGTAAGCTCTATAAATGGTAATAAAAGATCAACGCCTTCTTTTATTTTATCCCCTTCGTTGGGTAGCATTAAAGCTAAACATATTCCCCCAACAACAAAAAACATTGGGCCTGTTACTTCTGTTTTTTCTAACTGGCGAAGTGTTAAAGAATAAATTAAAAATAGTCCGCCTATAAATGATATTACTAAATACTCCATTAAATTTTCCTTTTAAGTCCAGATTTTGCTCGCTCTTTAATATTTGTTTGAATATAAATTTGATCGGTAGTAGCAATTTTAGAATGGCCTAAATCTTCTGATAAATGTTTGAGCGGTCTGGTTTGCGCATCATGTGTAGCACCAGTATGACGAAGCCAATGTGCAGTTGCAGCGCCAAGTTGTTCAGCGTCATCTTTAAAACCATCATCAAGTAATGATTGCTGAGCATAATCAAAACTTTGTTGAACTAAACGCCTAATTTGCCTTACGGTCATACCACCTTGACCGCGAATTTTATGAACTAACGGCTCAGATTCATCAACCCGAGGAAGGGCAGGTAGACCTCGATATAATCTGTATCGTTTTAAATATTCAACAAAATCATCACTTAAGGTTACATCTCGTAATTTATTACCTTTACCCATTATACGTAAAAACCAAAATCCATCATTATCTTGCCAAAAATGAGACATCACCGGCGACCATTGTGGGCGCTCAGATAATTCTGAAATTCGTAAATAAAGACCTTTTAAGCAGGCAAGCGTAAACAAATTTCGCTCTAAATCAGGGTTATGTTCGCATAAATCACGCGTTACACCAAAAACGTATTCCCATTGAATATCACTTAATGTATCAGGAATTTGAATTTGTGATTGAACAACTAAATACGGGCTATTTTTTTTAACAACAGGGACAAAGTTCGCGAATGTTTTTTCTTCGAGTAGGGCAAACTTATAAAATACATTTAAGGCAGTAAACATGGCCGATAAAGTTTGTTGGCTGGCAGTCGATTCTTTTAGCATAAAAGGGCGCCAATTTTGATTTAATCTACGAATTCCTTGCTCATCTTTATAACGCCATTGCACTGAAGTTGCAGCCCATTCTTTATCAGGTTCAACCATAAAATCAACGTAAGCTTCGATATCTTCACGTTTTAAATCGAATACTGATTTTTCTGCTATTAACCATGACCATAAATAAAAGCGTTCAAGCTCATTTCGAAAACGGCTATAAGTGGCTTCCGATTTTCGGCCATAAACATATAAAAACTGATATAAGAATGTCAGATCGGCTTTTGATTCAGTTACAGTCAAGCCAACTTCCTGTATAAAAGATGCAAGTTCTGGGTATTCTGAATTTAGAGTACCGTCATCTAGATGGGCAATTTGATATCTTAATTGTTTTAACGTATCAACCAAAGCAACAAGCATAATGTATAAATATTCAATTAAATAATAGGCTTACAGAATAACGTTAAAGTCCGATACTGTCTAGTATTGGACATAGTAAAGCTCTAATTATTTTAATACTGTGATTATTCTATGGTTGTTGGTTGCTATATCTTATTAAGGAAAAAATTATGAAAAAACTAATTATACTAAGCGTACTGGCTTTAACTGTTGCGTTAACTGGGTGTGCTACTACAGGTAGTGCATCACCAAGCGAAAAACGTTCACTTGTACAAAGTATGAAAACAAACACATTAGATAAATTATACGCTGAAAAACCTGACGTTAAAAAACAAATTGCTAATTCGGCTGGTTACGCTGTTTTTGATAACGCGAACGTAAATGTTGTTTTAGCCAGTTTTGGTGGCGGTTACGGCGTGGTTAAAAATAACCTTACTGGTAAATCGACTTACATGAATATGGGTGAAGCAGGTTTAGGGCTTGGTTTAGGTGTAAAAGATTTTAACGTTGTAATGGTTTTTCATAATCAAGCTGCACTAAATAGATTTATTGAACATGGTTGGGCGTTTGGCGGAAACGCTGATGCAGCAGCTAAATATGAAGATAAAGGCGGTGCATTGGTTGCCGAAGCAATTGCAGATCAAGTAACTGTATATTCTGTAACCGAAAATGGCCTTGCACTACAAGCTGTATTAAAAGGAACTAAGTTTTGGGTTGATTCAGAGCTTAATTAACCCCCAAATTACTCTCCTAAAAGCGAGCTGGTTTGTATAATCACGCTCGCTTTATTAAAACCCAACCAATTTAACATAACGTAATTTATGGGTTGAAATAATAAAATATTAAAAACAACAATCTCCTTCCAATTAAGATCAATATTTTATTGATTTACAGTAATAATTGCTGGATATTACAGTTGAGCTATCCAGTTATTCTGGATAAGTAATTATTCATGACACGCCTTCTGATGCGTAAAAAATCTAAGTTATTTATGCCAATTTTCAATTTTAAAAACGAATACGACGAGATCATATCTTTTATAAAAGATAATGATTATTACTTTAAGAATGTAACATTCCTAAAAAATTTTAACTCTATCCCTAAAATGATAGAAACAGATTTGTACTTTGAAAATTGTTCATTTTCGACAAAGAATTTTGAAATCGGAGACTCAGAATCTTTTAAACACTTAAACCTTCCATCCGGACAATCAATATCATTTAGGTATTGCCAATTTAAAAATTTGAGCTTTAAAGATATTTCAAATATAGATGATATAACCTTTGAATATTCTAAAATAAAGAAAATTGAAATTGATGCCTCATCCCAGTTGCCTGCTTCTCTTAATTTCATCGCGGAAACAGAAATTAATACCGTACTTTTGCTTTCTCTAAATTTAACTACGAATATTATATTTAGAATCGACAGGCTTGATTATTTAGAAATATCGCAGCTTCATAACTCTGGCTTCTTGAGTATAGCTACCTATAATGGAGTTAGGATTATATATATAGAAGAGTTCTTAAACTTTGATTACTTTGAAATGGATCATATAGGTAACAAATCTCCTGATGCTGGCCGTTTATATATGGGTCATAATCGTTTTGGAAAGAGCAATTTTAATGATTCAGATTTTTCAACTTATAATGAATTCATTTATTTAAACAATAACATTTCAGAATTAACGTGTTCTGATTGCAAGTGGAAATCTAAAGCTCTTAATATGACAGCTAGTGAGCGTTTAGATTATTTTAGAGATATAACAAATCTAATTACGAATGGTTCAGCTGAGTTTCAAAAATTTAACAGATCTTTTTTAGATAGTTTATTAAAGTACTCAAATCTCTCAGACAAGCTTATTATTATTTTTAGTAAGCTAATATCAAATCATTGTACAAATTGGTTACTTCCGGTATTTTGGCTAGTCGTTATAAATCTCACAACAGTTCATTTATTAAATTTGTCACTTCCGGCAAAATTAATACCCCTTCACGATATAACTGTTTTACTAAACCCATTACACCTAAACACACATTATTCTAATTGGGGTGTTATTAAAGGTAATTTAACTAGTAATTTTATAGCTCTTGATATTATATCAAGAGCTTTTAACGCCTCAGCTTTGTACCATTTAGTCAAAACTTTCAGAAGGTTTCATTCTAAATCACAATAGTTTTACACCTTGAAACATAAAATTATCAAAACCAAACTCATATATTGATAAATAGTGTTTTGCGCTCTTGAAACTATACCACTAGAGGTAATTACTTGGATTTCATAAAGATTCCTAATAAAATTTTAAATCTAAGTTTTTATTATTGAGTTCTTTATCAAATGCTTCAGCCAATTTCTCAGTTTCACTAAAAACGGTATTCCAATATTTAATACGCGTGTCTGCATCAAGATCGGTAAAATCGTTTCTGTCTGGAATTTTTCCGTACGGCAAGCTTGCTACAAAATTTTTGGATGGGGCTAGCATTACCACGTTGTCGTAATTAAGTGGCGATACTTTACGCTTTAGGTTTTTATCAAACCACCCTGCTTTTGGCTCTGAATTGAAATGCGGATACAAAATGAGTCCTGGATTATTAATTTTTAAATCAAAGTGGTAATCAATAATTCCACCATCGCGATATATTCCTTGCGGCGAGCCTGCAATATTTTTTATGCCTTGCATAACAAGTGGTATAGAGCCCGATGCAAGTAACGCGTCTTTTAAATTATTTTGAGTAAGCGCTATGTTTTGCGTTTTAAAATTGTAGCTGTCGGTAATTGATAAGTCACTTGTTGCTGGGCCAAATATAAAGCGCTCATACTGTGATCCTAATAATTTTCGGTTAACGCGGTTTAACATATAACTTTTTGATAAACCCATTAACTGTATTAATTTATTTTCGCTGGCAATAAAGCCATTCGATTTTGCTACTATAAAGTGCGCTTTAAATGTTAGGTTATTTATAATTTCGGTGACGCCGTTATCGCCAAAAACATCTTCAAGTAATGCGCGCGCTTTTATTGTAATTTCAGCGGGCGTTGGTTTATTACTTGAGTATCGGGTTTGCGAATACGATTTTGCTAAGCGCTCAATGGCAGCAACGGGATCGTTTTGTGCAAAACACGCAGAGCGAAAAGCGCCGGCAGATGAGCCAATTAAATTAAGTGGCCGGGTTCGGTTTTTAAAAAATTCACCAAAAATATACTTATCCAACCCAAATAAGGTAAACCATTTAGGACCGCCACTTGCACCTAAAAAAGAGGTGAAAAGTTCAGGTTTAAAGCCCTGTTCGTTAATAATTTTAGCCGCTGTTTTCCCTGCGTGAATCTCGATCATCTAAAAAATTGTGCCTTTTATTTTGGTTGCTTCTGTTATTTCTACAACACTGAAAGTGAATACTTATGCAAAACAAAAAGCGATTTTATGTTGCCATAAAACCGCTTTTTATAGTTAAGTGTGCTTAAAGTACGTGAATTAATCCCAAATGCCGTCTTCGCATTTGCCCTGTACTTTTACATCTTTTACTTTAAATTTGGGCTCTAAACCTTTGTCTCTTTGTGCGTGGTAATCGCTCGTAACAGACAAAATAGTCGGCGTTAACAGTATAATAGCGATAACGTTAACCACTGTCATTAACCCTAAGGCAATATCGGCTAAATCCCAGACTTCTTTTAATGTGGCCGACGCGCCCCACAACATCATTGATAAATAAAGCAAAGTGTAAATGCCGCGCCCTACTTTGTTGTCGAGTTTAAATAAGTGCAAGTTACTCTCTGCATAGGCGTAGTTTGCCACCACCGATGTAAAAGCAAATAAGGTAATAGCAGCTGCGACAAAGTAAACACCACCTTGTGCTAAGTGAGCGGTCATCGCGCTTTGTGTTAAACGAATGCCTTCCATTTCACCGCTTATGTCTATATCGGCTAATAAAATGATCACAGCGGTACAGCTACACAGTACGATTGTATCGAAAAATACGCCTAGCATTTGTATGTAACCTTGCGTTACAGGGTGATTAGGAATTGGGCTGGCACTTGCTGAAGCATGCGGCACACTACCTGCACCGGCCTCATTAGAATATAAACCACGTTGAATACCGTTTTTAATAGCTGCGCCCATTGCACCCGCTCCGGCTTCTTGTAAACCAAACGCCGATAAAAATATATCTTTAAGCATGGCGGGTACTTGCGTGAAATTTATAATCGTAATAATAACGGCGGCAAGTACAAACACAACGCCCATTATTGGCACAACACGCTCTGCAAATCGGGCAATTGCTTTAAAGCCACCGAGTATAATTGAGCCTGCTAGTACGGTAATAACCAGACCTGAATAAAATGTAGGAACTTCAAACGCGTAGTTAAGTGCGTCGGTAATTGTGTTCGTTTGCATTGCGCTAAACGTAAAGCCGTAACCTAAAAATAAACACGCGGCAAACACAATTGCAAACGCCCGGCTACCCAAACCTTGTTGAATATAATACGCAGGGCCGCCTCTAAACTCGCCACCACTATCGCGTACTTTATATACTTGCCCAAGTACGCTTTCGGCAAAGCCTGTAGCCATACCCAATATGGCTATTACCCACATCCAAAATATAGCTCCGCTGCCGCCAAGTGAAATTGCCACTGCCACACCGGCTAAATTACCGGTACCTACTCGTGCGCAAAGCCCTGTACACAACGCTTGGAATGAGGAAATGTCGTTTTTTTTACATTTACTACTGCCTTTTAAAAGGCTAAACATATGTTTAAATTTAAGTATTTGAATTGCTTTTAGTCGTACTGAAAACCATACTCCCGTAAACAAGAGTATATAAATAAGTACCTGACCTTCTCCCCATAAAAGGTTGTTTACGCTTTTGACGACGGTATCGAACATTACTAATCCCTTTTTATTTTATACTTTTACTTTATGTTAGCACCGACTTTAAACTCTGCATGTAGCGCTACTTAACTTAAAAACTCCGGCAGCTCATTATGCATTAAACATAATAGTGTTTAAGTTTGGCTTTACCCCATATTTAAGTGTGTATTGGTGTTTAATAATCTGTAAGCAAGCACATTTAATACTGAATTTTATTTCTATAAATGTGAATAATAAATCACAACCACACTTTATATTGATTAGTTAAAAAATCAATAATATCTTTTTAAAATTCAGTATTTTGTTTTGCGTATGCGTATGCGTGCGGGATGCAATAGTTTTTATTTTGATGCAGTAAGGTTTAGGCGTAATGAGGATTAAGAATGGCAAAAAAATAGCGCATGAAGTTATGCGCTTTTTTTTAAATTATATTTAATTGGCTATCGCTGTATTACTTAGTTATAGCTGTATTGTGTAGGTGCACTGTAATGGTTGTTGCTGTTAATCTGTAAATTTTGCATTGCTAAGTATGAGCGACCGGCATCTAAGCCTAATTTATGATCAAAACGTAAATCGTTATTTGAACTACCTAATAATTTGCTATGCAGTTTTTCGTCTGCAAAAATTTGTATTATTTCTACATCACTTGGTGGGTTTGCAATAAACTCAAGCTCATCTAAATACGCTTTCTCGTGCTGTATTAAGTAGTCCAATGTTTTTGGACAATAGCCTGATGCTATAGCAAATGCTCTTAGCTTTTGTACCCATGCAGATTGAGCTTGAAAATTAGCGTCAACCGTTCTTATTACAACAATTTTACGAGCGCCTCGGTTGTAAGCTTCACGCACTGGTAATGGAGCGGCTAAACCACCGTCTAGATAAAAATCGTTCTGTGCTTGTTCTTCAACAAGATGTGTTTCATTCGCTGCTTTTGCGTTTAACCAAGGTGTTAACTTTACACCTTGTTTGTATAAAAACGGGAGCGCGCTAGAAGCCTTTAACAAATCACGCCATTGGCCACTCTCACCTGTAGGCGATAAGTAATAAGCTTTTCTGTCCCGTGCATTAGTGGCTGTTATAAGTAGTTCACGCGCGCCTAAACTCGTTTTAGCTGTTTTAAAATCTATGGCTCTTTTTACCTCGGTGGTTTTGTCAAAGTACCAATCTAAATCAACTATGTGTTTACCCACTAATCCGCGACCAAGCTGAAAAAAACGCTTATTACGCGAAAGTCCTCTAATTAGGCGTTTAGCGTAGCCTTTTTGACGCGCTAAGTAGCTAGTTAAGTTTTGTGAACCCGCTGAAGTACCAATGAATAAATCAAAAGGGTCATAGCTTTGCTCTAACCACGCATCAAGTACGCCAGCTGTGAATATCCCTCGCTGCCCGCCACCTTCAGCAATCAGAGCAACTTTTGGCTGCGCTGTTTTGTTAACTGAATTAGCTGTTGCGGTGTTTAGAGAGTTCACGGTGTACCTGCCTTTAATTTTATGATGTCTGGTTTAATAGCTACATTATAAAAAACAAAAGTGATATCTTAAAATTGATTGTTTAAATCAGTTCAATTGAAAAAACAGAACGGTATATAAAGCAAAATATATACTAAAAATAGCAATCAAATTTACTTTGAATATTTAAATAACAAATACAGACATCACTTAAAGTTAATAAAATGAGTTAAAAAAGTTTAACTTTTGATGATGTCTGTATGTTAACAAGCCCAGAGTGTACGCTTGCTTAACTAACTATATTTTAGTGCTTTATTTCCATTAAAATTTCGAGTGCACGGTGGCGTTTTTCACTATCGAATACATCATTGGTAAATATAAACTCATCAACTTCTAGCTGTTTCGCTATCATCTCTAACTTGTGTTTAATACTTACATGTCCGCCTACTACGCTTAGGCTTAAAAAATTCTCTACATGGGCGCGCTCTTGTTCGCTCCACAACCCGTCCATGCTTTCAACAGGTGGTTTTAGCCACAGCTCGTTACCGCGTATAAGTTCGAGTACACGTTGCTTAGAAGTAGTCGACAAGTATTGCGCTTCATCGTCGGTGTCTGCTGCCACTAAAGGCAGTGCAAGCATTACGTATGGCTTATCAATTACGCTTGATGCTTTAAATTCGCGCTTATACAATGCTATTGCATCGTGCACGAAGCGCGGTGCAAAATGCCCTGCAAATACATACGGTAACCCTTTTTGCGCCGCTAGTTGCGCGCTAAATAAACTCGAGCCTAATAACCAAATAGGAACGTTTGTGTTCTCACCAGGAATAGCGCGAACAGGGTGACTACCATCGTAAGGGCCTAATAAAGTTTGCAGTTCAGTGACTTCATCGGCAAAGTTTTCAGCGCGTCGTTCATCTCGGCGCAGAGCACGACTGGTTATATGATCGCTACCTGGTGCGCGGCCTAAACCTAAATCAATACGCCCAGGGTATAAACTCTCTAATGTGCCGTATTGCTCTGCAACAATCAGTGGCGGGTGATTTGGTAACATAACGCCACCAGCACCTACTCGTATAGTTTTAGTTTGCCCTGCTATGTGGCCAATTAATACAGAGGTTGCCGCACAGACAATTCCCGGCATATTATGATGTTCAGCCATCCAAAATCGGTTAAAACCGAGTTCATCAGCTTTTTGTGCATAAGCGACACTATTTGCAAGAGTACTTGAGACGGTGGCATCTTCTTTCATTGGGCTAAGCTCAAGTAAAGAAAACGGTATTGCAGATAACCCAGACATGCGTACTCCTCATTGCCTTTAATTAAGTGATGAAGATAGTCAAAATAATTTAACCATCATTCCATTAATGGGTCTGCTGGGTGGTTAATTCAATCATTGATTTTAACTAATCAATTGATCCTGTCTATTAAGCTAAGTGCAGAGTGATTATTGCATTAGATGCACTTACACTCATTCAATGCAATTACAATACATAAATAAACTACACACGTTATTAGCTGTATCAAACATAACAATATGATTTATAAAAATTATTTTTATTTTAAATGTTTTGGATCAGGTATGCGTAATTGCTTAACGAGTGGATGATTTATTTTTTTCATTTCTATTAATACTAATTGAGCAACTTCTCGAGCACCGAGTTCATTGAAATGGGTATTGTCTTCTACGCCCATAGGGTAATTTGGATGCAAGTTAGGTGCTATATGCATAAAACGTAAGCGTGAGTTGATCCCACCAAGCTTTTGAAAATACTTTTGGGTCACTCGTTCCATGTCAATAAAATCGACCTCAGTCTGTTTAGCTACATCTCTTACTATATCAGCGTAAATAGGATGGGTGTCTTTGATCTGACCTTTTTCATCAAAATTACGACGCGTTACCGGAGTCATCAGTAATGGCTGTGCCTGCTTTGCTCTTACTGCAGCAATAAAATTAACTAGGTTTTGCTTATATTGCTCTGGTGTAGTGTAACGGTCCACTTTGTGTTTTGACTGATCGTTATGACCAAATTGAATGATCACAAAATCATCTTTATTAAGTTCATTTATAATCCCTGCCCACAAGCCTTCACTGATAAAGGTGCGTGTACTACGACCATTTTTAGCACGATTTTTAACGTCGATGCTGTCATTAAAAAAGATACTAAAGGGCATTCCCCAACCTGTTTCAGGGTAATCCTTCACTTCTTTAATTGACATGGTTGAATCCCCTGCCATAAAAAGCTGAACTTTAGTAGTTGCTGACATACTTGAAAAACTCATCATGGTAAATATTGCTGCAATTAATTTTCCCATTCTACTCGCTCTTTGTTGTTTTTAAAAAATCAGTTTAGCTCTTTATTAAATTATCTTTTGTAATTAAGTGAAAAATAAATTTACTTAATTGTCATTATAAACATACTATCATTTGCCACCGGTGGCAAATAACAAGTTAAATCATGGTGCTGAATAAAATTAAACCAGTCCTTAATGTACTTTTACTGCAAAAAATGTAAATGAAGTATGAAAAATGTAATTTATTAGGTTTGACAATACGCTTTTTTAGATATAACTTGATTTTTATGCCACCGGTAGCAATTTTATTTCCCTGATATCGCTACCGATTAAAATAATAGTTTTATGAATTTTAATCATAGACTTACATTTTACTGGCTAGATAAAGTGATAAAAATAAAAGCTCAAATCAACAGCATAAAAAAGGAACACACAATGAAGACTGCAAATAAGTTCGTTCTCAAACCACTTAACTGCATTGTTAGTGCCTTACTACTGGGCACAACATCGTATGCAATCGCAGCCGATGAACAGCCACAAACAGATACTAAAGCCCAAAATGACATAGAGTTAATTCAAGTAACTGGATTTAGATCATCATTAAATAAATCCTTAGCAACTAAACGTTTTGAAGTAAATACCACTGAATCCATCGCGGCTGAAGATATTGGTAAATTCCCTGATCTGAATATCGCAGAATCATTACAACGTATTCCTGGGGTAGCTATTTCTCGTGAAGGTGGTGAAGGACGTCAAATTACGTTGCGTGGCTTAGGTCCGGCTTTTACCCGCACAACACTTAATGGTATGGAAGTACCTGCTAGTACCGATGGCACCGACTCTGGTGGCGGCGTAAACGGTGGCCGTGCATTTGACTTTAATATATTTGCATCCGAACTATTTAATCGTGTTGATATCCAAAAAACGCCCACGGCCTCAACTGAAGAAGGTGGTATAGCGGGTACTGTTGATATGTATTCTGCACGTCCTTTTGACACAACAGGCTTTCATGTTGCAGCGTCCGCGCAAGCCGGTTATAACGACCTCACTGAAGAAGTCGACCCACGGATGGTATTTATGATCAGCAACACATTTGCTGATGATACAATCGGGGCTTTATTCTCTGTCGCAAAATCTGAACGCACCGTACGCCAAGAAGGCTTTGGTACAGTTCGCTGGACCACCCCCGTACTCGATGGTGGCGGTATCTATGCTGACACCTCTAATACTGAAGTTATTGGCACACCCAATACAGGGGACTGTGAGTTCGAAGGTCAAACAGTCGATGCTGTGAACTGCTTATATACGCCTCGCCTGCCTCGCCCTGATTTTTTTGGTAATGAACAAGAACGTTTAGGCTTTACCGGTTCATTACAATATGCTCCTTACGATGATCTGGTCCTTACACTAGATACATTACATTCAACTCTTGATAATGACCGTACTATGTACAACTTTTTCGAGATGTTTAGAAACACATTCAGCGAAATTACTCCTGAATCGATTACGATTTCTGACAATGGAAAACAGGTCCAAGCAGCGACATTTAACGGCGTTAAATCTCGAGTAGAAAGCCGTCAGCAGATTTCAAAAACAAAATTTCAACAATACGTATTCTCAGCTAAATATCATTTATCTGATTACCTTCGATTAGACGCTATGGTGGGCACTGCTGAATCGGATGCTCGCTCTGAACAGTATCGTTATAACATGACTAATAACACACCTCATAGAGTATCGATGGATTTTGGCACCAGCAATAATACCGCTGTAATGAATTATGATTACGATACTCTAGATGCCAACTCTTTTGATTTAGCCGATGGGCGCTTACGTGCAACAGATGTACTGCGCGAAAATGACACCGCTAAAATTGATTTATCATACGAGATGGATATGATGAATATCAAAGGCGGTATAGCCTATAACGACAGAACGGTTAGTTACGATGAATCACAAATAAACGGTTTTCCTGATCAAGATTCTGCAGCTGGATTTTCTCAGCTAATACCCTACGATGATTTTGGCACCGGTTATGACGGCACGTTATCACCCTTTCTAGTGGCTGATTTTGATGCAATAAATTCACAGCTTTTACTTAAAGAGTGGGTGCCACGCAGTGCGCAGAGCTGGAAAGTTGAAGAAGAAACAATGGCTGCCTACATCGAAACAAATTTTGAGTATGAAATTTCAAGTATGCTGCTCAGAACTAATGCAGGTGTTCGTTATGTAAAAACTGAAACCACATCAACAGGTTTTATTCAAACTGATGCGGTATCAATCGACAATAGCTATGACAATATTTTACCAGTGCTAAATTTAGCCCTTGATGCAACCGATGATGTGATTGTAAGGCTGGGTTTATCTAAAACCATGACCCGCCCGAGTTTGAGTTCACTCAACCCTGGTAATCCATCGTTTTCTTATTTAAACGGCACTGTTAGTGCGGGTAACCCATTCTTAGACCCATTCACCTCTACCAATACAGACGTTGGTGTTGAATGGTACTTTGCAGAAGAGTCGCTATTAGCAGCAACAGCGTTTTACAAAGATATTGGCTCTTTTATAAAAAGTGATAGTGAAGAAAAACTCGTCGATCCTGCTTATTTACCCTTTATTGATAATGATCCGCAATATGATCCATCAAGTGCACTCGATCCTAGAACTACCCCTTACACACATTTCGTCCCTGTAAATGGTCAAGGAACTGTGATTAAAGGGCTTGAACTTATTTATCAGCAACCTTTTTCATTCCTACCTGGGTTGTTAAAAAATATGGGGTTAGTGTCTAACTATACGTATGTCTCTGCAGGTGAAATTACGGGTCTTTCTAAAAATTCTTATAACTTTACCCTGTATTATGAAGAAGAAAACTATGGCGCTCGTGCTTCAGTGAATAAACGCGACAATTACATCACTGATTACACAGGTAACAATGGTAATGCTGAAGAAGCGACATCTGGTCCAACACATTTTGACCTATCAGCCTTTTATAATATTAATGAAAATGTAACCGTAACATTTGAAGCAATTAACCTTACCGATGAGTATGAACGCCTGTATACCACGGGTGATGGTAGTTTAGATTTACCTCGTGAATATAATCATACCGGTCGACAGTACTTTTTAGGAATACGCTACAACTTATAAAGCAATGCTTAAACTTTAAATTCCCCTAAAGTAAACAGCTTAATTAACATTTTAATTAAGCTGTTTTTCTATGACTAAGGTAGTGCACCAGTTATTTATAATTAAAACGTAGTGCACCAGTTATTTATAATTAAAACGTAGTGCAGCCGATGGCTAATAATCAGTTAAATCACAGTGCTTATAGATAATGTTGCACTTGAATGGTATTCGCACGCCATTGAAAATGTAAATTAAAGATGAATTATATTATTTTTTTCGTTTGACATCACATCAATAACATTATATTTCTCACTTATACCACCTGTAGCAAAAATAATTAATCAATACTTCGCTACATACTTTCTCGCTTTTTTCCCATTATGAATTATTAGGTTAGGTGTAATAAGAATCAGAACAAGTACATGACAAACACACTAATTCAAGTCATGTTAACTTAATAACAATAAGTAGAACGTGGAACCACTATGACAACCAGCACACACAATTTTAAACTTAGTAAGTTGATGATCAACTTGAAGTGATCGAAGTAAAAGGTTTTCGCAGTAGTATCAATGCCGCTTTAATGACTAAGCGTGAAGCCGTTGGTACACGTGAGACTATCATAGCTCAAGATATTGGTAAATTTCCTTACTTAAATGTTGCTGACTCACTTTCGCGTGTACCTGGTATCTCTATTGAAGAGGATGCAGGTGAAGGTCGTCAAATTACCATTCGCGGTTTGGGTTCTCGTTACGTCAAAACCACAATTAATGGTATGGAGTCGGCATCTGCTGGTGCTGCAACAGACGCTGCGGGTGGTTCAAATACATCTCGTGCATTTAATTTTAATGTATTTGCCTCTGAACTGTTTACCCAAATAGATATTAATAAAACCGTTTCTGCTGAACTTGAAGACGGTGGCATCTCAGGCAGTGTTAACTTACAAACGGCGCGTCCATTTCAATATGATGGCTTTAAAGGGGCTTACAATGTCAATACTCGTTATAGTGATGTTGATGAGGATGTATCGCCTCGTGCTTCTTTTATGCTCGCTACAAGTTAACAGAAAAAATGAGTGTTTCATTTGAAGCCGTTAATTTAATAGATGAAAAACAAGATATGTGGAATGATATTTATACCCCTAGCCCTTATGAAAATCTGTCATCAGGTCGCCAGTTTTTAGTGGGTGTAAGGGGCACTTTCTAAACTTAATCAACACATAGCCTCGTTAATTGAAGCGATGTCTGCAATATAATACTCCCCCCCGTGCATAATCGATGGTTTTTACTGTCGATTATTTTATTAGTTACTAATTTTAAATAACTTTTTCAAAAACAATAAATCTTTGATAATTTAAACTAAGTAGTAAAATGACATTGCCACCGGTGGCAATAACTGCTAATGTTAGCCTATTATAATAATTCCAATTTCAGCAGCAGGATACAAAAATGAACAATCAACGACGGTATTTTCTTAAAGCATTGGCTTCTAGCACGTTGGTAACTGCAACCTTAGTTGGCTGTAAGTCAGCCCCTTTGCTCAATATTTTTGACGCACCCATTAGCGCTGATGATTGGCAAATGGCTGCACAAATCAAATCAGCGATTATAGTACCGACCTTCCCTGCTAAACAATTTAATATTAAAGACTTTGGCGCAAAAGAAAATGGCCAATATGATTGCACACAGGCCATTAAAAGCGCCATTGAAGCCTGTCACGCACAAGGAGGTGGTCAGGTCTATATTCCAGATGGTACCTACCTCACTGGTGCGATTCATTTATTATCAAACGTTAACTTGCACCTCAGTGATAACGCAATAGTGAGCTTTAGCACTGATCCCACTCATTACTTACCAGAAGTATTTACTCGCTGGGAAGGCTTAGAAATGATGGGGTACTCACCACTGATTTATGCTTTTGAGCAAGAAAACATTGCCATCACAGGTAAAGGAACACTCCAAGGAAATGGCGATAACCAAACATGGTGGCCTTGGAAGGGACCACACAAGGAAGGCCATTGGGATTTAATTAAAAATAGCCAAGGTAAAGTATTGCACCAGCGTGAAGCACGCGATCAGTTGATGGTTGATGCCGAAGCTGGTGTGCCAGTAAGCGAACGTATATACAGTACCGGCGCCTATTTACGTCCCCCTTTTATTCAACCGTATAAATGTAAAAATATTTTAATCCAAGGTGTAACAATTAAAAACTCGCCATTTTGGTTAGTGAACCCGGTTTTATGCAAAAGTGTTACGGTTGATAAGGTTAATTTTTCAAGCCACGGGCCAAACTCTGATGGTTGTGACCCAGAAAGCTGCGATCATGTACATATCAAAAACTGTGTATTTGATACCGGTGATGACTGTATCGCGATTAAATCAGGGCGAAATGCAGACGGAAGACGTGTCGGTGTACCCTCACAAAACATTGTTATTGAAAACTGCCATATGAAAGAAGGCCACGGTGGAGTGGTTATAGGTAGCGAAATATCAGGTGGTGTAAACAATGTCTTTGTGCAAAATTGTACTATGGACAGCCCGCATCTAGAACGCGCTATTCGTATCAAAACTAACTCAGTACGTGGCGGTTTGATCGAGCATATACGCATTCGTAATGTTGACGTTGGCACCGTTAAAAACGCTGTTGTGATCAACTTCTATTATGAAGAAGGCGATGCAGGACAATTCGATCCAACAGTTCGTGATATTCAAATTGAAAACTTACATTGTAAAAATGTACTCAGTAAAGCGTTTTATCTTAATGGCTTTGAACGCGCACCAATTAACGATATTCATTTTAAAAACTGCCATTTTGACCAAGTAGGCAGTCAGTCAATCGTAGCTCATGTAAATAATATGAGTTTAGATAATGTCACTTTAAACAAACAGCCACTGACAATGGCGCAATTACAGCAATCATGATAGGAACCGATGTATGAACGCGTTTTCAACATTATTAGGCACGCAACCAATCCTGCCTATAATACAAGCAAATAGTAGTGAAGAAGGTATCGCTATTGCAACCGCGATGCATAAGGCGGGTATCCAATTAGTGGAAGTTGTGCTGCGCACGCCAGCGTCACTTGACGCATTAATCGCGATTAAAAAAGCACTGCCCGATTTATGTGTAGGTGCAGGCACCATTACCGATCAAACGTTACTTGCAAAAAGCCTTGCCGCAGGCAGTGATTTTATTGTTACGCCTGCTATATCGCCACGGTTACTCGATGCCCTTAGCCAATCGTCGGTCCCTGTTGTGCCGGGTGTTTCAAACACCGCAGATATTTTACTTGCTAAAGAATATGGCTTTACTGAGCAAAAATTGTTTCCTGCTTCTTTGTGTGGTGGCGAACAGTTTTTAAAAGCAGTCAGCAGCGTATTTGCTGATATTCGCTTTTGCCCTACAGGCGGCATTAATGAGCAAAACTTTAAAAACTATTTAGCACTTAGCAATGTGATGGCCGTAGGCGGTACATGGATTGCACAACCACAATGGGTGCAAAGTAAAGACTATGAAAAAATCACTCAAGCCTGCCTTCAGGTACTAAACAACAACTAATTAACATATTGACTGCCATACGTTGACAGTGTAATTTACCCTTATATGCCACCGGTAGCAAAATATAAACAGAACAGTTAAGGAATCTTCAATGCCGAGCAATATCGAACCTTTAGAGTTGCACCCAGATCGTTTATTTTCAAGTGATCCTAGCGTCGTTGCTATCGCTAGAAAGTTATATGAATTAATTAAAGACTTACCGATTGTTAGTCCACACGGTCACACTGATCCACGTTGGTTTAATGAAAATGAAAACTTCGGCAATGCAACTGAGCTATTTATAAAACCCGATCACTACGTATTTAGAATGCTATATAGTCAAGGGATACCAATGACTGATTTAGGCGTGCCAGAACATGGTCTGCAAGGCGATATGGCACGTTCAAAAGCAGTAGCTCCTGAAAAAGTATGGCAAATCTTTGCTGACAACTATCACCTGTATGCAGGTACGCCAAGTGGCTATTGGTTAGATGCGGTATTTAGTGATGTGTTTGGTTTTACAGAAAAACTTTGCTCTGAAAATGGTCAGCACTATTATCAAAAAATTACAGCTGCGTTAGCAACACCCGAGTTCAAGCCTCATGCACTGATGGACCGCTTTAATATTGAACTAATTGCGACAACAGAGGGGGCACTTGATCAGCTCCCGCACCACCGCGCAATTGCAAGTTCTGCAATGGCAAAACGTGTTATCACCACCTTTAGACCTGATGATGTGGTTGATGCTAGCCGTGAAGATTTTATCGACAACGTATTTAAACTTGGTGAGATAACCGACCAAGATACATCAACTTGGCAAGGTTATTTAGCAGCAATTCAAATACGTCGTGATTACTTCCGTATTGAAGGCCGTGCAACAGCAACCGATCATGGCCACCCTACTGCATTAACTGCTGACTTATCTACAGCTGAGTGTGAAGCATTATTTGAAAAATGCCGAACAGGCAATTCATCTGAGCAAGAGCAAGAGTTATTCCGAGGTCAAATGCTTACTGAACTTGCAGGTATGAGCATTAAAGACGGCTTAGTGATGCAAATTCACCCTGGTGCCCATCGTAATCATAACCAAGCGGTATTTGATCAATTTGGCCGTGATAAAGGCTGTGATATTCCAAGCCAAACTGAATACGTAAATGCGTTAAAACCACTATTGAGTAAATACGGGAATCACCCGGATCTTAAAATCATCTTATTTACGTTAGATGAAACTACCTATAGTCGTGAACTTGCGCCACTAGCAGGTCACTACCCTAGCCTAAAATTAGGCCCAGCATGGTGGTTCCATGACAGCCCAGCAGGTATGCTACGTTTTAGACAGCAAACAACTGAAACAGCAGGTTTTTACAATACAGTTGGCTTTAATGACGACACCCGTGCATTTTTATCTATCCCCGCTCGCCATGATGTTGCACGCCGCGTTGACTGCCGATACTTGGCTGAATTAGTAGCTAATCATCAAATTAGTGAAAGCACTGCGCAGACACTGGCTTACCAACTAACCTATGGGCTAGTGAAAAAAGCATATAATCTCGATAAATAACAATAATAGAGCCACTTAATTTAAGTGGCTCAACCATTGAGGACACACCATGACTTTAAAAACATCACTGTTATCAAAGCGCATTATGATGGTAACAGCTCTAGGCTCTGGCCTTTTACTGGCTGCCTGCCAAGAACAAGCTGACCTTAAAAAACCATTGCAAGCAAGTGAGACTAACTCTCTCAGTAGCGCACTAGTTGCTAAAGTGGACATTGTTAATCCATCTTCGTTTAAGCGCCCTAATGAGCCAATCTATCTTAGCTATTACGATTTAGGCCTAAGCCAAACTCCTGCTTTAACTGTAAAAACAGCGCAGCAAGTGTTACCTAGCCAAGCTGTAGATATTAACTCAGACGGTGAACTTGATGGTGTGTATTTTATTGTCGATTTAAATGATAAACCGATTGAAGTCACCATTACACAGCAAAGTAAACCAGTAATCACAGAACAAACAAAACGTGTTCAAGCTGATCTTGCCCATAAGCAAGGTGGTCAATGGCAGCCTCATTCTCGTCCGCCAAAACACCAAATTGGCACAGGCAAAAAAGAATATGTTGGTGGCAACTTCATAAATGTTCAAGAACTTTCCCCACCAGATTATTACACCGATCATTCAAACTGGATCCGATACGAAGGCCCAGGTATTGAGTCAGATAAAGTGGGCTATCGTTTTTACCTTGATTGGCGCAATGGCTTTGACATTTTTGGTAAATTAAGCGCAGCCCCCGTGTTACATACTGTTGGCCTTGATGGTTATGACTCTTATCATGACAAACAAGATTGGGGAATGGACATTCTCAAAGTCGGTAAGTCTTTAGGGGCTGGCGGATTTGGTTTGCTGGGTAGTAATGATGAGCTGGAACATGTCGCTGATGTGAACCAACGCACAGCGCGGATTATTGAGAATGGTGATTTACGCGCCAGTATCCAAATTGAGTATCAAGGCTGGCAAAACAGTTATCAACAGCAAGATTTAACCGCCAATATTAGTATGCATGGCGGCTCACGTTTAGCACATGTAGAACTGAGCACTGATAAAGACTTGTCTAATTTAGTGGCCGGTGTGGTCAAACACCCTGAGACTGAGTTTATTCAAGGTGATCTCGATGCAATGAGTAATTATGGCTACAGTTATATTGCCAGTTGGGGCAATCAAAGTTTAGATAAATCAGCTTTAGGTATGGCGGTTTTCTTTAAAAAAGGCGATGTTATTGACGTACGCCAAGATAGAAATAACTACCTTGCAGTACTAAAACCAAAAGGACAAAGTACACAGCATGCAGATTACTATTTTGCCTCAGTGTGGCAACCTGAAAGTGGTATCAACGATAAAGAAAGCTTTATTGAGTACCTTGAACAACAAGCTGAAAGATTGACTATTAAACCACGCATTACTTTGCATACCACAGTTACAGCAAAAAAAACGACGCAACCGCTTAATGATAAATTAGCCCTTGAATGGGCCCGCGCCCTTGCCGATTCAGAGCTGAAAAGAAAAACACTAGGCTACCATGACAATGGCTGGGATGTTAACCGTAAGCGCAGCCCAAAGTTTGAATACGACATTATCGGTTTACAACCTTATGCTTATTATCAATTAGGGCTGGCAACTGATGAGCAAGCTTATAAGGATGTGATTGCCAAAGTTACTGGCAGCTTTATTGATCAGCAAGGGAAAATCAGCGCCTATAAACAAAGCAATTTTAATATTGATAATATTCCACCCGGTCGCAACCTTATTCAGCTATACCAAGATACCCAGCAGCAACAATACTTATTGGCTGCAAAAGCTTTACGAGCACAATTACAGTTACAGCCACGTACCTCACAAGGCGCATTTTGGCACAAAAACAAATATCAACATCAAGTGTGGCTAGATGGCGTTTACATGGGTATGCCTTTTTTAGCCCAGTACGGTAGCTTATTTGAAACGGGCCACCAGCAACAAGAAACCTTTTCAGAAGTTGTAAACGAATTTAAGCTCACTCGCGAAGCACTACGCGATCCAAAGACAGGGTTGTACTATCACGGTTGGGATGAATCTAGACAGCAAGCATGGGCGAATAAACAAACCGGTGTTTCCGCAGAGTTTTGGGGCCGTGGTATGGGTTGGCTCGCTATGGCAGTGGTTGATGTACTCGATTACATCCCAGCAAAAAACACAGAGCAACGCGATACCTTACTCGCCATGGTAAAAGAGTTGGCCACTGATATAGCCAAAGTTCAAGATACTGATACCGGCACATGGTGGCAAGTTTTAGACAAACCAACGGCTTTAGGTAACTACCAAGAGTCAACTGCAACAGCAATGTTCGCTTACTTTTATGCAAAAGCACTTAATAATGGCTATATCGATGCTGATTATCAAGGCACCGCGCTTGCAGCGTATCAAGGTTTACTTAACCAATTTACATTAGTCCATAGTGATGGCACGGTGAGTATGACCAACCAATGCTATGTTGCAGGCCTTGGCTTTGGCCGTGATGGTAGTTATCACTATTATATGAGCGAGCCGGTCAGCAATAATGATCCTAAAGGAAATGGTCCCTTCATTCTAGCAAGCCTTGAAGTAGCTAAGCTTCTAGCTGGTAACAACTAACCAGTCATAGATTAGTCAGCCGGTAAGCAAAGTTCATCGCATTTTTGCTTACCGGCTAACACTCACTTCCCTTCAACAACATCAGCACACTAAGCTCATAAGGATTTATGATGCGTATAATTAAAACCAATAAAGACAGCGCAAATAAAAATATTATTTCATTTTTTATCTGCTGCTTATTCTGCTCAATAATGAATGTGTCTGCGCAAAATAATAACAACTCACTGAGCTATGCCGTGCAAATGGCTAACTCTGAGATGACTCGTAATCCACAGGCGTACACCATTGATTGGCGCACTGAACCGCGCTGGGACTACACCCATGGCTTAGTGTTACTGTCATTTGCTAAGCTCTATCAGCATCAACCAGAGCAACGCTATTTCAATTACATTAAAGAATATGTAGACACTTTAGTAATGGAAGATGGCAGTATTAAAACCTACGTAATGAGTAAATATAATCTCGACATGCTCAATGCCGGCAAGTTACTGTTTTTTATGTTTGATGAAACAAAAGACCGTAAATATCGCCTTGCCCTCGATACTTTATATGCACAGTTCAAATTACAACCTCGCACAGTTGATGGTGGCTTTTGGCATAAAAAACGCTATACCTCGCAAATGTGGCTTGATGGTTTATATATGGCAGCGCCCTTTTATGCCGAATATATCCGCCGTTTTAGAACAGTAGATCAGTATGATGATGTTATAAAACAGTTTGAATTAATTGAACAACATACTTATCGCAGTGACACCGCGCTACCTGTACATGGCTGGGATGAATCTAAACAACAGCGATGGGCAGATAAAAAAACCGGACAATCACCTAATCATTGGTCGCGCTCTATCGGTTGGTACGTTATGGCAATGGTTGATGTATTAGATCAACTACCGAATGATTACCCTAAAAAAGTGTGGCTATCACAGCGCTTTAATACATTAATTGATAACATGTTAAAACTTCGTTCTGACTCCGGTGTATGGTATCAAGTTACAGATAAAGGTGAATTACACGGCAATTATTTAGAGTCATCAGGCAGTGCTATGCTCAGCTATGCGATTGCAAGAGGTGTTAATCAAGGTTGCTTGTCTGATAGCTACCAAGCGATTGCAAAAAACACCTTTAATGCAGTAGTTAGCAACTTTATTAAACCTGAAGCAGATAACACCTTATCAATCCAACAAGTATGTGAAGTAGCAGGACTTGGCGGAAAACCCTATCGAGATGGCAGCTTTGCTTATTACATTAGTGAAAATGTACGTGCGAACGATCCTAAAGCAGTCGGGTCTTTTATTCTTGCTAGTTTAGAAATGGAGAAATAACCGATGTTAAGCAACAAATACTATTTCTATTTAGCACTGTTGGTTGTTTGCTTAAGTGGCAGCCAATGTTATGCAAAAGAGTCGCAATTACTATCGCCAACACACACTCAAAGTCCGTGGCAAACAGATCTAGGTAATGGCGAATATAAAAACCCAATCTTGCATGCCAATTATTCCGACCCAGATGTGGTTGCTGTTAATGGCGATTATTACATGACAGCATCTAGCTTCAACTCTGCACCTGGCTTGCCTATTTTACACTCTACCGATTTAGTCAACTGGCGCATAATTAATTATGCGCTGCCAATACAGCTGCCACAAGCCCACTTTGCAAAAGTACAACATGGCAACGGCGTATGGGCGCCCACAATCCGTTTTCATGATAATAAATTTTGGATTTTTTACCCTGATCCTGATTTTGGTATTTATGTAACCACAACAGATGATCCTGCTGGAACTTGGTCAACACCACAGCTTATTTTAGCGGGTAAAGGATTGATCGACCCGGCACCTTTATGGGACGACAATGGTAAAACCTACTTAATACATGTATGGGCAAAAAGTCGTGCTGGCTTTAATAATGTACTCACGCTACGTGAAATGAAAGATGACGCAAGTTGGGTCAGTGACAAATTCACACACATTGTCGATGGTACAAATCACCCTGGATATCGCACCATTGAAGATCCTAAATTTTATAAACGTAACGGTTATTACTATATTTTTGCGCCTGCTGGTGGCGTAGATTTAGGTTGGCAATCGGTATTTAGAGCAAAAAAAATTACCGGTCCCTATGAAGCCAAAATTGTCATGGCCCAAGGTAATTCAGTGATCAACGGTCCTCATCAAGGTGCGTGGGTTCACACCTAATTTGATGAGGACTGGTTTATTCACTTTCAAAGCAAACAAGCGTATGGATGGGTATCAAAACATCTTCTACTGGCGAGCAACAGCTAGTCTATGTGCACTGTTTTAATACGAGAAAAGGCTGTAAAGAAAGTATCGTAGGGCAACAACCACTGACACAACCTTATCTTGAACTAAAAGTCGTTCTACAACCAGGCGCCACAGCCATTTTTAGTTATAGCACCGCTACAAGTGCTGAGTTTCAAATTATTGGTGAACACTTCCAAGCTAAAAAAGGCCGCTGGGTAGGAGCTAAGTTAGGCTTATTTAGCCTGTCGCAAACTCCTGGCGCTAGCAGCTATACCGATTTTGACTATGCCCGTTACGACACTTTGGATTAAATGAATATGTTTAAACATCAAAAGTTGAACTTTATTGTCATATTATTGCTATGTGTTCAGCCCTGCATAGCAGCTGATTACACCGTTGCAAATACTTATAAAAAACTAATCAAACACTATCCACACATGCAGGTGCCCGCAACGACACTTCCTGACTCTGTCATCGCTCATAAAGCATTGGTTTACAAGCAAACTAAAAACAGTGCACAGACTTTAGATATTTATCAGCAAAAGCTGCAAACACAAACAGCGCCTTTGATCATATTGATCCACGGGGGAGGCTGGCAATCAGGCACCCCCGCATTAATGATAGCACTTGCAATTGCGCTGGTAGAACGCGGTTATATTGTTGCTGCGCCCAGTTACCGCCTCAGCGAGGAAGCGCCTTATCCTGCAGCAGTTGAGGATTTAGTAAGTGCGTTTCATTGGCTTAATAATAATGCTGCTCAGTATAATATAGACAGCACTAAGATTGCTTTATCGGGCGGCTCTGCAGGTGGCCAATTAGCCGCGCTGTTAGCTTACAGCGGCGGAATTGTGGGTAGCAGCGACACTAACTCGAAGCGATTTAATGTCCAAGCGCTGATCAATATAGATGGCTTAAGTGACTTCACGTCTTCTGAAGCACTACCTTTTGAAAACAACCCAGCCAAAGCCGTCACTTCAGCCAGCAAGTGGTTGGGGGGTAGGTATGAAACTATCCCACAGCGTTGGCGCGGCGCATCGCCTATTTTCTATATTGATAAAAACGCGCCTGCAACACTTTTCATTAATAGCTCAGTGCCACGCTTTCGTGCAGGTCGAGACAGCGCAATACAAAAGTTGCAAAAGTTACATATACCCAGTGAAGTTTACCAGTTCGATGATGCGCCGCATTCATTTTGGTTATTCCAGCCGTGGTTAACGCCTACAACCACCGTTATTGATGACTTTTTAACAGTACAATTTGCTAAAACTCATTGATCATTATTGTTGTTAAAATTAAAGTATTGATGGCTTAATGGTTATTTTAAGTCATCAAAGCTTTTACTTTCTTTGTTGCTAAGTGAATTTAAGTACTGCTGCAAAACCTGTGCTGTAGTTGCATTTTTTAATTGCGGCTGATGCTGTTTGAACCAGTCATCCGCAACACCATCTTCATTAGCATCAACGATTGCGGGAGCCCCTGTAAATTCCTGTTTATATGCATCCCAATTACCAATTAGCTCAAACTCATGATCAATCAAACCATTTTTCTTTATCGTGACACTATCAGTGAGCTGTTGATAAACAAGCGTATCAATACTGTCATGGAAATAGCCATGTGCATTACGACTTGCACCTATATGTTGCCCTTTAATGGCATCACTAAATGCTTGCTTTGCACTAACATAAACCATCGTTGTTTGCATGGGTGATGTAATAATTGCTTGATCACTTAACCACTGGCTATTTTCATCACGAATAGTGCGTTTTGCTTTAACCGCTTTGCGATAATTTACACCTAAATAATTATGCTCAGTCAGTTGTGGGTTATTCTCAAGTACATTACCCATAATATATGCCTGATTTTCTTTGATCTCTGGGGAATACCAAATATCAGCAAACTGCATGATCTTACTTGCTTTACCCGGCTTATAGTAATTATTGATCAAGTTAAAGCGACCATTTTCTGATCCATAAACATTATTATGTCCCCAGTTAAAAATAATATTATTGATAAGCTCAACAAACTCTTCATTTTGTGAATACGGTGATTTTAGCCTATGACCATTGAGCCTAGGAGTTCTACTGGCATGATTGGCAATTATATTATTAATAAAGCTCGCATTTGCCCCGCCCCAAATGCCACCATAACCATGATCGCCTTTAGGGTGAATTGAATGGCTTAAACTATGTGAAATAATTGAATCTTGTAACGTAAAGTTATGGTTATTATAAAAGCTCGCGGCTTCATCCACCGACCAACTCAATGAACAATGATCAATAATGACATTCTCACTATTACGCACCGTTAATGAATCATCAGCATAGCTAAATGTGCCTAAGCGAAAGCGCATATAGCGGATAATCACATTATCTGCGGATGAGACCGTCACAGGAGCACCAACAATGGCAATCCCACCTGGCGAACTTTGCCCCGCGATTGTTATATTACCATGAGATATTTTAAGTTCCCCTTCCAATTTGATCACACCCGATACCGCAAATACGACAGTGCGAGGATGTTTTTGCACAATTGCATAGCGAAGGCTGCCTGGTTGCGGCTTTTCTAAATTATCTTCCAATGTAGTCACTCTATAAAGCGTGCCATTAACTCCTCCTGTTGCGTATTTACCAAATCCTTTTGCCGTTGGAAAAGCCAATGTTGTATTGACTTGTGCAGAGTATAAATTAGTCGAAACAAAAACCGTCAACACAGTAATGATGCTTAGTATTACGATATTGAGATAGTTTAAATTATTATTCTTCAGAACTTGCATAATGTTCCTTGGCTATTTCGTTTTTAATGCTGGTTAAAATAAAAAATTGTCAATATGTAAATTGACAGTTTTATTAATACAGTGTTAACTTCATGTTATTCCACTTTGCCACCGGTGGCAAGCTTGGGATTTAAATCAACGGGAATCGCATATCTTGCACACACAATTAAAAGCCTGGAAAAGGAACAAAGATGAAGAGCATGAGACTAAGCACGATCGCAGCAGCATTAATGGTAGCTATGCCACTTTATGCACAAACGGCCGATCCTGTACAGCCAAAGGTAGAAAATAATACACAAAAAACCACAACCAATGCTGAACAAGAACCAACCAAATCAGCACAAATTGTTGAAGACGATATAGAAATAATAGCTGTAACGGGTGTTTACCAAGCTGATTTAAAAGCACGCGCTATGGAACGTGACAGCAAAGCGTTTAGCTCTGTGATTGCCACGGATGACATGGGTAACTTTGTTGACCAAAATGTTGCTGAGTCACTGCGTCGGATACCAGGTGTCACTTTAGAGCGCAGTGAAGGTGAAGGTAAATATATTGCAGTTCGGGGCTTAGGCCCTAAATTCGTATCGGTGAGCATGAATGGTGCAGAACTATCTGGTGCGGGTGATGAACGTAAAATTGGCCTTGATGGCATCACTAGTGATTCATTAGGAGCCATTGAAGTATTTAAAACCCTTACCCCTGATATGAATCTAAATTCGATAGGTGGAGCAGTAAACGTCAAAGCTATCTCAGCATATGACCGTGGTAAAAACACCCTAAAAATGAAGCTGCAAAATTCATACAGTGAACTCAGAGAAGAACACTCGCCGAAGTTTAGCCTTGATGGCACACAGCTATTCTTAGAAGAAAAAATAGGCGTTGGTTTTGCACTTTCTTATGAAGATAGGAAAAATCAAGTAGATGAGGTACGCCATCATAGCACTCGAGAATTAAACTTTTTACAAGGTGGCATTGGCCTCAGTGAAGAGCAATTAGGTGTGGCACCTGAAATATTGATCCCCGCGCAACTCGAAAACCGCCGTGAAATAGCTGACCGAACACGTACCACCGCAACTCTAAATGTTGAGTTTAAGCCAACCGCAAACAGTTTTTATTACATACGAGGTAACTACTCTAATTACACTGATGATGACGTCGCACAAAGAGAGTTTTATAACTTTTATAATGGCGACCAAGCAGATGAAATTATTTATGTAAATGCTGATACAAAAGAGTTTGTCCTGTCTGATATCGATATTTACAACCAATTTTTCATTCAGGAAGGTGAAACGACTACAACCAATTACAGTATCGGTGGTGAAAACTATATTACCGACACTTTACGCGTAGATTATGAATATGCGTATTCAAAAACAGATGATAAATCTGTGGGTGATCGTCGCGTGCAATTTCGTGAGCGTGAGAATATCGTCTACGGTCAAGCAACTAAAAATAATATTGTTGCACAGGTGCTTACTCCTGAAGAAGCTGCTGCCCTAGGTGGTTTTGCGTTAGATCCAGACAATGATGTTTTTGCCGGTGAAGCCGATGGTGATATCAGCGATTTATCAAATATGAAATACGACAACTTATTTATGGAAGACAGTGTACGCACTGATGAAGTCACAAGTATCAAGCTAAACTTGCAAAAAGACTTTGATATTGAGTATCTTAATTTTATTAAAATTGGTGGTACTTACAACGAACGCGAACATTTCCGCGATAAAGATCGCTGGAGCTATGCAATAAACCCACTCGATTGTGGAACGGATGAAACCTGTATTACCGTCGCCAACTCAAATGTTACTGATTATAACTTTGCGGTTCCTGAAGGTGGCTTATTTAGCTATCCTTTTGTTAGCAACGAAGACCTTGAGTACATAGTTGACTCAACTAAAATTACGCGCGACAGTGCCACCGGTGGCGAGGTGTCAATTGACAGCACCAAAGAAGACTATACCTTATACGAAGATACCTACGCAGCTTATATTATGACTGAGCTGCAGCTATCAGAGCAAGTCAGTGTTATTACCGGTGTACGCTATGCGCATACTGAGTTTTCTTCAACTGGTTTTATGTCGCTTGAAAACGATGACTGGGATTTTGGCAATGACAAAATGCTTGATTTAGCAATCCCACTACCTGAATCGTCAATTACCTATAGTGAGTTTTTCCCGAGTATTCATGTTCGCTATGAGCCGAGCGATCAAATTTTGGTACGTACTTCATTATGGACCAGTTACACCCGGCCTTCTTTTAAACAAGCTCGTGGTTTTGCTAAGTTTGATGACGACATAAGCCTATGCAATCCAACAACGAACAACTGTTACAGCTCGCCAGATGGACAGAGCGCCATTGACCTTCAAGGTTATATTTTAGGACCCGATAACGCAGTACAAGTTGGTAATCCTAATCTAGTAGCCATGACATCTGACAACTTTGATGCATCATTTGGCTGGTATCCATCAAAAGAGTTATTTATGGAAGCTGCGGTATTTTACAAAAATATCGATAACTTCATCGTCGATGTCACCGGTATTCAAATGGGGATAGACGAATTACCACTGACTTTACCAGTTAATCAAGTGTCTGACTTTGCAATTCCACAAGATCTTGTTCTTAATCAGGTCGATATAACTTTAAACGGCGATAAAGCGACTGTTTATGGTATTGAATTGAGTTACAACCAGTTCTTTGAGAATGGCTTATTTTGGCAAAGTAATATGACATTTGTAAAAAGTGAAGCTGAGCTCGATGCCACTATTCGTCATGATAAAATGCCACTGCCTGGTCAGGCTGACGTTACCGGTAATATTGCGGTGGGCTGGGAAGATGAGTCATTCTCATTGCGTCTAATTAGTAATTACCGCTCAGATATTCTTGAAGAGGTTGGCTCTTGTCCCGTATCAGCTTCTGTATCAGACCCACATACCTGTAAGTCATGGGCTGATATCTACCAAGACGATATCTTAACCTTTGATATGAAAGTGAAATATGACTTTACGAAAAGCCTCAGCGTGTATTTTGACGCGATTAACTTAACCGATGAATCAGATTTACGTTATTTCAAAGGTAATGATTTATCCGGTGGTGAAATCCTCTATCAACGTGAAGATTATGGTCGTACGTTCCAGTTAGGTATGAATTATAAGTTTTATTAACAGCTACTAATAATGAAAAACGTTAATTTCACACACAATTAACGCGTTAATGACGCGCTTTCATCCTTGGAGGGATGCATGAATAATACAATAAAAATACCATCATGTTTGCTGATCACCGCGATTTTAGCAGGCTGCGGTGAAGAAAGTTCTATCAATGTCAAAGAAGCCCCGTTACCACCAGTGCAAGGGGTGTTTGTTGACAGCCCTGTTGCAGGTTTAACTTATAATAGCCCATCGGTTACTAATGGCGTAACCACAGCTGATGGACAGTTTGATTACTTTAGGGGGGAGGCTGTCGTGTTCTCCATTGGTGAGCTTACCTTCCCTACAGTTGCCGCAGCAAATGTGCTTACGCCACTCGCTGTATTTTCAACCGATACAGTATTTCATCCAGCAGTTATTAATAGCTTGCGCTTATTACAATCGTTAGATGTTGATGGCGATCCAAGTAATGGGATTACCATTAGCGCACAGGCGGCACAAGCAGCACAGATGACGCTTGGTGAAGGACAAACAGTTACTGATTATTTCAGTAGCGACGAGTTTGAGGCGAACGTTAATGCGTGGCTCGCTGATGCAGGCTCGGCTAATACAGCGTTAGTGCCTGCTGATCAGGCTATTGTGCACTTTGTTGATTTTATTTTTAAGCAATACAACAGCACGCAACCTTTAGCATTTAATACTGCCGATTTTAGCGGAACAATGTATAACCCATTAGTGCAAGGCAGTGAGGCAAGTATTGCACAGTTGATATTAACGCCCGTTGATGAAGCAAACCTTAGTGGAACATTCAGCCAAGTAGTGGATGGTAGCGAAACAGTAACAGGCAATTATTCGTTTTTATTTGGTAATCGCGTACTTGCACTGACCTCAGGTGAAGGCGAATCAGCTACCACTGAGTATATAATTTCTCGTTCCCATAATACGGTTAATAATACCTATAGTGTTTGTGCCACCAGCGATCCAAGTGCATTGGCAACACTGGTGCTTACTTGTGATAGTAATGATGATGCTAAAAACAATATTTTAGTGTTCTCCGAACAACAAGCTCAAGAAGAGTTAGTTAAACTCAACGATTTAGCTCAGCAAGCTGGTTTAGCCTTAATTGAAGAGTTTGATACTGACACTGAAACATTTTTCTCATCGAGCTATAAAAGCTTATCGGATGAGCAAGGCAGCGGCCCGTTATATTTTAAAAGTGGCGGTAGTGCAAAAATTGACGATGTAGCAGGCCAACTAATTCTTGAAGGCGACCGTATTACCATCGGTAATACCCTGCCCGGCAAAGAATCAACAGCGACTGATAGCTCAGGTGTGGGGATTTATAATTTAAGCGAAGGGTTTACCATTAGCTTTGATGTTGTTTCTCATAATAGTGCTGGTGGATTATCGCTTTATGTTGATAATAATACTGCCAGTCAAAGTAATTCAGTGCATGGTGGCGCTTCAAAGTTTTATGGTAAAGACATAAACGAAACCAACACCCCTGCAGGTCAACGGTTTTCATATACCTACATTCCAGGCGAAGATGTAAATACTGGCCCTGATCTGACTCATGTCGATGCCCGCGGTATTTTAAATCCTGAGATTAAAAATTCATATTTCCAAATACGTACAGACTCTGCGGCAATGATTGTCATTGATAATTTAACTATTGAAACGGTGGCGACAGATGTGCCAGATGTTGAACCGCCCGTTGAGCCACCCATTGATCCGCCTATAGAAGGTGAGATCCCAACGGTAGAATTACCAATCACCACTGACTTTACCACGCTCACTGCAGATATTTTCTCTGTTGATCATCAAAAAATTATTGATGCTAACGGCGATGAAATCCCCATGTTTAGCAAAACAGGCGGCTCAGTCACTGTGATTGATACTGGATTAGAACTCAATGGAGGTCGTTTCACATTAGGTAACACCACCCCAGGTATTGAAACAGCAGCAACAGATACCACCACCAGTGGAGCGCTGGATTTGTCTCGTCCGTATCAAGTGGTGATGGATATCGTCAGTGTGAGCGACCCTGAAGGGGATAATAAATTCCAAATCTATGTGGATAACAACTCATCAAGCAGCTCTAAATCAATCCATGGTAATGACTCACGTTTTTATAATGAATTGATCAACTCGCTTACTGCTGGTCAAACTTTAACAGTTCCAGGCCAACTTGCGACTAAAAATTCATTTTTACAGCTACGTACTGAAACAGGTGGCACTGTGGTTATCAATAACCTCAGAGTTGAGTATGTTAAAGATCCATCAGTATTTAGCTGCGCAGATGCGCCAGAGCTGTATTTTTGTGATGACTTTGCCAATGGTGATTTAACTAATTGGCAAATTTTAGCCAAGCCAGATAACACTGAAGCCCCAATGGGTGAGTTTGATGTACTCAACATTATGGGTAATAACATGATGCGATACACCGCAGGCGGTGCTGGTGGCGAGCTAATTTTGGCAACCGAAGAAGCTATGGCAAACGTGCCTGCTACGGGCAACTATTTTGTTGAAGCGAAAATTCGCCCACGTCAGAACTCTACAACAGCCTATAAGCAGATCTTTTTGATGGCACGCTATTTAAATGCCGGTAACTGGTACGCTGGTGGCTTAAATGTGCAAAACTCATCAAGCAGTACCCAAGTGGAAGTTGCCGTTAGTAGCGAAGGATCAATTTCGCGTCCAGTACAAACAAAATCACCAATCTTACTCGGTGAAAAAGGCGCTACAGAAGATGGCGTTTGGTACACCACTCGATTTGAGATGATTGATGATCAACTTACCGTATACTTAGATGGTGAGAAAATGGGCTCTGCGACTGATACCAGCTATACAGCGCGTGGCTTAATTGGTGTGTTTACGAATAATCGTTCGTTTGAAATTGATGATGTAAAAGTGGGCGACCCTAGCATCAAGCCAATTCAGTTAACCCTTGATTACAAAGAGCCTAATTGGGATACAAGTACCAGTATGGATCCATTGTTGATCAACGTTACAGCGATTAAAAACGACGGTATCACAGCCGACACCTACACGGTCACTTCAAGCAATGAAGCAGTGGTGAGCGTTACAATCGATGCAAATACGATCACCCTTACACCGATTGCTGCAGGCGATGCAACGGTCACGTTTGTATCGGGTTCAGATCCAAGTATTACGCGTACTATTAAAGTCTCTGTTGCAGAAGGCTTTGTTATGCCAACCGCTGACTATGGTGACTTAACAGATAAAGTGATGCCAGCGATTGCTAGCGATAACCAATTTGTTGATACCCAGTTATCGCTTACTTTTGATAATGCCCCTACGTTTGGCAGTTTAGGTGAAGTACGTATTTATAAACAAAACGACAACTCCCTTGTTGATACCCTCAAAGTCGGTAAAAATGTCGATGTGATTGGTTACACCGGCCAAGATAGATTGCGCTCTGTGTACTACTACCCACTCACGATTGAAGGCAATACCTTAACCATTAAACCGCATAATAATTTGCTTGAATATGGCCATACCTATCGTGTTGTCATTGGTGATGACGTGGTACTAGGCGCACAACTAAACGGTGATGATTTTATTGGCCTCGGTGATAACAGCCAATGGACGTTCACCACTAAAGTAACAACGCCTGCAGGCAACCAGGTACTAGTTGATGATGACGGTGTTGCTGACTTTAGAACCGTGCAAGGTGCACTTAACTTTGCAATGGCAAGCCTTTCTAAAGATGAGCAAACTATCATTTCAGTCAAAGATGGTTTCTACAACGAACTGCTGTTCTTACGTAATAAAAATAACGTAACAATACAAGGACAAAGCCAAGACAATACTATTATTAAGTACGAAAACTACGAAACTCTGAATATTGGCTCAGGTGGCAGTGCGCCAGTAGGTTCAGGCACACCGAACGGTGGTCGTAGTGTATTTTTAGTTGAAGGTGCCGATATGTTGACTCTCAACAACCTAACATTGAAAAACACCCATTTGCGTAACAAGGCTGATGAAAATCAAGCTGAAACGATTTACTTTAATAGTAATGGTCGTTTAGTGGCTAATAATGCCAGCTTTATTAGCGAACAAGATACCCTATTACTTAAAGGTTACACTTGGTTTTATAATAGCTTAGTTGCAGGTAATGTTGACTTTATTTGGGGCTACCCGGTCACTGCATTATTTGAAGACAGTGAAATTCGCACCATTGGTGACTCCAAAGATGGTGATCCAACTAAAGACTCATCAGGTGGTTATGTGTTACAAGCCCGCGTACCTGTGCAAACAGATCCTGGCTTTATCTTCTTAAATAACCGCTTTACTCATGGCCCAGGACCAATTGGCAATGATGTGTTAGATAATTCAACCTATATTGCGCGCAGTGGTGGTAGTGGTAGTGATAGCTACTTTGATAACATTACGCTTATCAACAATAAGTTTGACACTCACATTGCAACCTCAGGTTGGTCATTAAACAAGGTTCCAAATCCTGAAATTGCAACGGCTACCAGTGGCTGGCGCGAGTATGGCAGCATGGATTTAGCAGGTAATGCCCTTGATTTAAGTGCCCGTGTTGGCGGTTACATTATGCAAGACAGCGACGTGGTTAACTTACTTGAGCGTAACGCTATTTTTGCAAGCTTTAATGATGGCCAAGGTTGGACACCTGAACCACTCGCTATCCCAATCTTGCCAGATGAGCCAATTGCAATAACACCGGTGAATAATAGTCTGGGTTTTGCTGGTTATAATTTTAACCTAACCGGTGGCGAAGGTGGAACAGTAGTGACCGTTGATAATGGCACAGCGCTTAAATCGGCTTTAGCACAAGCAAAATCATCAGGTGTTCCAGTGACTATTTATGTCGATGGTGTCATTACTGATGCAAACAGTGGCGGCGATAATTCTTCTATCGAAATTAAAGATATGGATAATATCTCAATCATTGGTGTGGCAGATCGTGGTGAGCTAAGTGGTATCGGCATTGCTATTCGTCGTGCTAATAACATCATTATCCAAAACTTAAAAATCCATGAAGTACTTACCGGCGGTAAAGATGGTATTTCGATTGAAGGTGATGAAAATAAACCTACCGCGAATATCTGGATTGATCATAACGAACTATATTCATCGTTAAATGTTGATCAAGATTATTATGATGGTTTAATCGATTCTAAATCGGGTGCTGAAAACATCACCATTTCATATAACTATATTCACGATAGTTGGAAAACATCGCTACATGGTCACAGTGATGATGACTCAAGTAGCAACAAAAATCGCCATATTACATTCCACCATAACCGCTTTGAAAACATCATATCGCGGGTTCCTTTATTTAGATTTGGCTTTGGCCATATATTCAATAACTATTACAACAATATCACCTCTAGCGCGATTAACTCACGAATGGGCGCAGAGCTACATATTGAGAATAACTACTTTGAGCATACTAAAAATCCTGTGGTCTCTTTTTACTCAAAAGTAATTGGTTATTGGAATACCTCGGGTAACTACCTAGGTGAAGGTGTTACTTGGGGTGATGTGGCTGACGGAGATGTGGCTGCAGAGGTTACTGCCACTGGTATGACACCCACCAGCTCATACCAAGCACCTTACGAGTATAAGTTAACACCAGTAATGGATGTTAAAGCGCATGTTATTGCCCATGCCGGCATTGGTAAAACGGATCAAAGCGATTTAGACATCCCTGACATTGCAGCGCCAAGTGAACCACCTGTTCAAGAGCCGCTTGGGTTACCCTTTACTGAAAATTTTGCTGCAGCGAATACGGACGAGTTTTTTAGTAATAGTTATCGTGACTTATCGGGCTTAGCTGGATCTGGTACGCCGCTGTTCCACCGTGTAACAGGCGCTATTGATGTATCAGCAAGCCAATTAACCATGACAGGGGCACGCATTAGTATAGCGAATACTACCCCTGCGGTTAGTACAACCTCAGCAGATGCAAGCACCACGGGGTTACTTGATTTAAGTAACAGTTATCAAGTGAGCTTTAAAGTCGTGACTGTAGCAGGCAATACTACAAAAAGCTTCCAAATATATGTAGATAACAACACCTCTGGTAGCGCTAATTCAATCCACGGTGGTTCATCGAAGTTCTACTCAGTACAGCTTCAAGACTTAGTCCCAGGTCAAACGTACACCGTCGATGGGTTGGTAGCCACAGCTACCTCATTCATCACTCTCAGAACGGAAAGTGAAGCAACTATCACATTGGATGAAATAACCATCCAATAGTTGTAATGGGAGAAGCCAAGCGCTGCTTTCACACAATTTGATAGTTACCAATACCCTCGCCCCGTACAGCAAGGGTATTTTTTTATCCATATCATTCCTTTCTCTTTGTGCAATAAAATCTTCAAGTTAATAATTCACAAAGAGATTAACAGGCGCTGCGGTTAAAGAGCGAGGGCATGAAGTTAACGTTATTAAATTGAGTTAGTAATTTTTCAAGTACGACTGCATAGATGCAGGAGATAGAGTAATGCAGGAGCAATTGCCAAGAACACCCTATCAAAATTTCTGCCTTGTTATCACTGTATTTATCTGTCGCTATAAATGGTCAGTAACTTAATACGATTAATATCAGGCGGTGCTTACAGCGCTCAAAATGTTCCAGATATTAAAAACGAGCGCTATGCATTTTATCCTTTAGGCAGCATATCGGCCGTTTCGTTTAACACCGATATTTCATGCTCTTTTATCAAAGGTGCTCCTCAAATTTAATTAACTCATGAATTAAATCAAAAAATTATCATTGGATTACGGGTAGGAGTAAGCGCCATAGTGTCAGTAAGACGCTTTGTATGCCTGTAACAAAAATATTATGAGAGGGGGTTAATCGGACTATTTAGCGCATCTGTTGGTAGATTCACGCTTCACTAAATAAGGGGTGACTACGTCATCTAATTTAATTTTTTCACTTTGTGTCGATTGGCTTTTATTGATGAGTTTTTGCACCGCTAAACATGCCATATTTTGTACCGGTCTTCGAATAGTCGTTAGCGATGGAATGATCCTTGAAGCCAAAATATTATCATCAAAACCTGCCACTGATAGCTGTTCTGGTACTTTGATATTTAAATTACTGGCAACCCGTAATACCCCCGCCGCCATTTCGTCGTTGTTAGCAACAATGGCCGTTGGTCTTGGTTCAGTGCTTAACAACGTCATAGCGCATTCAATACCACTTTCGTAACTATTTTTTCCTTCAATAATACGATTTCCAGGCAGTTGCACATTACATTGTTGCAGTTCAGCTAAAAAGCCGGCTAAGCGTTCGATTGAAGAACGATAAACTTGCGGTCCAGAAATAAAACCAATGTCTTTATGGCCAAGTTCAACCAAGTAGCTGGCCATTTCTTTCATTGCTTCGCGTTCGTCTGAGACCACAATGTTATCAGCATCATCTAAATCTACCGATGCTAAGCGCACATAAGGACAACCAGCTTCACGAATTGCTGCAGCTAACTCTTTGTTCTCAGATACTGGCGGTAAAATAATCACGCCATCAAGCTTAGAGCGAGAGATAAATGACAGGCAATCATCAATAAATTCAGCTCTTTTAGAGTAACTAGGATGAACAACCAATTCATAGCCAAGTTCAGAGCAGACGCTTAATGCACCTCGTTGCACCTGATCAATATACAATGCATCGGGGTTATCATAAATTAAACCTAATAAGTAAGAACGACTCGATGCCAGCCCCCGTGCTTGTTTGTCAGGAGAAAAACCAACTTCGCTGATAATTTTAAGCACTCGCTCCCGCGTCGCTTCACCCACAGCGGGAGAGCGGTTGATCACACGTGAAACTGTGCGCTTTGAAACACCGCACAGCTTAGCTACATCATTAATCGTTACTGACATAAAAGTTCCTATTTAGGATGATTGCAAAGTTTAACACTAACCGTAGATCCATAGAAGTAGTTAGTCAGCTCTTGTTATACATTGACTACTTTGATTTAAAAGAAAAATGGAGCTGTAGAGCTCCATCACAGATTTGTTTGATTAAGTTGATCTAAACGCTGATAAATAAATTATCCTAAGTTCAGGTTAGTTACTCGATTAAACCAAATAAACGCGGTAACGTTTCACTGATTGCCGGTACATATGTGACCAACATCAAGACTAAAAACATCACAGCATACAACGGCATCATTGGCCTAATTATTTTATGTAACGATGTTTTCGCCACCGCACAACTGACAAACAGCACACTCCCAACTGGCGGAGACACCAAGCCAATTGATAAGTTTAATACAATCATAATACCAAATTGAATCGGCGACATACCAAATTGCTCAGCTACCGGTAAAAAGATCGGTGTAAAAATCAATACCGCAGGTGTCATATCAATAAACGCGCCAACCAAAATTAAAATCAGGTTGATCAACAACAAGATTAAAATCGGATTATCACTGAGTGTTAAAAAGAACTCACTGACCAGCTGTGGAATATGTGTATATGACAATAACCACGACATGCCCGATGACGCGGCAATGATCAGCATTACAATAGCCGTTGTTTCACAAGCTTTTAGCAATATAGCGGGCATTTCAACTATATTGATTTCTTTGTAAATAAATACCGACAGTACTAAAGCATAAATAACGGCAATAGCGCCTGCTTCAGTTGCGGTAAATACACCGCCAATAATGCCGCCAATAACAATAAAAATAAGCAATAAGCTTGGCAAAGCTGCGAGTATTTTTTTCATCACAATGTTAAATGGCAGTCTTGCTGTTACAGGGTAATTGTTGCGAATAGAGTAAATAGCGCAAACAATCATCAACGCTAGCCCCACTAAAATTCCCGGTAAGTAGCCAGCAATAAATAATGCCGCAATCGACACCCCACCACTGGCGATGGCATAGATAATTAAAATATTACTCGGTGGTATTAACATGCCCGTAGTGGCTGCACTTGCGGTAACCGCCGCAGCAAAACTAGCACTGTAACCATGTTTTTTCATTTCTGGCACCATAAAACTACCAATCGCCGATGTGGCTGCAACGGCAGATCCTGATATTGCACCAAATAACATGCACGACATTACATTTACGAGTGCCAAGCCGCCGGGTAAAAAGCCTATCATCGCCATAGCACATTCAATCAGCCGTTTAGCAATACCGCCTTGGCCCATTATCAATCCTGACAAGATAAAAAATGGGATTGCCAATAATGCGAAACTATCAATGCCACCGGCCATTTGCTGGGCTATGGTCGTGGTGGCAGGCGTAAAATCAATGTGCATTAATAACGCTGCTAATGTTGATAGCGCAATACACAAAGAAATAGGTACATTGATAAATAACAATACAAAAAAACAAACGATTAAAACAATTGCTGTTGAGTCCATTACGCTTGCTCCGTGAATGTTTGCTGTGCATAATTGATGAGGTTTTCAATGCAATTAATCACAATCAACACCCCGCTCAGCGGTAAAACGATATACACATAACCCATGTTGATCTCAAGCGCCGCTGACATTTGCTTTAATTCAAAGCTCAACATCATCAATTGGCTGCCGCCATACACTAAAATACTTAACGCCGTGATCAGCACGCAGATTTCGATTACAAATGAACACTTATACCTAAGTGACGGGATCATTTTTTGATAAAAAAGATCAAGCCCTAAATGTGCTTTGGTGCGATACGCATACGAAGCGCCCAAGACACCAATCCAAATCAGGATAAAACGCGCTAACTCTTCGGTGTATGAGCTCGGTGCACGTAAAATAAATCGTGAAAATACTTGCCAACAAACAACGGTTACAATTGCTATCATGGCCAAAATCAGTAATCGCTCGATGATGCGATTTAAGTGTGTGTTGAGTTGTCGCATTGTTTGCTCCTACATGCTTTTTATTTTTTTTATGTGAGCTGCAACCGCTGTATCAGCGAACGAAGCATGAAAATCAGCCACTTTATCTTGAAACGCTTGTTTGTTAGGATAAGTCACTTGTACGCCTTCTGCGATCACGGCTTTAAGCGCCTCATCAGATGCGTTTTGCCACAATGAACGTTGGTACTCAACTGAGTCGGCCATTGCTTGGGTTAACCACTGTTGTTGTTCATTGTTAAGTGAGTTCCAAACTTTTAAGCTTGCTAAAATCACATCAGGAACAAACGTATGTTCGTCCAGCGAATAATATTTAGCGATTTCGTAATGACGAGATAAGTAATAGCTTGGCGGATTATTCTCTGCGCCATCAACTACACCTTGTTGCAGTGCGGCATACAATTCGCCCCATGCAATCGGTGCTGCAGCGCCGCCTAACGCTTGTACCGTCGCCACAGCTGTAGGGCTATTTAACACGCGAATTTTTTTTCCTATTAAATCATCCGGGGTATTAATCGCGCCATTGGTGGTATAAAAGCTGCGGCTGCCTGCATCGTAATAGCCCAAACCTTTAAGCCTTGCAGTGCTTACTTTATTAAGTAGCTCGGTGCCTAAATCGCTTTTAAGTACACGCCAAAAATGTTCGCTATCGCGAAACAAATACGGAATGCCGAATACTTTCATTTCTGGTACAAAACCTTCCAGTGGGCTTGCCGACACTTTGGTGATTGATAAACTACCGATTTGCAACAACTCAATGAGTTCACGTTCAGACCCCAACTGACCACCTGGATAAATAACAATTTCCATTGTGTCATTAGAATAAAATGCCAAACGTTTAGCCATATATTCCATTGCTTGATGTACCACATGACGCGTGTCTAATGTATGTGCTAAAGTTAATCGCACTGTTTTTTTGTCATCGCTGCAACTAGTTAGCAAAAATAACGACAAAAACAGCATTATCTTTATGAGAAGATTTCTATTCATTATTATTTCTTCTTATCGCTATATGATCATGAAAGAGCTGATTATCTCAGCTCGCCCGGTTGATATTTATCCATATCATCATAATCGAGGTTTTCGCCTGCCATACCCCAAATAAAACTGTAGTTTTGTGTGCCAGCACCCGAGTGAATTGACCACGGTGGCGATACCACGGCTTCCTCGTTATGTACCCAAATATGGCGTGTTTCAGTCGGCTCGCCCATAAAGTGACACACAGCTTGCTGCTCTGGCACTTCAAAATAAAAATACACTTCGTTACGACGATCATGCTGATGAGCAGGCATGGTATTCCAGACGCTGCCTGGTTTTAATTCCGTTAGCCCCATTTGTAGTTGGCATGTTTGTACTACGGTATTGATCAGCATCTGATTAATATCGCGCTCATTGGAGGTTTCAAGCGCACCTAAATGCAATACATTAGCATCATTACGCGTCACTAACTTATTTGGATATTTGTGGTGAGCTGGTGCAGAATTAAGATAAAATTTTGCAGGATTGCCACTGTCATGACTAGTAAACAGCACCTCATTGGTATCTTTACCTAAATACAAGGCATCTTTATAGCCAAGCTGAAAATCTTCTCCATCAGCAGTTATCGTGCCGCTGCCGCCAACATTGATCACACCAAGCTCTCTACCTGTTAAAAAGTTTGCTGCTTTTAAGTTGTCTACCGTTTCTAACCTAAGCGGTGCTCTGGTTGGCACCGCACTGCCCACCATGAAACGCTCGTAGTGGGTGTATAACCAATAAATGGTGTTCTCTTGCATGAGTTTGTCGACCAAAAACTCATCTCTTAACTGTTGGGTGTCATAGCCTTTAACTTCATTTGGACCAACGGCATAACGTGACTCTATTTGTGTGTTCATAACATGCTACCTAAAATTAAAAATTATCGTGCTAACCAGCCACCATCAACGGCAAGAATATGGCCATTGACATAGTCACTGGCTGTTGAAGATAAAAATATGGCTGAACCAATTAAGTCTTCTGCTTCACCCCAACGCCCCGCAGGGATACGCCTTTCAATTTCACTATTACGGGCGGCATCATCTTGTAATGCTTGGGTGTTGTCGGTTCTAAAATAACCTGGCGCAATAGCATTAACCTGAATATTGTGTTGCGCCCATTCGTTTGCCAGCGCTTTAGTAAGACCCGCTACCGCATGTTTGCTCGCGGTATATGCTGGTACTGTCATACCGCCGCTGTATGACAGCATTGAGGCAATATTAATTATTTTTCCAAACCCTTGTTTGATCATGTTTGGCGCAACCGCTTGGGCCAATAAAAAACTGGCATCAAGGTTTACTTTCATCACGTTCTGCCACTGCTCATACGGGTAGTCAACCGCTGGGCTGCGAAATATAGTGCCGCCAACATTGACCAAAATATCTATTTCGCCATGTTCCGTTAACGCTTTGTTTGCTAATGCATTAACTGAGTCTGCATTACTCAAATCAGCAGCATAATCAAAAGCCACACCGCCACGTTCTTCGATCATCTGACACGTTGCTTGGCAGCCACGCTCTTTGCTACTACTGCAAATAACCTTTGCGCCAGCAGCGGCTAAACCCAGTGCAATTTGTTGACCCAGGCCGCGGCTTGCACCTGTGACGAGTGCTGTTTTTAAAGTTAGATCAAACAAGGTGGCTGTCATTTTAAACTCCTGTATTAAAGTATTTATTACGTAATTACTAATTCAATGTAAATTGAATTAACTAAACTTGTTAACACTCATTCTTCGCTACCGGTGGCAATTTGTCAAATACTATTTGCCACCGGTGGCAAATATGACTAAGATATAAATATCAATCAGCCCATATAACGTTTATAGGTTCTTATTATGCAAGCACTGAATAGAAAAAACTTTAATAAAGACAAATACCCAACAAAAATAATGCAATACGGTGAGGGGAATTTCTTGCGTGCATTTATCGATTGGCAAATTGATAAACTCAATGAAACAAGTGTTCTAAACGCCGGCGTTGCAGTTATTCGTCCTATTGATTATGACGCAATTCCTTTACTTAATGTTCAAGACGGTTTGTATACCACTATTATTCGTGGCTTAAACGAGCAAGGTGAAACCGTCGCCGATCATCGTATTATTAGTTCAATCAATGAAGAAATTCCTGTCTATAAAGATTTTCCGCGTTATATGGCATTAGCTGAGAATCCGGATCTGAAAATTATTTTTTCAAATACCACTGAAGCTGGTATTGAATATATTGATACTGATAAACTCGACGACGCTCCCGCTAAAGCATTCCCAGCTAAATTAACGCAGTGGTTGTTCCATCGCTTTAATCACTTTAACGGCTCAGCTGACAGCGGTATGGTGATCATCCCTTGTGAGTTAATTGACTACAATGGCGAGAAACTCAAAGAAATCGTGTTTCAATACTGCCAACTTTGGCAACTACCTGAGGCGTTTTCAAGCTGGTTGAATGAAGCTAACCACTTTTGCTCAAGCTTAGTTGACCGTATTGTCACCGGCTTCCCCCGTGATGAGCATCAACAACTACAAGAATCGTTAGGTTATTTAGATAACTTTATGGTGACCGCTGAGTACTTTCACTTGTTTGTTATTCAAGGACCGCAGCATCTAGCACAATTATTGTGCTTGCAAGACAGTGATCTAAATATAAAAATTGTTGATGATATTTCACCTTACAAACAACAAAAAGTCGGTATTTTAAATGGTGCTCATACGGCTTTAGTGCCACTAGCTTACATGGCGAACATTGATTCTGTTGGCGATGCGCTCGCCGAGCCTTTGTTTGAAAAATACTTAACACAATTAATCTTTGCTGAAATTATTCCCACTCTTGATTTACCTGAAGATGAATTAAAGCGCTTTGCCAATGATGTACTGAATCGCTTTAGAAACCCGTATATTTGCCATTTATTACTGTCTATTTCGCTCAACAGTATGACTAAATTTAAGACACGTATTTTGCCGCAGTTGCACACCTATATGAAAACAAATAACGCAGTACCGAATATGATGGCACTGGCGATTGCAGGGCAAATTTTGATGTATAAAGGTCTACGTAATAAGCAGCAAATTGAATTGAGCGATGCACCACAATGGTTAGAACTATTTAATACCCTGTGGCATGACTTTGATAACAATACCCTGTCCTTAAACGCGCTTGTTGAACAAGTACTAGGGGCACAGTGGCACTGGGAAAGCGATTTAAATACGCTGCCAGAATTAACCAATACAGTCACAACTCACTTACGTAATATGCTCATCGAGGGTGTAGTAAGTACACTAACCAAACAGTTAGGCCAATAATATGAAACCATTAATTAAACTACACCCAACTGATGATGTTGCCATTGCAATGCGTAATATCACCGCTGGTGAAATATTGCCCGTTGATGGCGAAGAGATCTTAGTCAATGAGAACATTGATAAAGGCCATAAAGTGGCGCTGCGTGATATTAATAAACAAGAGAATGTTATTAAATACGGTGCCCCCATTGGCTTTGCCCTAGAGAATATTCAAAAAGGCGGTTGGGTGCATACCCATTGCGTTAAAACCACCCTCAATGATGAACTGGATTATCAGTATATTCCCGAGTTTATTGAACAAAGTGAAGCGACCCCTTCGCCTGAAGTAAATATTTATCGTAGACAAAACGGTGAAATTGGCATTCGTAATGAAATCTGGCTGATCCCTACGGTAGGCTGTGTCAATGGCATGATCAACCAAATGATCAAAGAGTTTAAACTGCGTCATCCACAATTAGAAATTGATGGCATTTATGCGTTTCCTCACCAGTTTGGGTGCTCTCAGCTCGGTGATGATTTAGACACAACACGGATACTGCTACAAAACATGGCACTGCATCCAAATGCTGGTGGCGCTTTAGTCGTTGGCTTAGGCTGTGAAAATAATCAATTACCGGCATTTCGTGATGGCTTAGGGGATTACGATGAAGGCCGCATTAAGTTTTTGATCACCCAACAAGCGGATGACGAAATTGAAGAAGGCGTTGCGCTAGTTGAACAAATTTATGCCCAAGTAAAACAAGATAAACGTCAACCAGGTACTTTATCTGAAGTAAAGTTTGGCCTTGAATGTGGTGGTAGCGATGGTTTGTCTGGTATTACGGCGAATCCGATGCTGGGTTATTTTTCAGATTATTTAATTGCTCAAGGTGGCACAACGGTATTAACCGAAGTACCTGAAATGTTTGGCGCTGAAACTTTATTAATGTCGCGCTGTAAAGACGAGGAAACCTTTAACAAGCTCGTTAACATGGTTAATAACTTTAAAGGTTATTACAAAGCTCATAATCAACCTATTTATGAAAATCCGTCGCCAGGTAATAAAAAAGGCGGGATCACTACCTTAGAAGATAAATCATTAGGGTGTACGCAAAAAGCCGGCACCAGCAAAGTACAAGCGGTTTTGCACTATGGTGAGCGCCTGCAAATACCTGGATTAAATCTATTGGATGCACCAGGTAACGACCCTATTGCCACCAGCGCACTTGGTGCTGCAGGTTGTCATATGGTGTTATTTACCACTGGTCGCGGTACGCCTTATGGTGGATTTGTGCCAACGTTAAAAATTGCTACTAATTCAGAACTTGCCAATAAGAAAAAACGCTGGATAGATTTTGACGCTGGCGTTTTAATTAACGATGTCTCAATGGAGCAAGTCCACGGGGAGTTTGTTGAACTGCTAGTCAACATCGTAAACGGCCAGCCAACTTGCAATGAAATAAACGACATTCGTGAAGTCGCTATTTGGAAAAAAGGAGTGACGTTATAAATGACAGCTAAGTCCATCGCAATTATTGGCGAATGTATGGTTGAGCTTAGCGGCCAACCATTTACTGCCATGCAACAAAATTATGGCGGCGATAGCATGAATACCGCCATTTACTTAAAAAAACTCGCAGGCAATGAAGTAAACGTCAATTACGTCAGTGCCATGGGCACTGATCCACTAAGTCGTGCACTGATTGAAAAATGGCAAGCTCACCATATTAATACTGACAATGTGCTGCTCAGTCATAACAAACAACCGGGTTTGTATATGATTCAAAACGATGTGTCAGGGGAGCGTACTTTTCAGTATTGGCGTAGCGACTCAGCCGCTAAATATTTATTGCAACATGCTGATTTTAAAAAAGTGCTAACCAGTCTTGCCGAAGTTGATGCTATTTATTTATCGGGGATCTCGCTGGCAATTTTAGCAGAGCAAGATTGCCATACTTTACTCAGCCATTTAGCGTTACTAAAACAGCAAGGGATAAAAATTATTTATGATAGCAACTATCGCCCTGCATTATGGTCAAGCAAAATGCACTGCCACCTTGCCAATAATAAAGCATATGCACTAGCCGATTTAGCATTAGTGACCTTTGACGATGAAGCACAATTATGGGGAGATAGTAATGTTGCGAAATGTACCGAACGTTTGCACCAACAAGGGGCTCACGAGGTCGTTGTAAAACTCGGCGCGGATGGCTGCCAATACAGTATAAAACACCCTGATAATTCAATTTCAGTCGAGCTATTTAATACTGTCACTGTAGAAAAAGTGATCGACACTACCGCCGCAGGTGACTCATTTAATGCCGGCTTTTTATCTCAGTGGTTAACAGAGCAGCCTATAAAGCAGTGCGCGCAAGCAGGTAATTTACTGGCCACCCAAGTGATCCAAAAGCGTGGAGCAATTGTCGAGATTAACATTGCGACAATCAAAAACTACTAATGCAGTTAGCGCTTTATTTAGCCCGCTAGAAGTTAAATGCTTAAATCGATTAGTTAAGACTCTTTAACGTCTGACACCGAACCTGAGTGCATACCTAAGTTTACTTATTCTAAAGTAAGTGCTGTGAGACGCTTATTTTTTTTAAGTAAACTTCCTCTCATGGGTATGCACTCTAATTTATCATTACTACAACATTCACTTATGGCTAAGGGGCTGGTTTGCCATCGGCATCGATGCCACGCTTCCAATACGCTGAACACACTATTTTTGCACTGGGGACCGCAAACTGCTCTTTCGCAAGGTTTTGAATTGTGCGCACAAGTGAGCCTTCAAGCCCCATAAAAACTAATGGTGTGCCCGTGTACTTATTTAAACAGTGCGCGACCTGCTCTACTAACTCTATTTGTGGCTCAGTCGTAACTAACCACTTAATACGATGTTTAGTATGCACCTCTATTGTATCTAATTTGATGATATCTTGGGAGTCTGTAACGTGTATGACCACATCAACATCAGCTGTTGCAGGTAGTTGTTGTAAATAGCCGTTAATAGCATTAACTGAGGTTAAATCAGCAATCATCAAATACTGCGACTGACTAAAATCCCCCAACTTTTTAGGGCCAGGGCCTGCAATTGCGAGTTTATCACCAGGTTTTGCTTGTTTAGCCCAATCAGTTGCGATACCACGATGCTGATTGACGACAAAATCAAGCGTAATTGTATGGTTAATAGTATCAATCGCTCTGATTGTATATGAGCGCTTAGGTGCTGGTTCAGCTGCTTTGAGGTCAATTTCAACCTCATCTTGTCCAGCATGTGGTAATAGTACTTTTACGTACGCACCTTGTTGATCCGCAGGAAAATCATGAAACTCATCTGAGCCAACAACCAAACGCTTTAAATGCGGAGCTATCGCTGTTGTGCTTATTACGGTTGCACGACGTACTTTTCTACTCATTTTCATCTCCTCAGAAGGTTTATTTACATGTTTAATTGCACAACGCCCCATTGGTTGATAAAATCAACTATAACAAATTAATTGACTTTGTCAACTACATTGAGAGTTTTATGAATACACCTTTATCAAATACGCTGTTTGAATTGATACAAAATTACCGCGTCACAATTCGTGAAGCAATTAACGCAGGCGAACTTGGTATAAATGCTATGCACGTACGCTGCATACATATTATTGCGAACGTAAATAACTGTACGGCTAACGATATTGTTACTAAAACGCAGCGCGACAAAGCGCAAATAGCACGTTTAATTAAAGATCTTATTGGCTTAAATTTAATAAATAAACAGGCAAGTGAGCACGATAAGCGCTGCTTTATTTTGTCGCTCACAGAGCAAGGTAAAGTTCTTTTTGATAAGTTATTAGCCTCAGAGCAGAAAATAAATAATCAAATGTGTAAAAACTTAAACCCTCAGCAAATCAAAGACTTTTTAGATATCGCACAGCAAATGATCAAAAATATGGATTGATCGGTTATACATTCCTTGGCATAACTTACACAAAACACATATACTGTACACTTATACAGTGTATGCATTTTAGGTTGTGTTATGTTTGTAATTCCCATTTATATAGAAGCAGGCGTGTGTGGTTTTGAATCGCCCGCAGCGCAGTACACCGAGCTAGGTGTAACCCTTGATGAGCTTTTAATAAAGCACCCAAATGCTACCTTTATTGGCCTAGCATCGGGCAACTCTATGCAAGAAGTCGGAATTTTTGAAGGGGACTTATTAGTTATCGACCGTGCAGAGCCTGCAGAAAATGGTGACGTTATTGTTGCTAACTTAAATGGTCTTTTTGTATGCAAACTGCTTGATAAAACCAATGCGCGGCTGCTTTCAGCGTCTTCTTTACATAAGCCTGTACAACTCACCTCTGCAGACGAGTTTCAGCTCGAAGGCGTAGTAACGCTATCAATAAGAATGCACAGGCAAAGCCCAGAGTTACTAAAATGTATGCCTTAGTTGATGCTGTGTCGTTTTATGCCAGTGCCGAAAAAGTATTCGACCCTGCTATTCGATCCAAACCCGTGGTTGTACTTACCAATAACGATGGCTGTGTATGCGCTATTTGCCCTATTGCTCGGCGCTTAAATATTCCTAAATTTGGCCCGTACTTTAAAGTTAAGCATTTACTTGAGCAAAACAACGTTGTTATTCGCTCTAGCAATTACGAGCTTTATGCTGATTTAAGCGACAAAATGATGAATATCATCGCTCGCTTTTGCGATACACAGCACATATACAGTATTGATGAATCGTTTTTGCACTTTGATGGCTACACATCATTAATTAAAGACTGGCATGAATACGGTCATACAATAAGGCGCACAGTATGGCGCGAAACAAAGCTTCCTGTAGGTGTTGGTTTTGGCCCGACCCCTACTTTAGCAAAAGCCGCTAACCATGCCGCTAAAAAGCTCAGTGGTTTTAATGGTGTTGCAGTAATAAATAGCGAACAAACTCGCCAAGCTATTTTACAAAGAATGAGCTGCGAAGATGTGTGGGGAATAGGCCGGCGGCTAGCTAAAAAACTTAAAATAATGAATATACACACCGCCTGGGATCTTGCTCAGCAAAACCCTAGAGCAATGCGCCGTGCATTTAGTGTGATTGTTGAACGCACAGTAAGCGAGCTTAACGGGATAACATGTTTAAACTGGGATGATGTACGACAAGATAAGCGGGAGATTTATTCAACCCGTAGTTTTGGAGAGCGCATATGTGAGCCAACAGCACTTAAAACAGCGCTAATTAACCATGTAACCACAGTGGCTAATAAATTAAGAGCGCAACACTCGCTCACTCACCAGCTTTATATTTTTGCAGCCAGTGGCGCGCACGAAAATAGATATTATAAAAAATCGTTTGTGTATAAGTTCCCCTCACCCACTAACGACACCTGCGTGATGGCTAATGCTGTATCTGAGGTATTTAATAAGATTTACCAACCCGGTATACGGTTTTATAAATGTGGTGTAGGCGCGGTAGAGCTAATATCAGAACAGTTTCAGCAAAATGACTTATTTAATAAAAGCCCTGATAATCCTAAACTTATGCAATGCTTAGACACAATTAACAATCGATACGGAAAAGGAATGCTAAGCCTTGCAAGTAGTAAATTAAATGACCGGTGGCACATGAACCGTGATTTTTTGTCGCCGCAGTACACTACGCGTTGGCGCGATATCCCTAAAATATACTGCGAATAATTTGCTACTTACTAGATGCTTTCTTTACTCTCATCTGCTTTTTTAAATGTGCACTCTACATTAGGTTCGCTCAATGTGTATTTGAGTGTGTTATCGGCTAAAAACTTGATACTTTGACTGATTGTTTTTTCGTTTGCTGGGCTTTCACAACGGCTCATTCTTAAGCCGTTTTCAAGGCCATCACTTTTATATTTAAGCGTGCTGGTTATAAAGCAAAAGTTTGGTTTTTTAATGGTTCGGGTACCATTGTGGAGCGATCCAAATACAATTTGCTCACCAAGTTTAAAACCCGCACTTAAATCACTTTCATCTGTCAAACTCAAATTGCTGTTAACGCATAACCCTGAGTTGCTCGACATAACTTCGTAGGCACCTAATTTTGACTTTAAAAGCGGTATAAATCGTGTTTTATTACTCGGCTCAGAAAAAGCATTTGCACTTGTAAAAGCGACAGTTAATAAAGCGAGTGTTAAATATTTCATTTCGTGGGTGTATCCTCGTGAGTCAGCGTGTTAAATAATAGCAAAATGCCTAATCACTTAGCTTTTATAACTTTTAACAACTATAACAGAGATTTACTATAAAAGGAGAGAAGTCGTATTCAGGAACCAAGACACGAGCAGCTAAGGGAGCTTTGCTCGACTATTACTAATTCTTACATGTGTGTAAGCCAGTAAGATAACGCAAGAGCAATTACCGTTCCCATTAGGTTACAAACCTCGTGCCGCGAATAAATCCCTTAGATTGAACACATTTAAATCCACAAAGATTCCTCCTAGATACCACATTACAAACCATTTTGCTGTTAAGTACTTTAGTTAATACGTAGTTAAACAACAAAACGATTTATATCAATGCGCTTACTTGTAGGGAAATTGAACTCATTAAATTGTTTAAATAGTGTACAAATTACTATTTATTTTATTGCCAGTACTTTGCAAATAATAAAGGGTAGCTTTGCTTTAAAAACTTAGGTTTGCCTTTAAAACGTTTACCTTTGGGTTCATCACTGCCTGATGGAATAAACGGTAATTCATCTTCGCTGCGTTCTTCAAATAATAAACCGGCTATTAAATCATACTCATCAATATACGGGTAAGGCTGCTCATTTAAGTAATAAACAGGTGTACACTGCGCTAACGAATCAGCATTTTCTAAAGCGTTTTCGAATACTGTTTTACCGCGTGAAATTAACCAACATCTAAACTCGCTAAAACCGTAATCGTCGTTACATCCAGCCATCACAAAGGCGGCACCAAACAAATCCCAGGTAAAACATTTACGCATATGTATGCCAAAGTGTTTATCAAAATCAATAAGGTGCTGATCGCTTAAATCATTCAGTTTGTTTTTTAGGTTATCGCTCACACTTTGCGGATCGAGCCCTAAATCCGGCGTTGTTACTAAATCCCAAAAAGCCTGCTCTGTTAACGTAGCCATTATAAAATCTCTTTTACTCGGCCAACTTGACCATCTTCTAAACGTACTTTAATGCCGTGTGGGTGATTTGGTGATTTTGTTAAAAGGCGCTCAACCACACCTTCTGTTAATGTGCCGCTGCGTTGATCTTCTTTTAATACAATATTTACTGTGGTACCTGGTGAAATTTGCGAACGCGAAGGAACAGCCATAATTTAAACCCTAAAAATAATTTATCTAATTATAACGTCCATGTGATGTCATACCAACTAAACCGCTGTTAATTGGCTAAAAATGAGATGTGTGCTGGTTTTGCGTTCAACTTAATAGCTGTTAGCTGGCTAAGTATAATCTGCGTTAACTCATCAAGTTGCGGTTTTGCATCTTCACCGGCTATCTCATCAATAAAGTAACATTGTACTTTTAACGTGTTTACTTCGTTATTTAAATCAACTGTATGCGTTAGATAATCAAAACCAATTACCATTTCTTTTATTGCTTCGCATGCATTAGTAAGCGCTAAGCGAATTTGCTTATCGCGCTGTTTTTGAGTTTTAGTCATAAATATAAAGGTTACTTATTTAGTCTGGGCTTGTTGCTGTTTTTTAAACTCTTCGTAGTTAGAGTCTTGTTTATCTAGGCATTCGTAATATTCTTTGTCAGCTTTATAGTTACACTCATCAAGGCGCGCCGATTGTAATTCATGAAAACGTGCATCAGAGCTGCAACCAGCCAAAACACATGATCCAATAATAAGTAATGCGCTGCTTTTTAGTTTATTGATAAACATTAAATTTCCTTACACTTTCTATATCGAAAAAGCGTTAAATTATTACGATACTATTGTATATTAGCGCCATAAAATCTTAATATCCAAAGGATCTATTACTATGATGTCGCAGTTACAAAAGTTGTTTCAGCGTATAGACAAAAGCAAGATATTTCAATCATTTGTTATAGCTGTAATTATTGTTTCTGCCCTTACAGTAGGTGCACACACTTACTCACTACATCCTACCGTAGAGCTTGCTCTTAATTGGATGGACGTTGGCATTACTGCATTCTTTTTAATTGAACTAATAATCCGCTTTGTTGCAAGTAAAGGCATTAAAGACTTCTTTTCTAAGGGATGGAATATATTTGACACTATCATAGTATTGGGCAGTTTATACCCTGCTGCTGGCTCTACAATGTTAATTGCTAGGCTGTTGCGCATATTTAGAGTGTTACGATTGGTTTCGATGATCCCAGAGCTGCGCTTATTGGTTAACTCATTGCTCAAAGCCATTCCGCAAATGGGTTATATAGCCCTGTTAATGTTTGTTATTTTTTATATATACGCTGCAATGGGTAGCATGATGTTTGCTGAAATCAACCCTGTACTTTGGCAAGACGTCTCAATATCAATGCTTACCTTGTTTAGAATAGCAACGTTTGAAGATTGGACCGACATAATGTACGAAACAATGGCGGTGTACGAATTAAGCTGGATTTATTACCTTACGTTTATATTCTTAACTGCATTTGTATTTTTAAACATGATGGTAGGTGCAATACTTGAGGTAATGAGTGAGGAGCACCGAAATGCCCGAGAAGAGCTTGCGGATAACGATTCTCTACCTGCAACACAAGGTCAGGTAAATGAGCTACAAGTACAAATTGCAGAGCTTAAAGCGCTATTAAGTAAAGACAAATAGAAATATCTAAACTAAGTAACACCAACATCAATGATGTTGGTGTTACTTTGAGTTAAACGTTTAATTTGGGAAATATAAATACATTAATTACTTTTATTACTTTTATAACTTAAAGATTCATCACTCTTTGGATCTTCAAAAGAAATAACATTATCCACTTTCATTTTAAACGCATCAAAAAAAGCATTTTCTAAAACCGAAATAACAGCTTGAAAAGTCGAAACATCCGTATTATCTAATTGCCCCTCTATAGGAATGCGTGCAGCAACAAGTTTAGACTCATCGTTTTCAAGTATAGAGCCCAGTAAATCTACACTGCCTTCAAATATAGCAGTAAAGATACCGTCATCATCTTTTTCTATATCTTCTCGCCAAGAAAATACACTCAGGTTTTGAACACCCGCTTTTACATAACCATTTAAGTTATTATCTTTAGCCACAAGTTCCATAGCGCCATCAATGCCCCCCGCTTCAATATCAAACGGTGTATACACTTTAAATACAGTGTCGAGATTTTTAACTGAGAAGCGCTGTACCTCTGCGTTAAAATCAAAATTAGCGTGTTTACTAAAAGGGTCTAGTTTGCCATGAAGCTTTAATGCGGCCTCCCCCATTAACGCCCCCTCTACGTTTAGAGTAGTCACAAGTGTTTTTGATAGGTTTTGCGCATTCGTTATATTTTCAATTTTGGCATTAATATTTGATATAAAAGTGGGTTTTTCACCGCTATTGGTTGAGTTAACTAAGGTTAACTTGCCTTGCTCAATTATTAAGGTATCAATAGAAAACAGTACTAAGTCATTCGCCAGTCCCACCCAAGTGGTTTCATCTTTTACTTGTTTATTTTGCTCAGAAGCATTGGGGTCTTTATCGTAAATAACTATCTCAGGACGCGTAAAAGCCATATTTGTGACTAAATTCCCTTTTAAAAGGGCTGACCACGCAAGTGAAAAATCGAGAGTTTGAATACTCAGTAAAGGCTTAGGAGCTGAAGTTGCATCAACAGCGTAAATTTCAACGTCGTCAATCGCGTAGGCACCGCGATATAAAAACAAATCTACATCACCAACATGCCCCGTAACACCTTGCGTATGTTTTAGCTGATAATTTACGTACTGCTGAAGCGCATAAGGTGCGGCTATTCTGGCAATAATAAGGACTAATAAAATAACCGCAAATGAGTTAAACCATTTGCTATGAAATACATTAGAAACCGAGCTCATTGTAATTTCCTTTACCTAATACTTTCAAATGAGTATTTTAAACATGTAAGAATTACGCAAAATTGTAACAACACTACGTAAATCGTATTTAAAATACATCGCTAATAGCCTAAGTGAAGTTAAAGTGGCTAATTTAAGTATTAACAGCAAAGGTTATACCAATTTAAGATTGCTACAAAAAATTGGGTTTATGCAGCAATGCTTAACTAAGTATAAACAGCTAGTGACTTTAATATATCAAGGATAGTGCTTGATCAAATCTAACTGGTTTACTGAATATAAAACCTTGGTATTTATCAATCTCTAAGCTTTGTAATAACGTTAACTGAGCGGAGTTTTCTACGCCCTCCGCTATTACTTCGCAACCAATCATATGCGACATGTTAGTTACCGCAGATACAATACTTTTATCTTTTGAGCATTCACAAATGTTATCAATATAAGATTTGTCTATTTTAATGTAATCAACTGACAGCTCTTTTAAAACCGATATAGAAGAAAACCCAGTACCAAAGTCATCAATAGAAATACGCACTCCAGTATTTTTTATGGCCGTAATCACTTTTGACAAATACGGTAAATTTTTAATCATGACTGTTTCTGTTATTTCTAAATGCACATTGTATGGTTTAACTGCGTATCTATTTAAAAGCGCAACTAAAAAATCTAAAAAGTTATGGTTTTCTAGTTGCAGCACCGACACATTAATCGACAATCCAATATTACTATTTACGGCATTTAGCCTACTTAAGCTCGCAATAGCTTGCTCTAGTACAAATTCGCCGAGTATATTAATTTTTCCATATCGCTCTGCAATATCTATAAATTCTGAAGGGGGAATAAATTCATCATTAAACTGCCAACGAAGTAGTACTTCAAACGTGGTTATTTCATTTGTGCTTATATCAACAATAGGTTGATAGCACAGATGAAAGTCACCTTTTTCTACGCACTCTTTAATTGAGCTGCGCAGTACTTCTTCTCTTTTAAGCGATTCATGCATTCGCTCGTCAAATACCGATATTTCATTACGGCTTTTCTTACCTTCATACATAGCTACATCAGCGTATTTAATCGCCTCTGCAAGGCTAAAATTTTCGCGCGTAAAATACAGCCCAACCTTAAAAGAGGGATTTACTTGATAGCTGTCCATGCTTACTGTTTTCGTTAAGGTTTTAACTAATCTAAAAACACAGTCAAAAAGTTCATCTTCGGTATTGGTGCGAGAATAAAAAATAAACTCATCACCTCCCCATCGACAAGCAATAAAGTCGCCTTGGGTTTGTGTTTCAACTAATCGTTTACCTGTTTGGGCCAGCACAAAATCACCAAAGTCATGACCGTATTTATCGTTGATAATTTTAAAATCATCCATATCTAAAAATAAAACGGCTTTAATATCATCATTTTGATTGGCTAAATCAAGTTCAACATTAGAAACAAAACTCCCCCTGTTAAACAATTTAGTTAGATTGTCTTTTTGTTCTAAAGAAATTATTTGTTCGGTACGAAGTTGTACTTCGTTTTCTAAGTTTTCAATAAATTGATCTAACTTAAGTTCGTTATTAATTGATGATTTTACATCTTTTGCACTACGCGAAGCCGTTATAAAACACAAAATAAACCATAAAACGAGCCCTAAAATACCGAGTACATTCTCATCTTCAATAGGCTGTAAAAGTAATAAAATACTAAAAGGAACTAGTAAACAGGTTATATACGACAAGGATGAACGAATATCAGAAGCTAAAACGTTTACACCGCCACCAGCAAGTGAGCTAAAAACAACAAGTGATACAAATTTTTCCTGCATTTGCATGTTTTCGTAAAACAAAATAGGGAAAGCAGCCCATGTTAAAGCCGTTAGTAATAAACCTATAAAATACAGGTGATATTTAAAAGCATGGGTGTTGTTAACAAATACATGGCTGGCTATTCGAAGTAATGAAATAAATGATAACGTAAAAAGCCAATAGAGTTTTTCTTGCGAGGCGCTATGGTTAATACTGCTAAAAATAAGAAAACAAGAAACAACCGTATTTATAGCAATTGCAGAACTAAAATAGGAGCTAACAAATGCCAATCGCTTATTGGCAAAGTTATTTGTGTGAGAGGTCATTAATATTACTTGAATAGGCTGTTGCACAATGTAAACAGTTTACTTAAGTTCAATAATAAACAAAAGTGAACATTCATAAAAAAGTATTATTTTAGCCTCTTAAGCGGTTTTATAAGCCATTGAACTAAAAAGGGCTGGCAAATTGCCAACCCCTTTTGTTAATACTGATTATATATTATACCAATTCGCTTAATTAAGTGATCTATTTTGAGGGAAGAAAATCGTGTCGATAACAAGGCAAAAATTTCGTTATTTAGTTGTTCTATATCAGAAATATTTAACGTAGTTAGCGTCAGATTTAACCCCTCAAATTGATTAAGTATTATTGCGAATTGGTATTACTCACCATCAACAATTATGCGTAACATACGACGAAGTGGCTCTGCCGCGCCCCATAAAAGCTGATCGCCTACTGTAAATGCGCTAAAGTATTTTGGTCCCATCGCTAATTTACGAATACGCCCAACAGGAATACTTAACGTACCAGTTACTTTAACAGGTGTTAAGTCTGTGGCACTGATATCGCGCTCATTTGGAATTACTTTAACCCACTCGTTGTGAGACGCTAAAATTTTTTCAATTTTTTCTACGCTAATATCTTCACGCAATTTAATAGTCATCGCTTGTGAATGACAACGCATAGCGCCAATACGAACACATAAACCATCAATAGGCACTGGTTGCTTAGAAGAGCCTAAAATTTTATTGGCTTCTACTTGCGCTTTCCACTCTTCTTTAGACTGACCGCTTGGCATAGGTACGTCAATCCATGGGATTAAACTGCCCGCTAGTGGCACACCAAATTGGTCTTGTGGTAAATCGCTTGATGCCATTGTTTCACTGACTATTTTATCAATTTCTAAAATAGCAGAGCTTGGGTTATCTAGTTTATCTGCAACAGTTGCATGAATAGCGCCCATTTGTGCAATAAGCTCTTTCATATTTCGTGCACCAGCACCAGAGGCTGCTTGGTAAGTCATTGGGCTTACCCATTCAATTAGGTCTTGCTCAAATAAACCGCCTAATGCAAGTAGCATTAGCGATACTGTACAGTTACCGCCAACAAAAGTTTTAACGCCTTGCTCTAAGCCTTGTTCAATAACATCTTTGTTTACGGGATCTAGCACTATTATGCTGTCCTCACTCATACGCAGTGCTGAAGCTGCATCAATCCAGTAACCATCCCAACCCGACTCGCGTAATTTTGGATATACCGCATTGGTGTAGTCACCGCCTTGGCAAGTAACAATAATATCCATTTTAGCAAGTTCGCTAATGTCACTTGCATCTAGCAATGGTTTTGCGTCGCCTGCTATATCAGGGCCTAGTTGACCCGCTTGTGAGGTGGTGAAAAAGGTGGTGTCGATATGGGCAAAATCACTTTGCTGCTGCATACGTTCTAATAACACAGAGCCTACCATGCCACGCCAACCGACTAATCCTACTTTTTTCATTGTTTGTTCCACTGTTTGATTCATAAAAGATGCCTTAATACATTAAAAATTAAATTCATTGCGTGAGATTTAATTTTCATTAACGTCAAAATAACACCACCAGCGCGCTAAAACTAGTGAATAAAGTAGAACTTAAATATTTTTCATAGTCATAAAAAAGCCCTGTATTAAATACAGGGCTAATAGGTAATTAGGTTTTATTATATCCCCCTTCCTTGGGTATAAAATTAAAACTCGTAGCTAAAGCTTAAACTAAACTCAGTGCCTTCTTCTTGACGCCAAAGTGTTAAGTTTTCTTGTTCAATTTCTTTTTCTTGGCCAAGTATATTTTTAACTTTAAAATTAACTTTAGTATTAAAGTTAGGGAAGTAAGAATAAACTAAATCAAGAGAATGAAATGACTTTTCCTCTGCGTCTTCGTTACCACGCGTACCTGGTACGATTATGCGCGGCCCAAACACGTTATAAACAACTGAAGTAGAATGAAAACCATCAGCAGAGTCATAACCCATTTGTAAGTTTGCTACCCATTCAGAATGACCAACTAAACGACGTTTATTATTAGTAACAATGTTAGAAACAGAGTCAGCTTCAAGCGCCTCTTTTAGTTGTTGTTCAAATAATGAATCAACCCCATCAGCATCGTTTATGCCAAGCTCAACACTTGAATCCGATAGAGTAACGTTACCTGATAAAAATATGGCAGATAAATCACTATGAATAAAACTAAAGTCAGTTAAAAAGTCTACCTCAATACCTGTTAGTTCACCCGACTGCGCATTTGCTGTTAGTAATTGCGGAGCAGCTCCACCAACACCCGCTAACTCAACCATTTCAATTGGGTTTTCAATATCTTTATAAAACAAAGCAACTGATAGATTGTTTCCTGAAGGCATGTACCACTCAAACCTAAAGTCAGCATTTTTTAGCTTAGAGCTTTGAAGTGTAGGCGAGCCTCGCACTAAAAACTCTGTTAGTGGGTCAACATAATAAGTTGAGCTTACATCACGCATATCTGGGCGAATCGTCGTTTCACTTAAATTTAAGCGAAACTGCATTTCTTCATCCATAATATAAGTAATTGCTAAAGAAGGAAAAAAGTTATCTTCTTTTATTGCAACTTCGCTCACTTCTTCAATTGTTCCATCAAAGAAATTAGTATGAGCCTGAAAAGGCACTGATATTTGAGAAAAGTCTTCCCAACGAATACCACCGGTTATACGCCATGTGTTTTCGTAGAAAAAGTCGGCCATAAAATAATAAGCGTCTAACTTATGTGCAGCGCTGTACTTATCACCATCTGCGGTACCATCATCAAAAATACCAGAGCCTGTAATACTTGTATAAAACTCACTATTAGCTAAATTTTCGTCAGAAAAAATTTGGTCTATGTTTGAGCCAAATGTATATTCATCTGTTATACCACGGTGCGTAATACCAAATTGAATATTACTTGCATCACGTTTTTTTTCAGAAAAATCGCCACCCACCTTAAGCTCTAACTCATAGCCATCACCATAAAATGGGATACTCATATTCCAACCATATGTATCTACGTCATCATGCAAAGTTTGATAATCACGCGTTACGTTAGTAGCAGCAACATCTTGTAACTGTTCTGATTCAAAAACACCATCATTTAAGTTAGTTTGAAAAACAACATCCAATGCGCCAGGAGCATCTCTGTTGGCGCGGCTTGTACCGGCATACCAATCAAAAAATAAATTTTCTAATTCAGGAAAGTTATGCGTCCCTTTGAGCTGCGTAGAGAACATTTCACGCTCTTCATACATAACGTCAACACGGCGTAACTCAGTAACACCTTCTTCAGACTCGTTAGCATCGAAAAAGTCACGATTACGCACTCTGTCACTCATATCATGAAGAGCTATATTCGTTAGTTCAAATTTATGGTTATTATTAAATTCATAACCTAAATTTAATGTGCCACTCCAACGAACGGTTTGTTCAGTAGATATGCCATCATAAGTTTGTGCAAAACATTTATCTTCGCAGCCCAAACTCCCTAAATTTGTACCGCTTTGCTCTTTAACTACTTCCCATTCATTGTCATAGGAAACAGCGGCTAGAACGCCAAAAGTACCTACTTCAGACTCAAACCTATCACCTAGTGCTACTGAAAAATTCATGCCTGGATCAACGTCTTTCTCATTAGGTCCAACTTGCCAATCTAGAGATTGTAAGAGCGCTTGACGCTGCTCAAGCGTAGTACTGCTGTCACCTTCAAGTCCTGCATCACTTTTAAGCGCTGTAGAAATTAATGAAGGTAAAGCACGTGTACCATCATCGCGCCCCATCCAATCATCATCACCACCACTGTAAAAATAACCGGTGTCACTGTTAGAGGTGTTATATGTAGTACCTAACTGTATTTTAAACAAAAAATCAGAAGGAATAGATTTGGTGCGTATATTTACATTACCACCACCAAAGTGCGCTGGCATATCAGGAGAAAACGATTTCTGCACACTTAAACTTTCAATAATATCCGATGGAAATAAATCCAGTGGAACAACTGATCGAGTGGGATCTGGGCTTGGAACATACATGCTATTAAGTTGGGTACTTGAATAACGCTCACCCAAACCACGAACATAAATATATTTACCATCGACTAAGGTTAAACCAGTCACACGACGAAGCGCTGAAGCTGCATCGCCATCACCTGTGCGTGATATTTGATCAGCACCCATAATATCAGCAACAAATGCCTGATTTTGACGCTCTTGTAGTACTGCGCCTGCACTACCTTTTAGTCGCTGGCCAACAGCAACTACTTCTTCTATTTCTTGCTCTTCGGCTTCGGCTGCTATAGCTGTGTTTACTGATAGCCCCATAATTGCAGCCATAACTGCGCAATTTAGTTTACATAGAACAAGAGAAGAGGGTTTAAAAGATTTCATTTTTATACTCCGAAACAAAACAAGACATTAGCCGAGCTTTCGCTCGGCTATAATGTGGTTTGGATTAAAGGCCTACCTTAACCCAACCTGCTGTCCAGTCTGTTTGTGCATCCATTGCACCAATGTAATCTACTGAATCAAAGTAACTATCTAGGCTTGAAGAATCAAAACCATTACCTAACAGTAATGACTCAGCCGAAGGCATATATCCGTTATCTGCTAAACCAAGGTCTGTGGCTGCTTGCACAGAGTTACCTGTTTGACCTAAGAACCAAGACTCAACATTACCAGTACCAATAGCTTGTGTACCAAAGTTATTTGCCGTTTCACATGCAACAACTGAGTGAGTAACAGTTAATGTACCATCCTCTGCGCGAGGAGCTGAATCTGAACCTACACGTAAACAATTTGAATAATCTGCCCCGCCTGTCACAACCACGTTCTTAAGCATACCCGCAGTGCCTGCACGTAGACGTATACCGTTAACCCCAACATTACCAATAATAGTAACATTAGAAATTGTAGGCATTGTGAGTGGAGTTGCACTTGAATCAAACTCAGAGTTATCCGCCTCAATTGCATTATCACCTGTTGAGTCAGCTTGCTTGATAAGTACGTATTGCGCTTTACCCGTCCAACCAAATGACCAATCTAGTGAGTCATCACCAATATTAGTTAAAACCAGGTGACTGATGTTTGCAGTACCACCGAAAAATTCTACACCATCGTCCAGATTTTCATGAACGTGAATGTAATCAAGCTCTGTTTGACTACCAACACCAGCAAGCGTAATGCCGTTTAGCTCATCTCCGTTACCAAGCGTTTTACCTGCTTGTTTAACTGCCACGTATTTTAAAGTACCTGAGTTATCTTCTGGGTCATTACCACCAAATTGGCCAGCGTCACCTTCAGCAGACACACCACAGTTTGCAAGCTCATCAGCGGTAGCTTCGCCTTCTTGATCGCCACACGAGTTAGCCGGTGCATTACCTAAAAGCACTAAACCGCCCCATTGACCAATAGTCGTTTCGCCACCAGTAACATCTTCAATAGACGTCATAGTAATTGGCTGAGTTGCACTGCCCACAGCCTCTATTTTAGAACCACGGCGAACAACTAAAAAGTCATCACCCGACTCGCCAATAAGCGTAGTACCAAATTGAACATATAAAGTCGTTTCATCAGCGCGGTCATTACCTACGGCTGTACGGCCTTTGAGAATCCAATGGGCATCGTTAGTTAATGTTACGTCTGAAGTGAATACAACATCAGAAGTTAACTGATAAACTGGCTTGTCTGTGATTTCAGGAAAGCTCGCTGATACATCAGTAGCAAAACCCTGCTCTAAGGCATTTTGAATATCATCAGGAAAACTTGGTGTTATAGCAACTGTCCAACCATCCATCCAGTTATTATCGCCATCAAACGCACCAATATAATCTGTTTTAGTAAAGAACGAATCAAGGTCTGACGAATCAACACCCGAACCTAATAATGGTGAGCTAGATTTAGGTGTAAAGCCATCGGTTGCTAAACTAAGGGCAGCAGCTGTAAGCGTTTGGTTACCTGTTTGGCCTTCGAACCAAGATTGCACGTTACCACCACCAATTGCTTCACTACCAAAGTTATTATCTTCACTACATGCCACTACTGAGTTTTCAATAGAAAGCTCTCCAGATTCTGCATTTGCTACAGAGTCAGAACCCACACGTAAACAGTTTGAGTAACCTTCAGGTCCTGTAATTACTACATTACGTAGAACGCCCGCTGTACCTGCACGTAAACGAACACCGTTAGTGCCATCAGCACCCACAATTGTTACGTTAGAAATTAGTGGCTTTGTTAAAGGTGTAGCATTTGAATCAAATTCTGAGTTATCCGCTTCAATAGCGTTATCACCACCAACAGCACTTTGTTGAATATAAATATTTTGCGCACGACCTGTCCAACCAAACGACCAATCAAATGCATCATCACCAATATCAGTAAGTACTATGTTACGAACATTTACAGTACCACCAAAAAACTCAACGCCATCATCAAGGTTTTGATGAACTTGGATATATTCTACTTTTGTTGCAGAGCCTACACCCGCAAATGAAATACCATTAAGCTCATCACCGTTACCAAGAGTTTTACCTGCGTGCTTAACGACAATATAACGAAGAACACCTGAGTTATCATCGCTAATATCGCCACCAAACTGACCAGCGTCACCTTCTGCAGATACACCACAGTTAGCAAGTTCTTCAGCTGTCGTTTCGCCAGTTTGATCGCCACACGAGTTAGCAGGAGCATTACCTAAAAGTACTAAACCGCCCCATTGACCAATTGTTGTTTCAGCGCCTGTTACATCTTCAATAGATGTCATTGTAATCGGTGCAGTTGCATTACCATTTGCGTTAATTTGCGAACCACGACGAACAACTAAAAAGTCATCACCTGATTCACCAATTAATGTCGTGCCGGCTTGAACATAAAGTGTTGTAGCGTCTGCACGGTCATTACCTACTGCAGTACGGCCATTTAAAATCCAATGTGCGTCATTTGTAAGTGTTACATCCGCTGTAAACGTTGTATCTTCAGCTAAGCGATATACTGGCTTATCTGTAATTTCTGGAAATTCGCTAGATACGTCTGAGGCTAAACCTTGTGATAGCGCATTATCAATATCAGTAGGGAAGCCACCATTGATACCAACAGTCCAACCTTCCATCCAATTAGTTGAGCCATCAAAAGCACCAATTTGCGTATTTGCAATAAGTGGCGAGCCAGCAAGAGGTGTATAACCGTTGTCATCTAACATTAAATCAGCTGGGGTAAGTGTTTGGTTAGCGTCTTGGCCTTCAAACCAAGATTGTACATCGCCACCGTTAATAACTTCGCTGCCAAAGTTATTCGCTGCAGTTTGACAAGCAACTATAGAGTTTGTAATCGTAAGTGTGCCATCCTCTGCACGAGGTACTGAATCAGAGCCTACACGTAAGCAGTTTTCATAAGTAGCTGGGCCCGTTACAAATACATTTTTAAGAACCCCAGCAGTACCCGCACGTAAACGAATGCCGTTATTGCCCTCAGCACCCACAATTGTAACGTTTGAAATAGTAGGTAAAGTTAATGGCGTGGCACTTGAATCAAATTCAGAGTTATCAGCTTCAATAGCGTTATCGCCTACGTTAGCCGCTTGCTGAATATAAACGTTTGTAGCTGAGCCCGTCCAACCAAAAGACCAATCTAGCGAATCGTCACCAATATTTGTAAGTACAACATTGCTTACATTAACGGTACCACCAAAAAACTCGATACCATCATCAAGATTTTCATGTACTTGAATATAATCAACCGTAGTTGCAGAGCCAACACCGGCAAACGTAATACCATTTAACTCATCACCATTACCTAACGTTTTACCGGCTTGCTTAACAAGTACATACTTTAAAGTACCTGAGTTATCATCACTGATATCGCCACCAAACTGACCTGCATCACCTTCAGCCGACACACCACAATTAGCAAGTTCATCAGCTGTTGCTTCACCTTCTTGGTCGCCGCAAGAATTTGCTGGCGCGTTACCTAATAATACTAAACCGCCCCACTGACCAATCGTTGTTTCTTGAGCTGTAACATCTTGAATTGAGGTCATTGTAATGGGCTGACTTACAGTCCCTACCGATTCAATTTGTGAACCGCGACGAACAACTAGGAAGTCATCTCCTGTTTCGCCAATAATCGTTGTACCTTGCTGAATATAAAGCTTGGCGTTATCTGCGCGATCATTACCAACCGCAGTACGGCCATTTAAGATCCAGTGTGCGTCGTTTGTTAACGAAACATCAGTAGTGAACACAGTATCTGCAGCTAAGCGATAAACGGGCTTATCTGTAATAGATGTAAACTCACTAGAAACATCAGTTGCTAAACCTTGAGTTAGTGCATTATCAATATCAGTAGGAAAGCCAGTGGTAGCATTTTGTGAATCATCACGTGATGACGTTTCACCACTTGTATCGTCACCGCCTTCAATAACGTTAGTTACTGTATCACCTTCATTAATAGTTGTGTCGCCTTCAGATACTACTAAGTCTCCACCACAACCAGCTAAAGATACTGCAGTTGCAATCAAACTTACTTTGAATAAGTCAGATAATTTCATTGTTCACTCCGTTAAAGTATTTAATTATTTTTTAGGTGCTCAAATAAACTCAAGTCACCATAAAACACTTAAATAATGCTTTAAGGTCACTTGAGTTTAGCTGCGGTTACAATACGGGAGACTTATGACAAAGTAGTTACAGTTTAATAACCATAAGATGACAAAAGTAACTTATTTAAAATCAAACAATTGGATGCTTTTAGAGACGATAAAAACCGCCCTGAGGCGGTTTTAGTGTTGCGATTATGAACTGGTTTTACACGCGTTACTTGTTAATTAGTAAAGCGCTTTAAAATTTACAGTAAAGCTGTTCTAAGTGTTTCTGCATGCACTTTTTCGCGCTTTACATATTTGATCCACTGCTGTGCTAAACGCTGAGATTTTTTATGTTTTTCTGCCTGCTCAAACGCTAAAATTGATGCATCAAAATTTTGCATGTTGTACTGCGCCATACCCAGTGCAACAAATGCATTTGATTCAAAATCAAGACCACCTTTATCAAGTGCTTTACGCGCTGCATCGGCGGCTTCTTCATATTGCTCTGTATTTACAAATACTTCGGCTAAACGTTGATCGTATTTACCGTGTTCAGATAAATCAGCAGCTTTTGCAAAGTAGGTAATAGATTTTTCATCTTCTTTAGCTTGGATCATCGCCTCAGCAACAAAAGCGTAGTTTTTTGCTGTTTTTTCAGCAATATCTTTATCAATGGCATCGCTCATCACTTTTGCAGCTTTAAACGCTAAACCATTATATAAATACACTTGCGCTAATTGGCGTAAATCAGATTTTGAGGTTAAAAATCCTTGCTGGTAAGCGGCTTCAATTACCGCCAACTGTTGTTTTTCCCTACCTGTTTCACCATACATACCCGATAACTGCACCCAATACTCAGGCTTATTATAAAGCTTTACCATGCGCTCAAGCACTTCAACAACTTTGTCAGTTTGATTAAGCGAGTAATACATTGCACGCTGTAGTACTAACCAGTTTTCCTTAGGGATTTTGCCTTCGCTGTCGCTTAAAGCAATCACTTGAGATATGTACTCAAGCCCTTTTTTATAGTCTTTTAACTGATAGTATGTTTGAGCCCTTAACAAGTAGTAGCCTTCTGTTTTAGGCTGGGTGTTAATACTGTCCCAGTCATCTAAAAAAGAGATAACTTTAGTGTAATCACTATTAGCCATAGCCAATTGAGCCAAGCTAAATGTAGTGCTTAAACGAAGTGACTCAGGAATGGCTTCCTCAGCTACCACTTTTTCAAACGAAGCAATCGCTTTTGGTAAGTCGTTTTCGTTGTAATAAATAAACCCGTAAAAGTTATGCATCATTGCCACTTCGTACGAGTTCATGCTTGCAGCTCGCTCTTGAATGCTATCAAGCGCTTCAAGTCCACCTTTAACATCACCATCGTCAGCAAGTTTTTGCGCACGAGCAAGCTGGCTATAAACCTTTTCACGCAGTGCTGGTACACGTTTCGTTTTTTGTTCTTGCTCTGCATATGCCGTAGCTACATTTAGCCCTGGAATTAGGCTTAGAGCACTTGGTGCAACAATACTTGTGCTTACTGCAGCGGTACAAAATAGTGTTAACTTTAAAACTTTAGCTGTAGGTAGTAATTTCATAATCGCCTCGCATTTCTGTCCGTTTACTCGTGGTTAATTACTAATTAACCGCTAATTTGGAAAGATATTTTGTTCTGAACACCTGCAACTTCAACGGCTTCACCGTTTACTACGCGCGGTTTATATTTAAATTTAAGGGCTGCATCCATCGCGGCTCTATCAAAGAGTGACTCAGGCTCTGCTTTTACTACTTGTGGGTCGCGTACAGCGCCTTGTTTAGTTACTGTAAATTCAACAATAACGTAGCCTTCTATGCCACGTGATAACGCACGGCGCGGATAAACAGGGGCCACCTTAACAATCGGTAAGTATTCACCATCACTTGTTTCAAGTGCTAACCCGCCGGCTAAATTTACATCCGCATCTACATTGGCACCAAAGTCAAAGTTGTTAGCATTTGCTGTAGCATCACTATTTTGCATTTGCGGTGATTCCATTGGTGGTGGCGGCTCTTTTGGTGTTGGTGGCTTTTGTGGCTTACGCTCTTTTTTTTGTACGGTTTCTTCTTTTTTCAAGCGAACAAAATCAAGTACGTTACCCTTTACCGGATCCGTCATAGCGCCTTCACCGCCAGTGATCAGTGCCTGCATGCCTAAAAACAACATAAAGGTCACTACACCGGCTATCACTAATGCAACTAAATATCGCAACATAACTAGCCCTTAAGACGCATCTTGTGCGGCAATTGATACATCAAATGCGCCCGCCGCGCGCGAGGCATCCATCACCTTAATTAACATTTCGGTAGTGGCTTTTTTATCCGCTTGAATCACAACGCTACCTTGTGGATTTTCTGCTTTTAAACGCTCGATATTGGCTTGTACTGCGCGCACATCAATTTGACGTTTATTAATCCATATCTCGCCTGTATCAGAAATAGCCACTAAAATATTAGCACGCTCTTTTTTAACAGCTGTTGCGGCTTCTGGGCGGTTTACATCAATACCGGCTTCTTTAACAAAAGAAGCAGTTACAATAAAGAAAATAAGCATGATAAATACAACGTCTAGCATTGGGGTCATGTTTATTTCTTCAGCTTCGTCTTCTTGAAATAGGTTTCCTAACGGGGCTCTCATTTTTATTCTCCTAGGATGAGCGGCTTTATAAGAGCCGCTTATCAAAATTTTGCTTAATGGTCTAAAACCATGCTGTCTTGTAGTAGTTCTACTTCGCGCTTAGCTTTTCGTTGTAAGTACGTTGAGGCAAATACCCCAGATAACGCACCTACCATACCTGCCATTGTCGGGATAGTTGCTTTAGATACCCCTGATGCCATTGAGCGGGCACTACCTGTGCCGGTAATTGCCATTACATCAAACACTTCTATCATGCCTGTTACCGTGCCTAACAAACCAAGTAGCGGGCACAAAGCAACCATCACGTTAATCAAAGAAAGATTGGTGTTTAAGCGCATACCAGCTCGCGATATCATCGCTTCGCGTATTTGCTCTGCATTCCAGCTATCTCGTTCTGCACGGTTAATCCAAGTGGCTTTAAGAGCGTGTTTATAGCTTCTAAAACCATTAAAAAAGTAAATAAATCGCTCGAGTATCAATAACCACATCGCGAAGATTAACACCCCGATGACCAAGAGAACTTGGCCACCGGTGTCGAGAAAATCACGGATAGCATTGATTGAGTCAATCAATAGCACCATGGTTTATGCTCCTTTCTCGCTTCGCTCTGCAATAATACCGGCGCTCTGCTCTTGGATAGTTAACAAGATATTTTTAGCGCGCGTATTAAGTAAGGTGTATAAAAATACCGTTGGTATGGCGACCACTAAGCCCAATACCGTTGTTACTAGTGCTTGAGAAATACCACCCGCCATTAATTTAGGATCCCCAGTACCAAATAAGGTGATTGCTTGGAATGTATTAATCATGCCGGTTACCGTACCTAATAAACCTAACAGCGGTGCAACAACAGAGATGATTTTGATAAGTGTTAAATTACGCGTCACTTTTGGCATTTCACGTAAAATAGCTTCACTTAATTTAAGCTCCAGTGTGTCGTGTGAAACACTTGGAAATTGATCTTTTACTTTCATTACGCGTCCAAGCGGATTGTCATCACGTGCAACTGTATCTTTAAGCTGGCGACGAATTTTACCGCCCATGATTAATAATGAGAAAAAACGCTCAAGTGATATAAGAAGTGCAATAACACCTACGCCTAAAATCACATAACCCACTGTGCCACCTTGATGGACACGCTCTTGTGTATCGGGTGCTTGTACTAATAAACCAAGTATAGAGCCACCTGTTGGGTCAAGTGCGAATTGCACCACACCAGTTTTAGTGCTTTGTAGCTCTTCTGCTGTTGCAATAAAGCGCGATACAGGTTGGCGAGTTAATTCACTCAAATAATTAGTCGAGGAATTAAACTCTAAATACTTACCGTTTGATATAAGGTTAAATGCGCCCACTCGCACAACTTCTTGCTGTGCTTTAGTACCGCCTTCAACAATAACACTTGCGTTAAAACGACTTACTTTACCTTGCTCGGTCATTTCGCGTTGTAATTCAAACCATACTTTTTCAATATCTTCTATTGAAGCAAGTTTTGAAGTTGAGCCCATCTTTTGAGCAAGGTCATCCATAAACGTACTGCGCCCAGCAATCTGAGCAGATACTATTGATGTCGCAAATTTATTACTAGAATCCCCTGCAACTTGCTGAAGAACGCCAAACAACTCTTTAAGCGAACCCATGCGTTTAGAAAGCGTGTCTGTTAAGTTAGCAAGTTTTACTTCGTTTTCTTCAAATTGCGTTTCTAGACGTTCAGATTCCACCAGCATTTGATTGCGCTTTGCTTGGGTATTTTTAAGCATTTGTACTTGCTCGTTTTGGCGAGCCGCAAACTCTTGTTCACGTTGTTTATTTTGCTCGCTTTGAGCTGATTTACCATTTTCGAGCGTTTTAAGTAATGAATCTAAGTTCATTGGCTCTGCCGCTATACTTGCACCAGTAATGCTTAGGCTTGCAGCAAAAAGAGCTATTTTTGTCATTTGAGTAAACAATTTCATTTTCAACCTCTTATTCTGCTGCATGTACTGGCAGAGTTAACATATCTGGGGCAAGTTGTTTACGCGCAATGCGTAAACCTTTATTAATTTGGCTTATTGTAGAGTCTGGTAATGCTTCAAATGATTTTGTGTCTGCATTCCAACTACCTGCTTTTTTGCCATCGCGTGTTAAGTAAATAAGCTCTAAACGGCCAATGCGTAAAAAATCAACTTCACGCTCTTTGTCATCCACATTTAAAAGTGCGGTATAAGCTTCAATAGTGCGCCCGTAGTCAACTTCTACTTGATACGCTTCAAGTACACGGCGGAATTTTTCACTTGAGTTAATATCAGCACGATTCATCATTTCTTTTAAAGACGTAACGCGCTTTGTGCGCTCATCAGCTAAAAATGGAATATCCAAAGATACAAACTGCTCAAGACCTTCAATCATTCTAAGCATTAGCGGCGTAATTTGACGTTCAATAATAGAAACCTGATCCATTGACAGGTTTAAAGATTCCATCTCTTCTATTTGATTATTTAATTGTTTAGTTAGCTGGGCGTTGTATACAGCTAAACCATCAATCTCTTTATTGAGGGTTTTAAATTGCTGTAAACGTCCTTGCATTGAATCTGCAATCTTGTCTATTTTTGTTTGTGATTGCGCAGCTGATTTATTAATTTCACTGCTTTTATCAATAACCTTATCTAAATCGTTTGCGTGTACTGCTGCGCTTGCGGCCACAATACCAGCTAAGATTAATGGTTTAACGCCTTTCATCGCATACACCTTTACTCGTTAGTTAGCGGATTTGCTAGTTTGTTTTTTTAGGTCATAAACTTTGTTATATAAATAATTTATGACTTAATAATTCAATGAGCAGGAGTTTATAGATGAAACATGACAAGGATGTTGCGCAAAAAAGTCGCTTTTATGACAATGGTAACAATTAAGACTTACGAGGAGGGTTTAACGCCAATAAGGGTACTTGCTGGCCAAATACCCCCTATTAATAAGATGCAATAAGGTGGTTAATCGAAAATTGAATTAATTTGATTAAGAGAATAGTGCCAATCGGTATAATTAATTTCTATAGGGTGAGCTTTATTATCTTTAATAAGCACTAGTGAGGGAAAACCTTGAATTGGTAAAGTGCGAACAAAGGATAACTCCGCTTTGAGCTCCTCATTAAGCTCGCTTGACGCTAGCTGCTCCGAAAACTCATCTTTATTTAAGCCAATTTTTTCAGCCAAACTAATTAATGTACTTTCATCAGACGGGTTTTGTGCGTTTAGATAATAAGCGTGTTGAATAGCTGCCACCATTTGAGCTTCTTTACCCGCTTTACGCGCTATAAGTGTAGCTCTGCATGCGGGATACGTTGAACGCCTTGGCTGGCAGTTGCGCCAAAAATCATAATTAAATTGCGTACCTAACTGCGCTGAAATTTTATGCCAAGTCCCTTCAAGCATCTCTTTCATATTTTGTGGCATTGGGTCTTGGCTATCGGGTGCTAGGCCACCTACTTTATATTCTATTGCCACTTTACCAGCAAGCTCTGATTTTAGCTTAAGCCAGGTTGGTGAGTAACCCCAACACCAACTACACATTGGGTCATAGACATATATTAACTTACTTTGAGACATATTAATCCTTCAACTAGTTTGAGACGACTCTATTGCGACCTGAAGCCTTTGCACTATAAAGAGCTTCATCAGCTTGCTTTAACGAATCATCATAATCAGTTACTTTATTTACTTGGGAAATACCAATGCTACAGGTGATTGAAATACGCTGCTTGTCATCAGTAAATATAACATGCCCTGCCACGGCTTCTCGAAATTTGTTCGCAATTACAGAGGCTGCAGAGGCAGTGAGCTGCGGTAAAATAACAACAAATTCCTCACCGCCATAACGGGCCTTTAACGCAGTTGCCAAAAACTGAGACTCAAGAAGTTTGGTAAATTCTATCAATACCGTATCACCAAAATCGTGGCCATGCGTATCGTTTAAAGATTTAAAATTATCTAAATCAATTAACAAAATTGAAAAAGGTAAGTACTGCTCTGGGCGTGTTTGAGCAAGCTTTAAAAAATGAGAGGTAATAAAACGCCTATTTGCTATGCCAGTAAGGGGGTCAGTATAAGCATCTTGTTTTTGCTCTAGCGTAATATCGGCAATAGCCATGTGGCTTTTATGCCTAAAATACTCACCAATAAATGAGAATAAAAATACCATAGAAAAGGACGCTATAAAACGTGTTTTTTCTACGTTGCCATAGCTAACTTGACCAAAGTCAGGGCCGTATAAAATAACAATACAAGAAAACAGTAAGGTACAGCCTAACCAAGCACCTAATCTAACCCCTAAAGATGCAAACGTTACGACAGGATAAAACATTAGCCAATATAGCGCGGTATTATCTTTACCGCCGGTATAAACAAGTGCAACAAACATCATGCACACAATGCTCACACTTATTAATGCCACAACTTGCAGGTTACCCGTTTTTATAAAGTAGATAGAACAGCTTATATTTGTAATGTTAACGATAATTAATGAAGCGGTTAGTAGTGGCGAATAAAGCTTATAATTAAAAAACACTAATACTGCGATCAACACAATTGAAATCCCAATCATGGTAAATAAAGAAAACGCTTTGCGTTGCATGTCTGAGCTATAAACACTGTCGATATTTATTAGACTGAGCCAATTTGGTTTATTCACATTTTTTTTAGTCATTAATTTTATACTTTAAACTTTTGAACCATATTTTCTAAAGCACTAAACTGTTGTTTTAGTTTGGTACACTCGTCAAGCGTGTCATTTAAGTTGGCCTTGCCTTGTATACAAAGCGAATTAATTGTTTGAATATCTGTATCTAATAACTTAACAACTTGGTTTTGCTCATCTGTTGCAGTGGCCACAGAGTGATTTGCATCGTTAATTTGTTGAATCGCTTGTATAACATGACTCATTAAATTGCCAACAGCATCGGCTTGTTGCACGCTTTTTTCACTGCCTTCAAGGCTTGTTTTCATAAGCTCTACAGCAAGGTTTGAGCCTTTTTGCAACTGACTAACCGTGTCTTCAATCTCTTGCGTTGACTGTTGAGTGCGGTGCGCTAATTGGCGAACTTCATCTGCTACAACGGCAAAACCGCGTCCCGCCTCTCCTGCTCTAGCGGCCTCAATTGCGGCATTAAGTGCCAATAAATTAGTCTGCTCGCTTACACCTTTAATAACTTCAAGCACTTGGCCAATACTGGCTGTATGCGAATTTAAACTGTTTATAGTTTGCTGAGCTTTTTCCATATTACCCGAGAGCTGGTGGATAGTTGCAACACTGTGGCTTAATGCTTCTTGGTTTTGTGTTGAATGTTCATCTGCATTTTTAGCAAGCTGCGATGCACTCTCTGCATTACTTGAAATATCCATTGATGTAGCTGAAAACTGGTTGATAGCCGCTGCAACACTATCGGTTCGTTTACTTTGATCATCATACATAGACAGCGAAGAATGTGTTTGTGATACCAAGCTCTCAATAGCTGTATCTAATTGCTTTGTAGACTCTTTTACTTGCTCTATTGAATGCTGAATTTTTTCGATGAAAATATTAAATGAATAGCTTAAATCGCCAAATTCATCGTCGTTTTCAACGGTTAAACGCCTTGTTAAATCGCCCTCACCTTGTGCTATATCTTTAATAGCATCGTTTAAACGATTCATTGGCTGCATTAAATAGCGTAATAAAAGCTGCATCATAATTATAATAGTGATAATTCCTATCACCATAAAAACAGCTGCGGTTTGGCCAAAATTAGAGACACTGGCATACGCTTTATCTTTGTCTATAACAACACCTAGGTACCAATCTACGTTTTCAATACCACTAATTTTTGTAAACGAAATAAGCTTAGACTCTCCGTTTATCTCGTACTGGGTAAACTCACTTTGTAAAGGCGTATTAGTGCCAAAGATGTCTGATGTATTTTTTAAGTTTAACTGAGCATTTGGATGGCTTAACACTTGGCCTTTGCTGTCGAGTAAAAAACCATAACCGAGTCCTAAAAAGTCAATATCGTTGATAATTTTTGTCACGGTCTGCATATCAATATCGGCACCTGCAACGCCGCTAAATTGGCCATTTTGGAGTATGGGTACTACCGCTGAAATTGTAAGCTCGTTAGTGGTTACATCAATATAAGGAGTTGTAAAAGCGGTATTTGATTTGTTTTCGACTAATTTATACCAAGGGCGAGAAGTCGCATCAAAATCTGCAGGTAATACAACTGATTGATCGTTTAATATAAACGTGCCGCTGGATTTACCTATATACGTATTTTTAAAGCTTCCAGCAAGCTCTGCTGTATTTAATTGTGAAAGGGTGAGTGCTTTAGAATCATTCGCTTTATGGGTTTTAGCAATTGATATAACAATCGCCAACTTTGCATTTAACCAACTCGCTATATTTTGTGAAACAGATTCGGAATTTTGTTGCAATACCAAGCTTAACTGCTGCTCGGTTTGCTTGCGCATCGCAATGTAGTTATTAAAAGTAAATAATCCTAGCACCAAAACCAAAATTAAGGAGGCTGCAATAGTCACTTTGGAAGTAAATTTCAACGAGTTAAGCATATACATCCTTTTTATTATTTATCGTTATTAGCCTTACTGTTTTAGCAAAAATTTAGCTAAATGTCCTAGTAAAAGAGACTTACAGTTAGGTTATTGATGAAAAATAAGAATAAAGGATTGCAAAACAAGAGGGTTTTGTGGGTAACTGGCTAATATTAAAATAATTAATGACTAGATTTATTTTTCATGGAACGTTCCTATTAAATGTAGCTTTATAAGTGACTGAATACGTATTCAGTCACTCTTGTATAGTCTGTTATTTCCACTTATTTGCTAAGCGAACAACATTTAAACCGTACCATGCAATAAATACATAACATAACATTGGAACAAAAAAGCTTTGCTGTATATTTACTGTATCAGCTATAAACCCTTGCAGTAATGGTACAAGTGCACCACCAACAATTGCTAAACATAACCAGCCAGAACCTTTGCTCGTCAATGATCCTAGTCGCTCGATTGCAACTGAAAATATAGTCGGGAACATAATTGAGTTAAATAAACCAATTGCCAATACTGAGTATAAAGCGACGTCACCTTGAGTAAAAATAGTGATTAGTAATAGCGCAATAATACTAAATGCATTAAACGCTATAGCTTTAGAAGGTGCAATCTTTTGTAATAATACAGAGCCAATAAAACGTCCTACCATTGCCCCGCCCCAGTAATAACTAATAAGTGCGGCCGCAGTATGCTCTTCAAGCCCTGCTATGTGCGCCTCACCAAAGTAGTTAACTAAAAAGCTGCCAATGGCAACTTCCCCACCTACGTAGCAAAATATAGCAAGTACACCCATAGTTAAGTGCGGTGCTTGCATTAACGAACGAGATTCAATTGCTGTATTATTTTCCTCTTTGTGGGCTTCAATTTCTGGAAGCTTTATAAAGGCAAATACAATAGCGATAAGTAATAAAGCGCCAGCAAGCATTAAATAAGGCACTTTTACAGATTCAGCAGTTGCTGCCGATGCGGCTAAACTACCTGCAGTACCGAAAAATAATAAACCACCAACATAAGGCCCAACGGTAGTACCAAGCGCATTAAGTGCTTGTGCTAAATTTAGACGAGAAGAAGCTGTTTTTTCGCTGCCAAGAGCAGCAACATAAGGATTGGCAGAAACCTGAAGTACTGTTACGCCTGCAGCAAGTACAAATAAAGCGCCTAAAAATAGCCAATATTCATGTACTACAACAGCAGGGTAAAACAACATACACCCCATTGAAGCCACAATTAAACCAGTTAAAATCCCTCTTTTGTAACCAAATTGCTTAACTAAAAGCCCCGCAGGAATAGAAACAATAAAGTAAGCCCCAAAAAAGCAAAACTGTACTAGCATCGCTTCAAAAAAGCTCAAATCAAATACGCCTTTTAAGCGTGGTATTAGTACATCGTTTAAAACAGTAATAAAGCCCCATAAAAAAAATAGGGTCGTCATTGCAGTCAGTGGAAACAGATAATTTTTATTTGGCTGTTCGTTGACCGCGAATGATTGGTTTGTATTTATTTCACTCACGTCGTTTTCACTCCATTAACAAGTTGAAAACGATTTTACATGTTTAAATATAAATTAGTCAGCGCACTTATGGAACGTTCCAGCAATGTTATTCACATTGCGTGTTGGTCGCACTAATAATTCGGTCTATTTCGCCACTGTTATTAAACTGATAAAGCCCTTCGTTTATATCCTCTAATACTAAAAGCCAGTTATGCGCACGCTTACTAATGGCAAAATATAACGAGTTATATTGCAAAGGAATGCTTTCTTGCTCAATGGAAGAAAGCAAAGACTGTTTTTCAGGTTTAGTTAAAGAGGAGTAAGCCACAGATGATTTCAAAGCTTGAGGATCGCCTATAACCAAATCAACACGCTTAGCAGTCAGTAGCTTAACAAGCTGTAAATCATCAACAGAGGTGATAACTTCAAACTCGCCATTGTCCATCATGGCATCAAACTCTGGCGTATTTTGATACCCTCGAACAACACCAATCTTAAGCCCTTTGAGCGAGTTCAAGTTTCCTGTGAAATGGTCTGTATCGCCTTTCCTTTTTAAAAAAGCAATTTTGCCACCTTTAAAGGAATTAGATAAGCCGAGTAATTCTCGACGTGTTTTACCATCAACATAATCGGAGGGGGCTGTATCTTCTATAAAGTATTCAGGCATTAGTATGTCAGCCCTGCCTAGTTCTACATTTCGTACCGCTCTTGCCCAAGGCAAAAATTCAATATATACGCTGTAGCCCTTACTATTTAACAAGGCAATTGAAAATTGATAAACCCAGCCTTTATTACATACATTATTACCAATATAGGGAGGCCAATCGAGTGTGGCTAGATGAAGTGTTTGTTTGGAGTTTTTAGCTTCATAGAGCACCCCTGATTTATGGGAATGCCCAGTTAAGGTGTGTTGAGTACCATTTTGAAAATACTCAACCGATGTTTCAGCAAAACTATTACTAGTTGTTAGCAATAATATAAAATAAAACCAGCGCATTTTAGTATCTATTTGTGATTAATAGTGTTTTTAAGTTTAGCTACTACTATCACTTTTGCACAAATAAACCTTAACTAATCAGCTTTTTTGCCACCTCATTTTATTGTTTGTATCACGAGAGCTAATAATAGTATCGTCACTACTCTCAACGCCGCCTAATTTAGCTAAGCGGTCATACAAAACTACATTACAGGTTGCCGCTAAATTCATACAGCCAATAGTTGGAATATATACCACTTCATCACACCACTTTAAGACGTCTTTTGATACAGAACCATCTTCGGGGCCAAATACATAAAATGCATTTTCAGGATGTTTAAACTCAGGTAAAGGTGTTGCACCTTCAATAAGCTCAATAACCACAACCGTTGCGCCTTGTGGCTTTATTGCTTCTAAATTATCTGTTTCGGTTAAAGGAATACGCTCCACTACATTTTTTGTATCTGTATGGAATTTTTTGGCATTTAAGTAGCGATTACCGGTAAAAAAAACTTGTTTAGCGTCATAACAGCCAGCTGCTCGCAATACACCACCAACATTAGTCGGGCTTTTAGGATTGATTAAACCAATTACGGCTTGTTGTTTACTCATTAATCTACGTCCTTTGTTGGCCATTCTGCAATGTACAAATCAAAGTCGTCGAGCTTTACATCGCAATCTTTTACTGTTTTGTCTTTTACAGAAATACCTAGCTCATGCATCTTTGTTTTATCACCATTATTTAATAACGGATGCCAAGAAGCCAAACCACGACCTTCATGTAAACGACGGTAACTGCAGCTTTGTGGCATAAAAAAGATGTCTTTAAGGTTTTCTTTTGTGAGTTTTACACAAGAAGGAACAAGCGTTTGGCGGTTTTCATATTCGCTACAACCACAGGTGTTGTTATCAAGATACTGACATACAATATTAGTAAATATTAATTGCTCACCTTCGCGTAACTGATCGGTGGCGGTAAATTCGTCTTCATCTTCGCTATCAATAAACGTATTTAAACAACATTTTCCGCATCCATCACAAATGGCTTCCCATTCGTTTTGACTCATGTCGCTTAAGCTTTTTTTAAGCCAAAATTGTGTATTTGCTAATTGTTGATCAAACATAGTTTACTCGTGCCCCCTAAAGAGCGCGCATTCTAACGTATTGCTGTAAATGGCGCAAAGCCAATACCCTTTCAAAGTACTGGCTTTGCGCTACAAATTAGCTTTGAGATTTAACCCAACGCTTAATTTTTTCCTCAAGGATTGGCATTGGCAATGCGCCATCAATTAATATTTGCGTGTGAAACGCTTTAATATCAAATTTATTGCCGAGTTCTTTTTTAGAAAAATCACGTAATTCTTGAATTTTAAATTGCCCTAACTTGTAAGAAAGCGCTTGTCCTGGCCATGCAATATAGCGCTCTACTTCAGCAATTACATCACTTTTAGCCATAGATGAGTTAGCAAGCATGTAGTCTATACCTTGTTGACGCGTCCACCCTTTTGCATGAAAACCAGTATCAAGCACTAAACGCATTGCGCGTAATTGCTCGTCTGATAAACGCCCGTACCACATATAAGGGTCGGTAAATAAGCCTAGCTCTTTGCCTAAGCTTTCTGCGTAAAGCGCCCAACCTTCTGCGAACACGGTATAGCCACCAAATTTACGAAAATCAGGTAAGCCCTCTATTTCTTGCTGAAGTGCTATTTGAAAGTGATGACCCGGGGCTGCTTCGTGAATCGATAAAGTTTCGAGTAAAAATTTAGGCTGCGCTTTTAAGTTATAAGCATTGATATAAAAAATACCAGGGCGAGAGCCATCAGGCGCCGGAGATGCATAAGATGCACCAGCTGCCGACTGCGCTCTGTAGGCTTCAACTGCTTTTACAACGTAAGGTGCTTTGGGTGCTATGTTAAAAAGTAGAGATAAACGCGCATCTATTTTTTTCTTAACGTTTTCATATGCCGCAATTAACTCCTCGGGCGTGTCGTAGTAAAATTCATCTGAATCACGTAAATGATCAAAAAATTCAGATAGCTCACCTTTAAAGCCTACGGTTTCTTTTACTTTTTTCATTTCGCTTAAAATGCGCGACACTTCACTTAAACCAATGTCATGAATTTCGTCTGCAGATAAGCTAAGCGTCGTGTTTTTCTTAATTTGGTATTCGTACCATGCTTTACCGTTTGGTAAGTCACTGTAACCTACGCTTTCTCGACTATTAGGAATATATTGATTAGCTAAAAAGTCACTCATACTTTTATAAGCTGGTACTAAGTGCTGCATAATCAATTGACGATACTGCGCTGTAATTTTTTGCTTTTGCTGTGCGCTAAACGATTCTGGTATTTTTTTAATTGGTCCCCAAAATAGTGAATCCTCTGGATTTTTAACTACATGAGCTGCAAATTGTGGCTGTAATTTTTCAGCAAGTGGTTTTGGTAACGTAATACCTAGTTTGATGCCTTGCGCCATTGAACGCTCTACACTTGCAAGCCACTTTACAAAACCTTCGCTACGCGAGATAAAAGCCGTGTAATCTTCAACGGTATTAAACGGCTGAGCACTTTGACCTGAACCAAAGCCTGCAAAGGTGTTATGCGCACCCGCCATTTGATTTATTGGTAGTAAATAATCAGGGAACTGCATGCCTTCTAATTTGAGTGCAAGGTCGCGCTCTAATATTTCAAAACTTAAAAGCGATTGCCCTGTTAACTGTGCTTTATCTATAAAGTTTAATCGCTGTTGATATTTTTTATAAAAAGCGGCTTTTTTAGCTCTATTTTCTTTTGAAATCACAGGCGTGAATTGATCGTTAAACTCATTACGACCATTGTACGTTGCGCTGATGGGACTATATGTGAGCGATTCATCGTAATACTGTACAACAAGTACATCGAGTTGTTGCTCTGCTGAAAGCTCTGAAACAATACCTGCTGATGCGTTAACTGTGTTTAACTGTGTACTGGTATTAGTGTGTGTACTAAGCTCAGTATTCATACAGCCACTTAAAGCAAACATAACGCCACTGGCAACTAATGCTAATTTAATTGATTTCATGTTAATCCTTTTTAATATCGTTTTTTAATTATGCGCATTAAAGCGTGCTTAATAAAGAAATTACGATAGATTGCATTCATCGTATTAAATTTGCACTTTTATCTGAACTTGTTACATTTCTATTAATTAAAATATGATTTAAAAGAAAAATAAAATGAAAAAACAACTACTCAGCACCTCTATTGCCTTACTTTGCTTAACCGCTTTTAATACCCATGCAGTTACATACCTATCAGCTAAAGCCATGGTTGATGTTAAAGATGGCAAGCTCATTAAATCGCCCTTAATTACTATTGATGATGGCGTAATTACAAACATTGAACAAAATAAAAAACCAACGCTGACTAAAGATGATAAACATATTCAACTCCCTGATTTAACCCTTATGCCAGGTTTAATGGATATGCATGTGCATTTAACAAGCGACCCTACGGTTCCGCGCAGTGAACGTTTAGGCCAGTCAGTTCCTAGAATGGCGATTAAAGCGGCTCATTTTGCTAAAAAAACCTTAGAAGCTGGATTTACAACAGTACGTAATGTTGGCGCAGAAGGTTACAGCGTCATAGCCGTGCGTGACGGTATAAATGCGGGTGACATAGCTGGCCCTCGTATTTGGGCTGCAGGCCCATCACTCGGCATTACTGGCGGGCACTGTGATAACAACCGCCTACCTCCTGAGCTTAAATATACTTCAAGTGGCGTCGCAGACGGTCCATGGGCTGCGCGTATAAAAGTACGCGAAAATATTAAATACGGGGCAAATGCTATTAAGTTTTGCGCCACAGGTGGAGTATTTTCAAAAGGGACTAAAGTAGGTGCACAGCAGTATTCTTTTGAAGAAATGAAAGCCATTGTTGATGAAGCCCATATGCGAGATTTACCAGTAGCTGCTCACGCACACGGTACAAGCGGTATAAAAACAGCCATTAAAGCAGGTGTTGATAGCGTAGAGCATGCGAGCTTTTTAGATGACGAAGCGATAGCGCTTGCCAAAGAGCATGGAACTTGGCTTTCTATGGATATTTATAATACCGAATATACGCTCACTTATGGCGAGCAAAACGGCGTAGACGAAGAAAACCTAAATAAAGAGCGCCAAGTGTCTAAAAGGCAACGTGATAGCTTTAGCCGTGCTGTAAAAGCGGGTGTTAAAATGGTGTTCGGTACCGATGCAGCAATTTACCCGCACGGAGATAATGCAAAACAGTTTAGCCGCATGGTTGAATTTGGTATGACAGAACTACAAGCAATCCAAGCATCAACGATTAATAGCGCGAAACTATTAAAAGTGGATAATCAGTTAGGACAAATTAAAACCGGATTTGCAGCTGATATAATTGCGGTTAAAGCAAACCCTCTTAAAAGTATTAAAACCTTAGAGGCAGTACCTTTTGTAATGAAAGCAGGTGTTGTTTATAAAAACCAATTGTAAATACACGCTATTAAGGCTGAGTTTACTCAGCCTTAATAAAACTCCCACCCATATTGAATATGCCATAAAAGGGTCACCGCCCCCCTATTAGACTCGCTTTTGTCTATTAATTATCCGAACAGTTTTATTTAATCAAATAAAATGAACTTTCCATTCACTTTAAAAACAATAACCATTATCATTCGCGCAAATTCAATAACGCGAATAGTTATCACTCTATGAAAACGTTTAAGTACTCTCTTATTACTCTTGCTTGTTTAAATGCAAATATGGCATTTGCCCAAAATACACAAGTTGATGCTGATATTGAACGCATCAGCGTATACGAAAAACAAAACCGCGTGGTGATGAGCTCAGGTCTTGCTACTAAATCAGACATGTCTTTAATGGAAACACCTGCACCGGTTGTAATTATTGACCGAGAACTGATTGAATCTCAAGGTGTAGATAGCCTACAAGATTTAGTTAGAAACGTAAGTGGTTTAACACAAGCAGGTAATAACTACGGTATTGGTGATAACTTAGTAATTCGTGGTTTAGATGCAAACTACACCTATGATGGTATGTACGGTGGTGCAGGCTTGGGTAATACATTTAACCCAACTCGTTCACTTACAAATGTTGAATCTGTTGAGGTTTTAAAAGGCCCTGCAACAGGTTTATATGGCATTGGTAGTGCAGGCGGCGTAATTAACCTAATTGAAAAAAAACCAGAGTTTGAAGAAAAACACAAAGTATCGGCTGAGCTTGGCCAGTGGGATAGCTATTCATTATCGTTTGATAGCACTAACGCTATAACAGATGATTTAGCTTATCGTGTAATGGCTAAAACAGCGTCAAGTGACGGCTTTCGCGATTTAAAAGAAGATCGCGACGAAATTTATACCTCACTTAAATACGTGCTTAATGACAGACAAAACATCATGCTTTCTGCAGCCTATATAAAAGATGAAATAGCGGTTGATTCTATTGGTCACCCTATTCGTATTTACAACGCAGAAACTGCAAACGGTTTAAGCGCAGGTGAAGTAACCGGTGCCGATTTAGTAAACGATCCGACAGGAAGCGGCGTACAGTTAAGTGATGCACAACGCGACCAACTTGCTAATTCGCTATCTGCATCTGATGGCTTAACACCTTATAGCTTTGGCACAAATGGTATTATTTCACCAATGGCTGATGCCAACGAAGGTGAAGAGCTGCGTTTTAAATTGACGCATAACTACTACATTACTGACGATTTGTTTTTAAACCAGCAGCTACAGTACCGCAACTACACATCTAGTTTTGCACGCCAAACAGGTGCATATAACTACGTCTATTCAACGCGCAGTGGAATTATCAATAATGACCCCCGAGCTCCATTAGTTGAAGACGGTGTACTTTACCCATATGCAGCACGCCGCCAAGAATACCGCCAAGTAGAAGCAGATGAAAAATCATGGCAGTACTTCTTAGATTTACGTTATGACTTTATGTTAGGCGACGTAGATAACGAATTACTAGTTAACGCCAACTACGAAGATAGAGATATTCGTTTTAAACAATTCTCAATATGGGATCAAGATTACGTACTCACAAACAATGATGGTGATGTAACGTACCAAGGTTCTTTGCCGTATATTTACGATATAAGAGAACCAAATTGGCCAACCGGTAACTTTGAAAATTACGATCCGCTTAAAACAAGTGACTACAATAAAAAAGTACAAGCATGGGGCTTAGGCATTCAACATGTTGGTTACATAACTGAAGAACTTACAACGCGTATTGGTGTGGCATATAACCGAATTGAGCAAACTTATGAGCACTTTGGTGTTGATGAGCGCTACAGTTCTAGCCGTGCAGAGCCAACGCCTGAAGCGAGTACATCAGATTCTGGCTTAACGTATAACCTTGGTGCAACGTATCAGCCATCTGAAGATTTATCTGTATTTGTAAATCATTCTAAAGGGCGTACAGCGTATAGTGTATTAGGCTCTGTGGCAGGTAACGAAGCTGACCGAGAAGATTCAGAGTCTATAAGTAACGACCTAGGCTTTAGATTTAAAGCATTTGATGACCAACTACTCGCATCTGTTGTTGTATTTGAAAGCTCTCGTACTAATTTAGAATATGCAAACCCGCTTTATGACGCATTAACATCAGGCTCAGATGTACCTGAAAGCTATTATGATGGTAAAGAGCAAACAAAAGGTGTTGAGCTTGATTTAAATGCTTACTTAAACGATAAATGGAAAGTAAACGTAAACGGTATTTATCAAGATGCACGTGACAAAAGTAATCCTAACAGCAGCAGTTACGACACACGCCAAAAAGGTGTGCCTTACGTAACAGCAAGTACGTGGGTAACCTACTACGCAGATATGTTTAATTTACCTGAAGCTGTAAATATAAGTGGTGGTATTACATTTGTAGATAACAGAAGTACTAATTCAAGTTCGTTTTCGATTCCTGATGGTTATGTACCAAGTTATACGACTTACGATACAGCTGTATCGTATACAACTGATAAATGGCATATGCAGTTAAACTTAAATAACTTGTTCAACAAGAAGTATTATTCAAAAGCAATGTTTTTAGGTGGTATGCCAGGCGAAGAGCGTAATGCAAAACTAAGTTTTAGTTACACACTTTAATTGGTTAACCTGAACTCTGGATAATAAATCTATCTCAAGCAGCTATTTTCAGCGCTCAGGTTAGTTAAATACTTAAAAAGCACGGTTTTCTAATTTAGAAGCCGTGCTTTTTTGTGTTTTATAAACGCTTAATCTAAATTAAATAGTAACCACTATGCGACCGTTGATTTCACCTTTGAGCATATCATCAAAAATTTCATTAATGTCCTCTAAACGCTTTTCTTCGATAATTGCTTTTACTTTACCTTGAGCGGCAAATTCCAAGCATTCTTGCAAATCTTTACGCGTACCAACAATAGAGCCAACTACTGACACACCATTAAGCACAGTATCAAAAATAGGAAGCGGCATATCCTCTGCAGGTAATCCCACTAATACACATTTACCGCCACGGCGTACACTTTTATAGGCTTGTTCAAACCCCGCTTTAGACACCGCAGTACACACAACACCATGCGCGCCACCGACTTGTTCAAAAATAGCTTCGCTCGGAACAACTTCTTTAAAATCGAGGGTGATATCTGCGCCTAGCTCTTTAGCAAGCGCGAGTTTTTCTTTGCCTGTATCAACAGCTATTACATTAAAACCCATTGCTTTAGCGTACTGTACTGCTAAATGACCAAGCCCGCCCACACCAACAATAGCAACCCACTGCCCTGGTTTAGCACCAGATACTTTTAATGCTTTATAGGTTGTAACACCTGCACAAAATAATGGAGCAGCCTCAGAAAAGCCTAATCCCTCAGGTATTTTTACAACGTAGTCGCCATGCGCTAAACAATATTCTGCATAACTACCATCAATAGAATAGCCCGTATTATGCTGCGATAAACACAGTGTTTCTTTACCATCTAGGCAAAACTCACAGTGCCCACATGCACTATAGAGCCAAGGAATACCGACTCTGTCGCCAACTTCTAAATGTTTTATATTGCTTCCGACTTTTTCGATAACACCGACACCTTCATGCCCTGGTACTAATGGCATTTTTGGTTTTACTGGCCAATCCCCATGACAGGCATGTAAATCGGTATGGCAAACGCCACAGGCCGCTATTTTTACTAAAACATCGTTTATTCCCACCTCAGGAATTGGTAAGTCTGTTATTTCTAATTTACCTTTGTATTGAGTATTAATTGCAGCTTTCATAGTCATTCCATCGTATGTGAAAAAATTAAAAATAAGATTTTATTTACGTATTGTTGTGTACAACATATCCCAATATAGATGTATAAATATTAATCTAAATCATATTTTAGTCATTTAAATTAACTTATAAGCCTGCTAAGAACTTGCTATCCATAATGAGCGTGCTAGCATTTACTTTCTGAAATTACTGAAAGTTACTAAGCTATGAGTTTATCCGAAAAGAATTTTGCCTTTGTAATGCATTGTGGTGAGATGGGCAGCCGCTGGGGATTCAATCGTACGATCGGACAAATGTGTGGTTTGCTGATTATTACTAAAAACCCAATGACAGCTAATGAGATTGCAGATGCGCTTAGTATTTCTCGCGGTAATGTAAGTATGGGCATTAAAGAGCTGCAATCATGGCAGTTAATTAAAGTACAGCATATTCCTGGCGATCGTAAAGAGTACTACGCCCCTGCTGGCGATATTTGGGATATGGCAAATCGCGTATTTGAAGAACGTAAAAAGCGCGAAATTGAGCCCACCTTAACGCTACTACGCGATAACTTATTAGACGAAGCCAGTAACGACGATGAACTTTACGCACAAAAACAAATGGGTGAGATTCACAACCTACTTGAAACAGTCACTAAATGGTCATCAGAACTACAGCGTTTAACGCCAGAGCAACTTAATAAGCTAATGAAGCTAGGTTCTGGAATTGGTAAAGTTATTGACCTAAAAGAAAAGATATTCAAAAAAGAATAAAGCCGCAATTGCGGCTTTATTTATAGGTATATTTTAAAAATTAGATTTTTGGATAACCAATTCTATCCGACAAGTAACCTACACTAGTAGCAAAGTAATACGAGCGATTCCAATGCATAAACACTTTGTAGTTATCGTACGCTAAGTACATACGGCCATTTATATCATCAGGCATAACCAGCGCAGCACTTACGTCTACATTAGGTAAATCAGAACCATCAGCTTTACGAACACCCAGTGCTTGCCAATCAGCTAATGAGCGCTCTGAGTCGTTCCAATATTCTAACCACTGCTTGCGAGTTTTGGTACCACGCACTAAAACGTATTTACTATCAAAGTTTTCAGGTAACTGAACTTGGCGACCCCACGTAAGAGAGTCGTTCCAGCCTTCTTGCTTTAGATAATTAGCAATTGAGGCAAAAGCATCTTCTTTTGTAGTCCAAATATCTTTACGACCATCGTTGTTGTAATCAACCGCGTAAGCATTAAAAGAGGTAGGCATAAATTGCGTTTGCCCCATTGCGCCTGCCCAAGAGCCCTTAAATTTATCAAGCGTTATGTGGCCCGACTTTAAAATATCCAGTGCAGCCCAAAGTTGGCGCTTATAAAGTGCTTCTCGGCGTCCATCAAAAGCAAGTGTCACTAATGATGAAATAACATTATGACCGCCTTGAATTGTACCAAAGTTACTTTCAAGCCCCCAAAGCGCGACTATAAAGCGTGCTTGTACGCCAAACTCTTTCGCTACTTTTTCAAGTACCTCTTTGTTTTCTGCGTAAAGCTTACGTGCGCGGTCAATTTTCCATTGTGGTACACGTTTTGGTAAATACGTTTCAAGGGTTTCTTTTACTTCTGGCTGGTTTTTGTCAGCCGAAACCACTTTTTCTTTATACGTTGCTGTTGCAAACGCATCGTCAATAAGTTTGGCTTCGTAACCTTTTGCGATAGCTTCTTGCTTTAAATTCGCTAAATAATCTTGAAATTCAGCCTGAGTTTTTGCCATAACAGGTGAGCTTAAACATACACCACATAATATAACGATAAGTTTTTTAATCACTATCAACTCCATTGTCTTTTCGTAATTGGCTTAGCAAATTTTGCTCAGGTGGTGGAATTTGTAAGTAGTAGCCTTTATCAGGATTTGATAACGCTGCTTTTACAGTTTCTAAATCTGCCCCACCTAAATGCTCACGTTTTGCTAAATTGATGATCATCACATAAACAGGTTGACCAAACATGGTCATCAAAGGTTCCGGAACTTTACTAAAATCATCTCTTTTTTCAACAAATAAGAACGTATCCGCTTTTTTCTTACTTTTATATACTGCAGTGAGCATTATGGCCCTATAAATTCTTGCTTAACAATGCCGCACACTATAACATGAGAGTAATAATAAGTTAGAAAAATTAGATTAGAAATTTCAATAAAGGCCCTATTCAGCCTACGTTTATCTAAAATTAATTTCTAATCAGACAAATCAATTGAGCGTGTATGTCGGACCAAATTTTTGAGTTAAAAGGGAATCTTTTTACGTTATCAGTTTTGCATCTTTATAGTACTGATATAAACCTTTTAGCAGAACAACTGTATGTAAAAATAGCCCAGGCCCCTAAGTTTTTTGAGGGTGCGCCTATTGTCGTTAATTTAATAGAAATTAAAAACAGTTCACTTGATTTTGTTCACTTAAAATCATTAATCGAGCGAATGAGTTTTAATGCGGTTGGTGTGTGTAATGGCTCAGATGAGCAACATACTCAAGCAAAGGCCGCTGGCTTATCTGTTTTAAATTATTCACAAGACGTTAAGAGCGAACCTGTTAAACAAGAGCCCAATACATCGATTGTAGAAAAAACGGTGCATTTACCAGCGCAAATTATCAGCGGTACAGTTCGCTCTGGACAACAAGTTTATGCAAAAGATAGAGATTTGATAGTACTTGGCGCAGTTAGTCATGGTGCGGAAGTCATTGCCGATGGGAATGTGCATATTTATGGCACGCTACGCGGTCGCGCTATTGCAGGCGCAAAAGGTTTTAAAGAAGCACACATTTTTTGCCAAAAACTTGAAGCCGAGCTGGTTTCAATAGATGGTAATTACTGGATCAGTGATTCGCTACAAGGTGAACATTGGGGAAATGCAGTGCAAATACAACAAAAAGACGAATCATTAGAAATTTCAGCTTTGGTTAAAGGATAAATCTCATGGCAAAAGTAATTGTCGTTACCTCAGGTAAAGGCGGTGTTGGTAAAACAACATCAAGTGCTGCAATTGGCACAGGCTTAGCGTTAAAAGGCTATAAAACAGTTATTATCGACTTTGATATTGGTTTACGTAACTTAGATTTAATTATGGGTTGTGAACGCCGCGTTGTTTATGACTTTGTAAATGTAATTAATGGTGAGGCAAACCTTAACCAAGCGCTTATTAAAGATAAACGTGTAGATAAATTATTTTTACTACCTGCTTCACAAACTCGTGATAAAGATGCTTTAACACGTGAAGGTGTTGAACGCGTACTAAATGAACTAAAAGAAGACTTTGATTACATAGTATGTGATTCACCAGCAGGTATTGAAGCTGGCGCTATGATGGCAATGTACTTTGCTGATGAAGCAATTGTAACAACAAACCCAGAAGTGTCGTCAGTTCGAGATTCAGATCGTATTTTAGGTATTTTACACAGCAAATCAAAACGTGCTGAAGAAGGCCTAGAAAATATTAAAGAACACTTACTATTAACACGCTATAACCCTGGTCGTGTTGAAAAAGGTGAAATGCTATCGGTAGAAGATGTGCAAGATATTCTGTCAATCCCATTATTAGGGGTTATTCCTGAATCGCAAGCGGTATTAAGTGCTTCAAATTCAGGCCAACCTGTTATATTGGATACAGAATCTGATGCAGGCCAAGCTTATTCTGATGCAATTAACCGCTTACTAGGTGAAACCGTCGATTTTCGCTTCTTAGACGTTGAGAAAAAAGGCTTATTTAAACGGATTTTTGGAGGTTAACGTGTCTTTACTTGACTACTTCCGCTCAGAAAAGAAAAACAGTGCGTCACTAGCAAAAGAGCGATTGCAGATCATTGTCGCGCACGAGCGTTCTCAACGAGGAACGCCGGATTACTTACCACAATTAAAACAAGATATTTTAGATGTGATCCGTAAATACGTGAACGTAAGTACCGATGCAGTTCAGGTTCAGTTTGATCAAAACGAAGACGATTTAGCCGTACTTGAGCTAAACGTTACACTACCTGATGAAGAAAAGAAGTAATTGAAGAAAGGGCGCTTTATAAGCGCCCTCTTTATTTTCTTTTACTTTGTAATAACTTTCTAAATATCTACGTTTTAATCCCTTGCATGCAACTAAAACTTTTTCACTACGTAACACAAAAATTATAGATAATACCAATTCGCTTAATTAAGTGATCTATTTTGAGGATGGAAAAACGTGTTGATAGCTAGGCAAAAAAATTGCTATTTAGTTGTTCTCGGCAATTGCTCCTGCATTGCTCTACCTTCTGCATCCATGCAGTCGTAAATGAGATTTTTTTAACACAGGTAACGACACGTTTAGCGCCGCAAAATGATTAAGTATTATTGCGGATTGGTATAAGTATTACACAGTAAAAAAAATATCTAGTCTTAAGTATCCCATTCTTTTAAAGCGTCTTTAAAATAGTTATAGCGCCAAGAGCTTAATAAATCAGGCTTAATATGGCTTTGTTTTTGCTCATTAGTTAACTTCCAATTCCAACTTATCAATTGATTAATTTGCTTTTTAGAGGCCATAACGTCTTCTGGTATATTGTGCTCTTTAGCGACTTTAGTGATCTTTTGTTTAATATCTTTGGCTACTTTTTTATAGGTAGGAAAATCAATTAAGCGCTTAAGTACTTCAGGATGCTCAGCATCTGGTACTGCTTTGGCAACTTCAATACACTTGATTATATCTACACCAGAGCGGTTAACTTCAATAGCTTCAACTCCTGGAATTTGACGTAGAGCATTTAAACTTGAAGGACCACGTTTGGCAATTTCAGTCATGTTATGTTCTTTTAACACAAAATTTAGCGCTAAATTTTTCTTAATGGCTTTGTTTCTGCGCCATACAGCAAGTTCTTTTAAAACCGCAAGTTCGTGCGGTTTGAGTTGCCATGCATTTTTAATATCTTTATATAAAAGCTCGTCTGGTGTTTGAAACGCACGTTTTTTAGCTATCAGCTCACTCTCGTTTACTACAATGTCAAAGAACCCAGCGGCATTAATACGCTCTATAATCAGCTCGAAACACGGCAATAAGTAAAAAGTATCTGCAGCAGCATAATCTAACTGTTTTTTAGTTAACGGACGTTGCAGCCAGTTAGTTCGTGACTCACTTTTATCTATTTCAATACCTTGCAACTCTTTTACCATAAGGGCAAAGCCCATACAGTTACCTTCCCCAAGTAACTGCAACGCAAATTGTGTATCAAAAAGTGGGGATGGAACAAAGCCTGCGTATTTTTGAAAAACCTCAATATCTTCTGAAGGAGAATGCAGTACTTTTAAAACACTAGGATCTTTTAGTATTTCCCAAAAATCGAATAATGAGAGCTCAGCTAACGGATCGATAAGCGCTAAATGCTCACCATCAAAAACTTGGATAAGTGCAACTTCTGGATACAAAGTGCGACGACGCATAAACTCAGTATCAATAGCTAAAATAGGCTTATTTTTTATTTGTTCAACAAAAGTGTTCAGTTGATTTTGGGTTTCGATCAATTGGTATTGCACTTAATCTCCTACAATAAAAAAGCCGACATATGTCGGCTTTTTTATAGGTTGCTAATCTTTCAAGGCTCTTCGGAGTATTTTACCTACGTTGGTTTTAGGTAACTCATCCCTAAACTCTACCAGTTTGGGGACCTTGTAATTAGTTAAATTATCACGACAGTGACTTATTATATCTTTTTCAGTTAAAGAAGGGTCTTTTTTAACAACAAAAACTTTAACTTGTTCACCACTTACATCGTGAGGAATACCAATAGCAGCAACTTCAAGCACACCTTCGTGCATAGCCACTACCTCTTCTATCTCATTAGGGAAAACATTAAAGCCAGATACAATGATCATGTCTTTTTTGCGATCTACAATAAAGAAGAAACCTTCATCGTCATAAGTTGCAATATCACCTGTTGCAAACCAACCATCTTTTAAACATTCAGCTGTGGCATCTGGTCGCTTGTAATAGCCCACCATAACCTGCGGGCCTTTCACACACATTTCACCCGGTTCACCTTTAGCAGCCTCTTCACCGTTATCAAGTATTAGCTTAATTTCAGTATTAGGCGCAGGCAAACCAATAGAGCCGTTATATGCTTCTAAATCATAAGGACTAATAGTTACTAATGGAGAACATTCTGTAAGGCCATAGCCTTCCATTAATTTTGAGCCAGTCACTTTTTGCCACTTTTCAGCAACAGGACGTTGCACGGCCATACCGCCACCAAGTGACATTTTTAAATGACTGAAATCAAGTTCAGCAAAACCTGGTGTGTTTAATAAACCGTTAAATAACGTATTAACACCAGTAATAGCTGTAAATTTATGCTGACCTAGCTCTTTAACAAACCCAGGCATATCTCGTGGATTTGTGATTAATATATTTAAACCACCGTACTTCATAAACGTCAGGCAGTTAGCTGTTAAAGCAAATATATGATAAAGCGGTAAAGCGGTAACAACAACTTCTGTACCACGATTTAACACTTTGTCTAAACAGCCTGAAACTTGCTCAAGGTTACCAACCATATTGCCATGGCTCAGCATTGCCCCTTTAGATACACCTGTTGTGCCACCTGTGTACTGTAAAAAAGCAAGATCTGACAAGCTCATTTCAGGACGTGTATATTTAGTTTCGTCTGCAGCTAAAACGTCTGAAAAGTTAATTGTGTTTGGTAAGTTGAACTTTGGCACCATTTTTTTAATGTGCTTCACAACAAAGTTAACTATGTGCTTTTTAAGCCCACCAACCATATCGCCTACTTGCGTTACTACAATGTGTTTAACATCAGTGTGTGCAAGTGACTTTTCAAGTGTGTCAGCAAAGTTTGCTAAAATGAAAATAGCGGTAGTGTCAGAATCCTTTAGCTGATGCTCTAATTCACGCACAGTGTAAAGTGGGTTAACATTTACAACCACACAACCTGCACGTAAAATACCTAAAATGGTGACTGGTGTTTGTAGTAAGTTAGGCATCATTACGGCAACTTTGTCGCCTTTTTTAAGACCTAAATCATTTTGAATGTAGGAGGCAACCTTTTTTGTTGCTGTATCTATTTCGCTATAAGACAGCGTTTTACCCATATTAGTAAATGCAGGTAAATCGGTGTAGTCAGTAAAACTTTTTTCGAACACTTCGAGTAACGAGTTGTAATGCTCAGGATCGATTGTTTCAGGCATACCCTCTGGGTAGCGCTTAAGCCAGATTTTTTCCACTCTTAGCCCCTGTTTATAATTATATTTTTATTAACCTTAATCTAAGTAAGGCGCTTTAACAATTGAGCAAATACTCTAATGGAGGAATAATCCCACATTTTACGTAAACTTACAATTAACATGCACCATTTTGCAGCATAAAGTCTTGAATATGCTTAAAACATAGTTCACTACTTTGCATATGACAGTGGTGCCCACCATCTACATTAATTACCTTTAAGCTATTGTAATAACTAATATACTTTGCCAGATTTTGTTTTACAAACGAATAACCTTCGTTACCTAAAATTAATTGACACGGTGCAATTAAATCTTTTATTGCACCAATACATTGCGCCTCATCAAACCTAAAACCTGAGTGATTTTTAAGCTTTGGATCAGTTGTTAATGTATAACCATCTAAAACCGATTTTATATTTCGCTGCATTAAAAGAGCAATAAGCTCATTATTCAAATCGGTTGTTTGAGCACGTGCTTCATAAATAAGCTCCTTCGATTTATAAACTCTCTGCTTCTTATTTTTTAAACGCGCTCTATTTAATACTGCACTTTTTAGCTGTTCACATACGCCTTCGCTAGGAGTCGTAACACACCCAATCCCCTCAATAAAGGTAACAGATTTTACATAATCACCAAAGCAACTAGCAAAAAGCCCTGCAACCATGGCTCCCATCGAATGCCCAACTAAATGAACTTTTTTAACACCAAGCGCATTAATAAGTTGGTACACATCATCAATATAATCAACAAAATAATAATGTGCATCATCACTTCGCCAAGATGATAAACCATGCCCAACAAAATCAATACAGTACCAATTGTGCTTTGGCTTAGCTTTACTTAACATTGGCATAAAACTGTGGCAGTTATCTAACCAACCATGCAACGCTATTACTATTTCTTCCCCAGAACCTACTTTTAAGCCATGAATATTCAAGTTATTGGTTTCAATATTAAATGGCTGCACGGCAAGTCCTTTATTAATTTAGAGCATCATTATTTATAGCATACAAGTTGTCAGACCACTAACCGAGAAAATGGTGCCAAATTCGCTATTTAATTATCTTGATGATCTAAAGAAAGCAAAAAATATAAAATAAAATTTAAACAATATCATAAGTTTAATTACATAAAAAATAAACTGACCGATTTAAATATGTTTACTTTGTATACCTTTTAAACAATTTAAAGGTGATAGCATTATATGTACTTAAGCTATAACAAGTATAATTTAAATAAATAGAACTAACAGCGTTAACTACAATTCTATTCATATAACCCTAAATTATAAATATCTTCGATATTCATTTATTTATCATACTATCTGTATACAATATCAGCGGCTATTAAATAAGGTACACTCATAAGGTACACAACCATGAAAAAACAGATCAGCTTATTAGCGCTTTTATGCACCGCTTCTGGTGCTTACGCAGAATCAGCACCTAAAAATGTAATTTATATGATTGGTGACGGCATGGGTCCAGCTTACACCACGGCTTATCGCTATTTTAAAGACGACCCTGCAACAAAAGAAGTAGAAGGCACGGTTTTTGACACTATTTTAAAGGGTATGGCTCGTACCTACCCTGATGACCATACTTATGTGACAGACAGCGCAGCAGGTGCTACTGCACTTAGTAGCGGTCATAAAAGTTACAATGGCGCAATTGCAGTAGATACAGACAAAAAATCAGTTAAAACCATGCTTGAAATAGCAAAAGAGCGCGGTATGACAACAGCGCTTGTAGCAACTTCACAAATTAACCACGCAACTCCAGCAAGTTTTGCGGCGCATAATGAATCACGTAATAATTATAATGACATTGCCAATGATTACATCGACAATAAAATTGCGGGTAAATTACCGGTTGATTTAATGCTTGGTGGCGGTACTAAATACTTTATTCGTGATGACCGTAATTTAGTTGATGAATTTAAAGCCGCTGGTTATCAATATGGCGACGACATTAAAAACCTAGGGCAAATTACACAAATACCTGCAATTGGTTTATACGCATCTAAAGGCTTACCTTTTGCATTAGATGAAAACCCAACTCGTCTTACTCAGTTAACGTCTAAAGCACTTGGTTTATTAGATAATCAAAACAAAGAAGGCTTTTTTGTGATGATTGAGGGCAGCCAAATTGATTGGTGTGGTCACTCTAACGATATAGCCTGTGCAATGGCTGAGATGGATGATTTTGCTAAATCAATCGAAAAAGCAAAAGCGTATGTTGATAAAAACAAAGATACTATTTTAGTCATTACTGCAGATCACTCTACAGGAGGTTTAACCCTTGGCGCACATGGTCAGTACAAATGGGAAACTGATGTAGTAAAAGGTGTTAAAGCAACTGCTGGTAAACTAACTCAACTTTTACTGGATTCTGATGATTTAAAACCAGTATGGACTGCTAACACCAATATTGAATTTACAACTGAAAACCAAATAAAACTTGAGCAAGCTAAAAAAATGGGTGAAAAAGCGCTTAATTTAGCTGTTAAGAGTATTATTAGCGATGCAAGCTTTACTGGCTGGACAACAGGCGGACATACCGCTGTAGACGTGCAGGTATTTGCCTATGGTAAGGGCAGTGAGCAATTTATTGGTTCACAAAATAATACTGATATAGCAGATAAGCTGATTGGCTTTATTAAACAGTAAGCTTTACGTGGTTTTGAACACAAAAAGCCCGAACAAATGTTCGGGCTTTTTATTAAATTTTATAGCTATATTTATCTAAAGCGCTTAAATAAGCATTAAGCGTATATATCAACGCCTATTAAATTTTGTACTTCTGCTCTGCGTTCTAAATTGGCAAATTCAGTATAAGTAGAAATCGCTTTGCTTACTTGAGCTGTCGGTTGGTCGTAAATTGTTTGGCTGTATTCATTGCTTTTAGCACTGCTTTTAAACAGCTGATTAGCCAGTTCAACACCCTCGACACTGCTTTTTACATAATCGGTATTCGTTTTTTTAGCAGCCGGTTGGTCTAATAAACTCTGTGGTTTATTAGTAACAACTTTAGTAGAGCTAACCCTACCCGGAATATCTCCGGTAAAAAAACCTGAACCAATAGGCAGCGTCATTACGCGTCTCCAACCTTAATATTACATAAAATTATGATTTAAAAACAACCAATTTGCAAATAATATGATTACTCACGTCCTGGTAGCTTTTTCCACGTTACCGTATCGCGCACATATTTAGGTTGAGCGTCACTCGCTTTTACAACGTCACCCGCTAAAAACGCGGCTTCAACATGCGCTAACATATAACGTGCATCAGGCAATGTAATATCAGTATTAATTGTCACGTTTTCAAAGTCATTAAGCGCATCAGGATAGGTTTTAAAACCTGTGCCCACTGCTACAGATGGCTCAGTGGTTGCTATATACTCATTGTTTAGTAAATCAGGTTTTATAACGCATTCTTGGTTAACTAAAAGCATTAGATTATTTTGCGCTTGGTAATGTGCAAAGTATATCTCACCCATGCGTGCATCTATGCTTGGATAAACACTAAGACTACCGTTTTGTTCAAATGCTTGTTGCGCCATAATAGCCAAAGTAGACACACCTACAAGCGGCAAATTAGTTGAATACGCTAAACCTTGTGCTATTGCTACACTAATACGCACACCGGTGAAACTACCTGGCCCTTGGCCAAAACCGATTACGTCTAAATCTTTTAATTTACAGTTTGCTTTAGTTAACAGTTCATCCACAAGTGGAAGTATTTTTTGGCTGTGCTGCTGCGGACACTCTTCAAAATGATGAAACGTTTGGCCCTGGTAATGTAAAACAATTGAAAGTGCTTCAGTTGAAGCATCAAGGGCAAGGATATTACTTTTGATCATTTTAGTACTCTAATTAATTTGTTTTAAAAATGTATTGGCATCTTCTAAGCTTCGCGTGCGGCGCATCGGTGGTAAGCTTTTCAAAAATACTTGGCCATATTGGCGTGTAACTAAGCGATTATCGCATATTACAAGTACGCCTTTGTCTTTACTATCTCGAATTAAACGCCCTACACCTTGCTTTAGCGCAATAACAGCCTGCGGTAATTGTATGTGTGAAAAAGGGTCTTTTCCCTGCATTTGGCAATCTTGCATTTTAGCTTGTAGCAATGGATCGTCAGGGGCTGCAAATGGCAATTTGTCTATAATAACACAGCTTAATGTACTGCCGCGTACATCAACACCTTCCCAAAAAGAAGCCGTGCCGAGTAATACCGCATTACCATGGCGAGTAAATTTCTCTAAAATTATACGCTTAGACATTTGCCCTTGCATATAAACTGGGTAGTCTATTTGTGTAGTTAGCCCTTCGGCAACTAAGTGCATCATTCGATAGCTCGTAAATAACACAAAACAACGCCCTTGCGCTGACTTTATAAGCTCAAGTGTTAGTTTTACAATTGCATGTGGCATATTATCAGCGTGCGATTCGGGTAAGTAGCGAGGTAAACACAGCAGCGCCTGATTAGGGTAATCAAATGGGCTATCTACCATCATACTTTGTTTTGGTTTCAAACCTAGGCTTGCATTAAAATGCTCTAGTTTGTTATCAACCGAAAGTGTGGCAGAAGTGAATACAAATCCTGCGCCCGTGTCTTGCATCATTTGAGCAAACTTAGCTGATACATTCAATGGCGTTATATTAATTGTTAAATAACGGCGCGTTGTTTCATACCAATAACTAAAGCCGGTTTGGGCTGTATCAAAAACCCGCTCTAACTGCCCTTTAAACGCAAGTGCACGTTCAAATGGATGCTCAATTTTGTCGCTTCTATCTAGGCAAAGTTTAAGTACTTGGTAAACAAAATCTAAATCACTGATCACACGATGGAGCGCCGCGCAAATTTGTTTATCGCTTAGTTTTTCTCGCCAATCGCCACGGCTGCCATCAACACCAAATTGTAAACGTAAATCAGCAACGCTTGTCTCAAGCTTGTTTAAGCTTTTACCAAGTTGCAGCATATCGGGAATTTCAGCTCTATAAATAGCACGTAAATCATTAATTAAATCTACCAACTTTTTAGTGCTAACACTTTCACCAAAGTAATCGCTGGCAATTTCGCTTAACTGATGGGCTTCATCAAATATGTAAGCATCTGCTTTTGGCATAAGTTCAGCAAAGCCACTTTCTTTTACAGCCATATCAGCAAAAAACAAATGGTGATTAATTACAACCACATCGGCATCGGCCGCAGTTAAACGTGCTTTGCGTATATAACAGCTTTGAAAATCTGGACACTCTTTACCTAAACAATTATCGGCTGTTGAATTTACATAAGGCAGTACTTTGGCATCATCTTCTATACCTATACAATCAGCCAAATCGCCCGATTGTGTTTCGCTTGCAAACTTAGCTACCATAGCTAGTTGATGCATTACGTCAGAGTCGTCAGTAGGTACATGTGCAACATGTTGATTAAGTCGGTAGGTGCATAGGTAATTGGCGCGCCCTTTTAATAAGGCGGTTTTTTTTGAAGCACTTAAAGCTTTAACTAGTTGCGGTAAATCTCGGTGATAAAGCTGCTCTTGTAGAGCTTTAGAACCTGTTGATATTATCGTGCGCCCTTTTGACTTAAGTGCAGGGGCTAAATATGCAAATGTTTTACCCGTACCCGTGCCTGCTTCAACAACTAATTGCGAACTGTTTTTTAATGCATCCGCAACAGCTACTGCCATATCAATTTGTGGTTGGCGAGGCGTATACCCATCTAAAGATAACGCTAAAGGCCCGGTTGCACTAAACAGCTGTTTGATAATACCAATCACTTTACAATAAATAATAGCGGGATTTTACGTAAGCTAAACATCAAGGGCAAGTAATTAAGTAATCGGTTTGAGTATATAAATAAGGGAGCAGAGCTCCCATTAGTTATTATTGCGCATTTATAGTTAAGGTTATTCCACTAGCTGCGCTGTACCCCTTTAAGTCAATATACCACTTGCCCGCTTGTGGGTTGGTAATACTACACGTTTCAGCATTACCATTTTTATACGGTCGACATTGATATACAGATTCAGTTGATTGAGTGGCAAAATTCACATATAAATCGGCATCGCCTGAGCCACCAGCCATAGTTATATTTAGAGAGAAATACCCTGCTTCTAAGTCTTGTGTAAACCGCCCCCAATCTCCCGTAGCAACACTAATATCAGTTTCTGTTCGATTAATGGGTTCAATCGCTGTTGTTTCACTATAACTGGCAATAAGAGAAACATTAGCAATAGCGTTCCATGCTTCTACCATAACGTAATAAATACCGTTTTGGGCACTCGCAATATCACAACGTTCATTGCTCGATGATGTTGTACTTTTACAATCAAAATTTTCTAATGTAGGCGCTGTATTAAATTTAACATATAGGTCTGCATCACCACTGCCCCCTGAGGTAGTAAAGTTTAAGTTACTTACGTTATTAGGTACCTGTAGCGTATAGATAAGCTGCGCTTTAGCATCACCTGCAAGGCCAGAAACTGCAACACCATTTTGTAACTCATTATTAGCTGGTGGCACTATATCACCAGCATTTTTTGCCATTTCAGCTAAATAACTCACAGCAAGTTTTGCAAATTTACTAGCGTGGTCAGCATCAAAATTAGCGTCATTCTGTGTATGAATTAACGGATTAATATCAGCCATCCTAGATTCAAATGGCATTGATGCTGCAAAGCCTTGTTGATACCATGATGCATGATCAGAACACCCATACCCACATTGGTCAAAACCATGGGTAATGTTAGGTAAGTAGGTATCAATTAACTGACCTAAAAATTGGTTTTGAGCATTTGTAGTGTAATCAGTCATCATTACAATATCTTCGCTACTACCATTGTTTCCAGTCATATCAAATTGCACCATGCCGATCACATTTTTTCCTTGTGATTTATAAGATGAAGCAATATCTTTTGAACCTCTTAAACCAACTTCCTCTGCAGCAAAAGCCATTATATGAATTGTTTTTTGCGGTTTATAATCATTTTCAACAATCGATCTTAACACTTCAGATAATACAGCAATCCCCGATGCATTATCATCAGCCCCTGGTGAGCGACCATTGCTTGGATTTGATTGATTAATTGAGTCTAAATGCCCACCGATAATGACAATTTCATCAGCCTCTTCATCTCCTGCAATAGTAACAATGACCGACGACTGCGCCCAGCTATGAGTAAAGTAATCAACATTTATATCATTACGTGTAGCTGCTAACTGTTGCCAGTAATCTTTTAGCCATTGTGAGGCATCTACCCCAGTTTGAGCCGTGTAATAGCGATTATAAAAGCTACTCATCAAATTAACTGTGTTCGTCAAATTATTTGGACTAATACTATTTATTAATTGCTGAGTTGTTTGCGGATTGTCAATGCTATATGTAGCAGCTAACGTACTTAGATTCTGATTTTGAACGGCAGCTAACTGCTGAGTGTATTCATTAGCCTCGATTAACGAATCATGAGCAACAAACCCTCCACAGCGATGATAATTATCATGCATAAACTCACTCAATTGAATGATATTTCCCTGATCGATTCTCATTAAGTTTACCGAATCCATATTTGTATTCTGTACACTTAATAATTGATCGTTTTGTGTAAATGTTTTTTGAACTTGCTGATAATGTTTTGCAGCAACTGGGTCAATACTAACCCAAATGCTTTCATTATTTTGAGCATATAATGACGACGATGTTAAAAAAGTAAATGCGCATAATAGGGAAGTATAAATAGAAGTTTTCATCAGTATTCCTTGTTATTAAATACAACTTTAAAAGAAAGGGAGCTATTGCTCCCTAAAAGTAGGTTTAATTTGCTGAAATACTAAGCGTTACACCACTTGCAGAGCTATAACCACGTAAGTCTATATACCAAGTGCCCGCTTGAGGAGCATCAAAGGTACAGCTTTCACTATTACCATTTTTATATGGGCGACAAAGGTATGTCCCCGTACTTGATGCTGCTCCATAATTTACATACAAATCAGCATCACCACTTCCACCAGATATAGAAACATCAAGTGATGAATAACCCTCATTTAATGTTTGTGTAAACCGCGTCCACGAACCCGCACCAACACTCACATTAGTTTCAGTTACATTGATAGGAGTAACATCGCCCCCATTACTGCCATCAAAGCTACCCGTTAGAGAAACCCCAGAAATTGCATTCCATGCCTCTACCATCACGTAGTAAGTTCCGCTTTGAACATTACTAATTAAACAGCTCTCAGTACTTGATGAAGTGGTACTTTTACAATCAAAGTTATTTAACGTTGGTTTTGATCCAAATTGTACATAAAGATCAGCATCGCCTGATCCACCATTTGTATTAAACACTAAATTACTTGCTCCAGCAGGAACCTCTAGCGTAAAAAACAACTGCTCTTTAGCTGAGCCACTTATACCAGTACGAGTTACGCCATTAGTTAAAGCTTCATCGTTAGTTGGAGGAGGTGTTGAGCTACACGTGCTACCTGAACTTAAATTAGAGTTTACTCCCACAGCACTTAGCGCTGCTTGTACATCACTTGGTTCATAGTTTAAATCACAAGCTGCATCCATTACGCCATTACCGGCTAAATCCCAATTTGTACTTGCGCTCCAATAAAGCTGATTAGCTCTAGTCATTACAATAAATGCTTTTTTTGTATCCCAACCGGGTGTGGTAGCCAAATTATAAAAAGCTTTATTAAATACACCAGAGCTATGGTGCACATCCATCCCAGAATAATAACTTGATTGGTTATCTATTGAATTACCATCTTGCGTTGGATTATTCATGTAGCGAAGCGCACCATTGCCTTTAAATATGTCTTGGCCGACTAGCCAATCATTAGTGCCTTTCATATAAAATTCGGCCGCTTCACCCGCCATATCAGAAAAGGCTTCATTTAAACCGCCTGATTTTCCGCTGTACACTAAGCCAGAGTTTTGTTCAGTAAATCCATGGCTTACCTCATGAGCAGACACGTCTAGACTAACAAGCGGATAAAACGTATTTTGGCCATCACCAAAGGTCATGGCGCTGCCATCCCAAAATGCATTTTCATAGTTACTACTGTAGTGAACTCGCATTTTTAATTGAAACGTAAGTGGTGGCGTACCGATCCAATCGTTATACATATTAAAAATTACATTTCCAAAATAATGCGCATCATTGAGAGGAGAATAAGCACCATTTATTTCTTTAAATGTATTTTCAGGACAAGTAAAAGAATATGCAGACGTACCACTAGTACCACCGTTGAGGTTTATGGTGCGCACGTTTGTGTTGTTCATCGTACAGTTATTGCCTGACTGGGTAACATCTAAACTATCAAAGTCAGTACCATATATGTATTTTCCTGTTTTTAAATTTCCACCTGGACCTGTAGCATCTGCATGCTGAAGATTGTCAAAGCTAAGCAGCACTTCGCCAGAGTTAGCATCAATAATCTGATAGGGTCTAGAAGGCGATTTACCATAGGTGACATACGACACCTCATAAACCAAGTGCGCTTTGCTTTGCTGATCGACCCAAATAGCCAATCTTGATTTTTCATTATGTTTTTTTAAGCCAATTGTTTTTGCTGCAATACCCACATTTTGGCTTTGGAGCATCGCCTGTTTAGCTGATAATTTAGCACTAACATCGCTTATATCACCTTCAATGTCATACACTGCCGCGCCGTGCGCTTTTTTTAGCATGCCGTTTTTAAATGTTAAGCTTAGTGTATCCCCTATCACGGGTAACCCCTGGTAGGTTTGTTGATACCGGCGAGTCACCTCCCCGTTATTGCTTGTAAACTCTTTTAATACAACTAATTCGTTCCTTACACTCAACCCAATCAATTCTTGAGGACTTGTAGATAATATTGATGCAGAGTTTGATTGCACCATAGTATTTATAGCCGGTTGTTGATTTAGGTATTTCTTATTCGCAGCTACTGCATCTGTTGCTTGAACAAAAGTTAAAGCAGCAAAAGTTGCTAATGTGATTTTTGATAAATTCACGTTTACGCTCCGTTAAAATATTTAGTTTGTAGTGGAATTGTATTAACCGGAACCACCTGTACCCGATTAAGGATCAAGCATATGTTACAAATTGAAGATTTAAAAATTAAACATTTAATTTACACGTAAAGTATTAGTTTAAAATTTAAACTATTCAATTACAGTTAGTTACTGATTTAATGACAAGTAATCAAAATCTCACTTTACATTTTGTAAACATATATTTACTTAAAATTACATTAGCCAGTATTTAAAAAAGGATTAGAAAAAATTGAAGAAGTTTAAAAAATGGCTGGTGAAAACAAAAAATAGAGTTTTATTTTTTGATTAACAGAGAGTGGTAATTAACGCAGTTAAAAACATTTAAGTACATATTAGAAGGAGCGCTTTCGACAATAGAAAAGGACTATTTAGAGCAATGTTTTATATTGGTTTAGTCAACTACCTGCACCAAGTAACCTAGTATTAAAAAGTGCATTACAAAACGTAACAATAGAAATTATAAATTAACTAAATGTCCTGCAGGACATAATAAATATAGCTAATCAAACCATAAAGACTGTGACACAGATAAAGCACAGGAGTACCATATGCCGCGTTTATACTCCCCTTTTTCGTTTGTCGTTAAAAAAATAGTAAGGTTAGCCAATGAATGCTTGGTATCTCATTTGTTTTCTCTCTGCCATTGCAATTTTTATTGCTTTTGCAAACCAATATATCCTCAAAATGCAAACTACAATTGCCATTACTACAGGCTCAGTTGTTATTTCTTTATTATTGATTATTGCCGTTAAATTATTAGGCGATCAAAATGCGTTAGCCATGACCCAAATTGTTTCCAGTATTAACTTTAACGAGTTATTACTCAAAGGTATGCTCGGATTTTTACTTTATGCTGGCGCATTGGAAATTAACCTTATGGCGCTTCGTAAACAGCGCTGGGAAATAACCGCACTAGTGCTATTTTCTACTATTGCTTCCACTTTTATAGTCGGTTATTTAAGTTTTTATCTATTTGCCTTATTTGGCTTTGATGTACCGTTTATATACTGTTTATTATTTGGCGCGCTTATTAGCCCAACCGACCCTATTGCTGTACTTGCTATTATTAAACAAATGCGAGCGCCAGAAGGAATCTCAGTTCAAGTAGAAGGTGAGTCGCTATTTAACGACGGTATTGGTTTAGTAATATTTACGACCATTTTTTCGGTTGCTTTTTATGGCACCGATGCACAATTTGGCGATATAGCAGAACTCTTTTTTGTAGACGCCCTAGGCGGCATTGCGTTTGGTTTGGTTATCGCTTTGGTTGGCCACTTTTTAATTATTAACAGCCGCGATGTAAACATTCGCTTATTGATAACCTTAACTATTCCTACCGCAGGTTTTGCTGCTGCAAATATTTGGGAAATATCAGGCGCACTTGCCATGGTAACGAGCGGCATATTAATGGGTAACATTACTCGTACTAAAGCAACAGAGCGCACGGGGCCTGAAGATACTCGTTACGTAAAAGATTTTTGGCATGCAACCGATAGCTTTTTAAATGCCCTACTGTTTTTAATAATAGGTATGCTAATTGTGACTATGCCTATTACAATCGGGGAAATTGGCTTAGGCTTACTAATGGTACCTGCAGTATTACTAGCACGCTTTATTAGTGTAGGCGCACCCTTTGTTATCTTTAAACGCTTTAGAAGTTACGATAAACACAGTGTTAAAATTTTAACCTGGGGTGGGCTACGCGGTGGTCTTGCACTGGCAATGGCGGCAGCAATCCCACGCGAGCAAGTTTTTGTAGGCGGCTCTGACCTACATAACCTAATCGTTATTGTTACCTACGTTGTGGTTATATTTTCTATTATTGTACAAGGCTTAACTATTTCGCCGCTTATTCAAAGCAGCATTAAGTCAGCTGAGCAAGCAAAGTAATAAATGCTTTGTGAGCAATCAACTCAGTAACCAAGTTATTATATAAATCACTTGGTTACTGTTACTCACGTGTTACAAAAACACTTTAAAGTTTTATAAATTGTTATCCTTTTTATTTATCTTCTTTGTTTAAATTAATCCGCTTGAAATGCAAATGAAAACAATTATAATTTTGGCTTTTCCTCTGTAGGGCTTTTCAATGTCCAAAAATAATTCTCACGTGTTTTTAAATTTGGTCTCTCTGGGCAAACGACAATTTCATTGTTTTTTTGTGCTTTTTATAATGGCTATGGCAAGCTTTAATGTGTCGGCCTCACCTAATGAGCAAACAAAAATAAAACAAATTGCACAGCTTGCAGAGTATGTAGGTGTAGATTACGTGGCAGCTGTTGGAAATGGTGAAATACTAGACCCCGACGAATATCAAGAAATGACTGAATTTTCGCACGTCATTATTGAACAAGCTGGACAGCTATCAAGCCAAACCAATGAGTTTGATACAGTAAAGGCACAAGCTAAAGCACTGCATACAGCGATTGCTAATAAAGCGAGTGTTGCCAATGTACGTGCAGCAAGCTCAGCGCTTCGTGAGTCGCTGCTTACCTTTATGCCACAACTATCATTACCTACATCGCTGCTTCCGGTTGAGCAAACTAAAGCGCTTTTTGCTACTAACTGCTCAATGTGTCACGGCCCTAGTGGTCAAGGCGACGGCCCGCTTGCAAAAAATTTATCGCCAGAGCCTACCAACTTTACCGATGAAGAACGCGCAACAAACCGCTCATTAATGGGGTTATTTGACGCTGTAAGTAACGGCATTGACGACACGCCTATGGTTGCTTTTACCCAATTTAATGAACAACAACGATGGTCTTTAGCTTTTTATGTAGGTAGCTTGGCATTTAAAGATGTTCAAAAACCACAAAATGTAGAACAAAACATTACCGCTTCGCAGATTGTAAACCTAAACCCTGCACAATTATCGGCAGGTCAAAGTGAAGCACAAGCACATTACGTTAAATGGCTTCGTGGTAATCCAGAGCTATTATTTAGCGCTAACAAAAATCCGATAACAGTTACTCGCACGCAGTTACTTGCAGCGCAAGCTGCGCATGCTAAAGGCAATTACTCACAAGCAAGTGATTTAGCAATTAGCGCATACTTAGATGGCTTTGAGCTTGTTGAAAACAACTTAAATGCCTACGACGAAACACTGCGTAAAAACATCGAAGTACAACTGATGAACCTACGCCAAACATTCAAAAACGAAAAAGATACAGCCGTCGTTGCCGAAAAAGTAAATGCCGCACTAACACAACTCGCTAAAGCAGATAGCATGCTAAACGAAACCAAGCTAACTGATGGCGCTCTACTTTCTGCTAGTTTAATAATATTACTGCGAGAAGGCTTAGAGGCACTCTTAGTTATTATTGCCCTTATGACTGTGCTTATTAAAACGAAACGTCAAGATGCGCTTAAATATGTACATATTGGTTGGGTAACAGCACTTATTGCCGGTGGCTTAACATGGGCTGCTGCGCAAACATTAATAGAAATAAGTGGTGCAAGTCGCGAAGTTATGGAAGGTGCTGGTGCATTGTTTGCCGCTGTAATCTTACTGTATGTTGGCGTATGGATGCACAGTAAAACAAGTGCGCAACAATGGCAAAAATATATAAAAGACAATATAGATAAGCGTCTTGAGTCGGGAACACTTTGGGGATTAGCGGGGCTTTCTTTTATTGCCGTGTACCGAGAAGTATTCGAAACCGTATTGTTTTATCAGTCTTTATTAACGCAAAGCTCGCCTGCTCAATATTCATCTATTGCATCGGGTTTTGCGATAGCTGTAGCAATACTGGCTATTATTACGTGGGTATTAATTAAGTACTCAATTAAATTACCGGTTGCTAAGTTTTTTGCAATTACCACTTACCTATTATTCGCACTCTCGTTTGTGCTTATGGGCAAAGCCGTTATTGCATTACAAGAGGCCGATATAATAGGTATTGCCCCGCTACCAATGAGCTTTGAAATAGCATGGCTTGGTATTAAGTCAACATGGCAAGGTATTGTAGCTCAGGTATGCGTGTTCGCTATATTTAGCTTTTATATATTTAAAAGCAAAAACCAATAGTAATGCCTATCTGCTTAAGAGTTTAAGCTAATTGGCATAAGCAAAATACATAGTAAAAAGGCCCGCAAGGGCCTTTTTAGTTAATTGCTTATGTATTTAGTAAAATTGGTATTATCAAGCCCATGTATCTAAATGGGGGTTTTCGTCATCATCTACGTTAGACTTTTTTTTACTATTTTGGTCGTCAAGCATATTGAGCTTTTTCTTTTTTTGTAACTCACGCCTTTTTTTATTCTCTAGCTCCACTTTTTCAGCGGCCGATCCACTTTGCACACCCGCAATATGAAAAGCACTTTTTGACTCAACTTCTAGCCTGGTTATTCTTCCTAAATAAGGAATCATGATATCCATACACACTTCCTTAGTTTACTGTTAAATTATCTAAACGCTTGGTTTGGCTAATAAACAAACAAATATATGCAAAAATTGCACTTTCCTTCTTAATATTATCGACAGTTATAAGATATGCTTTAATTAAGCTAAAAAAAACTTGCCATAATATCGCTGTTTATGTTTTTATGAATGCGAAATTTATTTAAACAGATAACAACTGAACGTTACTATAACAACGAGCAGTTACATAGGATAAAAAATGCGCTTAAACCTGACAACAGTACATCATCACCACCATTCACCGGAATAACCTGTCAGGTCTTTCGCTGAGAGGTTATTCCTAAAAGGAACCTCTGGCGATTCAAAAAACATTGATTCATTTTCGCCCTGAGGTTCCCCTCGGGGTTTTTAGTTTTTAAATTAAAGGAAAATGAACAATGAGTAACACAAATCGTCTACGTATCGCCATCCAAAAAGGCGGCCGCCTATCTAAAGATTGTCAAGATCTGTTAAAACAGTTAGGTGTTAAACTTAACCTTCGTGAACAACGCTTAATTGCACACTCAACTAATATGCCAATTGACGTACTACGTGTGCGCGATGACGATATTCCTGGTTTAGTAATGGACGGTGTATGTGATTTAGGTATTGTTGGCGAAAACGTACTAGTAGAAGTTCAAGCAGAACGTGAACGCCAAGGTGTTCCAAGCGAAGTAAACAAACTTTCAAAACTAGATTTTGGTTACTGTCGTCTTGCACTTGCATGGCCACAAGAGCTAGGCGCTCGCGATAAGAGCTGGTTTGAAGGTAAACGTATTGCAACTACCTACCCAGAAATTTTAACTCAGTGGTTAAAGCGCGAAGGCATCAACGCAAGTACAGTAATGCTTACTGGCTCTGTTGAAGTAGCACCACGTGCAGGTTTATCTGATGCAATTTGTGATTTAGTATCTACTGGCGCAACACTTGAAGCTAACGGCTTAATTCAAGGTGATACAATTTTAGAATCAAACGCATGTTTAATTCAAAATAAAGATCTGCAAGACGCTGACAAACTAGCACTAATCAATAAGCTTATGCCGCGCCTACGTGGTGTTAGACAAGCTAAAGAAAGCAAATACATCATGCTACACGCACCAAAAAACAAACTTGATGAAATTTGTGAAATTTTACCTGGTTCTGGTCAACCGACTCTACTTGCCCTTGCGGGTAATGAGGAATACGTAGCACTGCACATGGTAAGCAGCGAAACATTATTTTGGGAAACAATGGAGCAGTTAAAAGCCCTAGGCGCTAACTCTATTTTAGTTATGCCAATTGAAAAAATGATGGAGTAAGTACCATGCTTCGTTGGAATGAGGAATCTTCACAAGTACAAGCAGCGGCGCTAATGCGCCCTGCAGTTTCTGTAAGCGCAAAGGTTGAAGCAATATGCAAAACAATTTTAGCTAATGTAAAAGAGCAAGGCGATGAGGCCTTACTTAGCATGGCCAAAGAGTTTGATAATAGAGCTAACCCACGTTTGCGCGTACCGCTAGATGAAATTAACGCATCTGAGCAAGCACTAAGTGCTGAGCTTAAATACGCAATTGACACCGCTTATGCAAATGTTAAACGTTTTCACGAAGCGCAGTTGCCAAAAGATATTAAATTATCAACCCAACCAGGCGTTGTATGTGAACTGAAATATCAAGCCATCGAAGCAGTCGGTATTTATGTACCCGGTGGCAGTGCTCCACTGCCATCGTCGGTTATTATGCAAGGTGTATTAGCACAGTTGAGCGGCGCTAAAACCGTTGTACTTGCTACGCCGGTACAGGGTGACAAAGCAATTAACCCTGCTATTTTATATGCAGCTAAGTTATGTGGCATTACTACTTTGATAGAAAGTGGTGGCGCAGGCGCAATTGCAGCAATGGCTTATGGCACCGAATCGGTTCCTAAAGTAAACAAAATTTTTGGCCCAGGTAATAGCTTCGTAACAATGGCTAAACAGCTCGTTGCGCAAACTATTCCAGGTATGGCAATTGATATGCCAGCAGGTCCTTCTGAAGTATTAGTTATTGCAGATGAACGTGCAAACCCAGAATTTATAGCCGCCGATTTACTCTCACAAGCAGAGCACGGCGCAGACTCGCAAGTTATTTTACTATGTAACAGCGAAAGTATTATAGAACAAACTCAGCAGGCACTTACACGCCAATTAGCTAATTTGAGCCGCAAAGAAACAGCCGAGCAAGCGCTCGCTAATTCTTCACTTATTTTGGTTGATTCAGTTGAGCAAGCATTTGACGTATCGGCGCAATACGGCCCAGAGCACTTAATTTTACAACTAGGCGCTGCAACACCTTATCTAGATAAAGTTAAAAATGCAGGCTCAGTATTTGTAGGTGACTACACACCAGAATCTGCAGGCGATTACGCATCGGGTACTAACCACGTGTTACCAACATATGGTTACAGTGCAACTTACTCGAGTTTAAACTTGCTTGATTTTTTTCGTACATACACAGTGCAAACAATTACTAAAAGTGGTTTAACACAGCTTTCAAAAGCAATTTTACCACTTGCAGATGCAGAAGGCCTTGATGCCCACGCTAATGCGGTTTCAATTCGTTTAGAGGCAATTAAAAATGAGCAATGAGAGCGCACAAGCGTCTAGCTTATTACCTAAGAATATTGCAGCCCTTGCTGCATACAGCTCTGCAAAAAGTGAAAAGCTAACCGGTACTACGTGGCTAAATGCTAACGAAAGCCCGTATGCTAAAAACCTTGAACTGAGTATTGAGGATTTAAATCGCTACCCCGACCCACAACCGCAACTGGTTATTGACCGTTACGCCGCTTATACAGATCTTGAAAGCGAAAATGTATTAATGACGCGCGGCGCAGATGAAGGCATTGAGCTTTTAGTGCGCACATACTGTGAGCCAGCTAAAGATAGTATTGCGCTATTTTTACCAACCTACGGTATGTACAAAGTTACCGCCGATACACACAATGTTAGTATTAACGCGCTTACCCAAGAATTATTATTAAATGGCAGTGCTGACGAAATAGTTGCAGCTGTTGGCAGCTCAAAACTGGTATTTATTTGTAACCCAAATAATCCAACGGGCAGCCTAACACCACTTGATAAAGTAAAAGCGATTTCAACAGCACTTATGGGTAAAGCACTGGTTATTGTTGACGAAGCCTATATAGAGTTTTGCCCAGAGCAAAGCGCCACAAAACTTATTAATGAGTTTAGTAATGTAGTGGTTTTGCGTACGCTTTCTAAAGCCTTTGCGCTAGCAGGGCTCAGAACGGGCTTTACGCTTGCACAAGCAGCAACACTAGCGCCAATTCGTAAAGTCATTGCGCCGTATCCGGTATCAGGTGTTGTAGCAAATATTGCAGCACAAGCAATTGCACCCGATGCAATTACATCAATGCGCCGCCAAGTTACTATTTTAAATAGCTTAAAAGCTAAGTTGGTAGATTGGCTAAACGCCTCCCCTGCTGCATTAAAAATTCTCACTGGTGAAGGTAACTTTGTTACTTTAAAATTAGCCGATAAAAACTACTTTAAAATTGCACTTGAGCAAGGTTTGGTTATGCGCGCTTTTACACTATACGGTGAAGACGACTGGCTACGAATTTCAATTGGCAGTGAACAAGAACTTGAACAAGTAAAAATTTGGTTAGATGGCTTACAAACGCCGGCTACCGCAGCATCTTTAGCAGGAAACGAAGTATCATGAGTAACCCCTATTTATTTATAGACCGCGACGGCACTATTATTGAAGAGCCAATTACCGACAAACAGGTAGATAGCCTTGAAAAGCTAGCATTTTTACCTGGTGTTATTCCTGCGTTATTACAATTACAAGCCGCAGGTTACCGTTTAGTAATGGTGTCTAACCAAGATGGTTTAGGCACAGATAGCTTTCCTACTGCTGATTTTGACATAGCACAAGACAAAATGATGGACATAATGCAAAGCCAAGGCATTAGCTTTGACGAAGTATTAATTTGCCCACACTTTGACGAGCAAAACTGTGATTGCCGTAAACCTAAAACGGGCTTACTTACCGAGCTTATGCGCTCTGGCAAAGTAGACTTAGCGCGCTCTTTTGTTATTGGCGATCGCCAGACCGATATTGGCCTTGCTCAAAACTTATGTTGTGAAGGTATTTTATACGAAGGCGATTGGAGTGCGATAGTGACAAAATTGACTACCGCAAACCGCGAAGGTCGTGTTACACGCAACACTAAAGAAACCCAAATTGATGTAGCCATAAACCTAGATCAAACTAAAAATGGCAGCATAGACACCGGACTTGGCTTTTTTGATCACATGCTTGATCAAATTCGCACCCACGCAAACATTGGTTTAAACATTAAAGCCAAAGGCGATTTACACATAGACGAGCACCACCTTGTTGAAGACATTGGTATTGCTCTTGGTGTCGCACTTAAACAAGCGCTTGGCACTAAATCGCAAATTGCACGCTATGGTTTTGCGCTCCCTATGGACGAGTGTAAAGCTGAAGCACAAATTGATTTATCGGGCCGTGCATCATTTGTATTAAACGCTAACTTTAGCCGCGAAAAAGCAGGCGACTTAGACGTGCAAATGGTTGAGCACTTTTTCAAAAGCTTGAGTGATAACGCCGCTATTAGCCTTATTTTATCGGTAAGCGACGGTAACTGTCATCACCAAGTAGAAGGCTTATTTAAGGCGTTTTCACGTGCTCTTCGTATGGCAGTGGCACAAGACACGACCCAACAAACAGCCAGCTCTAAGGGATGTTTATGATTGCCATAATTAATACCGGTTGTGCCAATATAAATTCAGTACGCTTTGCGTTTGAACGCTTAGGCCAAACGCCAACAGTTATTACTTCACCAGAGCAATTAGCGGGTTTTGAGCGCGCTATATTGCCAGGTGTAGGTCACGCGTCGGTTGCTATGAAACGCCTAGTAGATAACGGCTGGCAACAAGCTATAAATGAATACCAGCGCCCGCTTATGGGCATTTGTTTAGGTATGCAGTTACTGTGCGAAAGCACCGAAGAAGGTAACGTACAGTGCCTAGGTAAAATACCAGGGCAAGTAAAAGCGCTTGATGTAGGCAATTTAACGTCGCCGCATATGGGTTGGAATAACTTAAGCGTTAACAAAGAGCATGCATTAACTAAAGGGCTAACGCTTGATGAGCAAGTGTATTTTGTTCACAGCTTTGCGCACACCGTCAACGACGCCACACTAGTGAGCGGCGAATATGGTCAAACCTTTTCAGCCATTGTTGCTAAAGACAATTACGCAGGCATGCAATTTCACCCAGAGCGCAGCGCAAAAGTTGGCGCACGTTTATTACAAAATTTTGTTGATTGGCAGTTATAAGCTGCCCATTAACTAACAAAAAAGAGATTATTTGTGATTATTCCAGCATTAGACGTATTACAAAATCAAATTGTGCGCTTGTACCAAGGTAAATACGACACAGCACAGTTTTACCCTTTCGAACTTGGCGCGCGTTTAAAAGAATACGCCGACAGTGGCGCAGGTAAACTACACCTTGTGGATTTAGAAGGTGCACGCGATCCAAGTAAAAAGCAGTGGAAACATATTCAAGCTGCAACCAAAGCACTTAATGTACCGTATCAAGTGGGCGGCGGTATTCGCTCAGAGCAAGATGTAAGTGATTGGCTAAAAGCCGGTGCAAACCAAGTTGTTATTGGTTCAATGGCAGTAGAAAAACGCGAACAAGTAAAAGCCTGGATTGAGCAATTTGGTGCAGAGCATTTTGTAATTGCTCTTGATGTAAATAAAACAGCCACGGGCTGGGCACCTGCTACGCACGGTTGGTTAAGTGAATCTGAATTTGGTTTACTTGAGCTGGTAGATTTTTATGTAAGCTTAGGTGTTATTGATTTTTTATGTACGGACATCAGTAAGGATGGCACGATGACGGGTCCATCGTTTGAGCTTTACGAAGATCTAACTCGCCATAACAGCACAATTAAAGTGCAAGCCTCAGGTGGCGTAAGCTCACTAGATGACATTAAAAAGCTTAAAGAGCTTGGTGTGGGCGGCGTTATTTTAGGTAAATCATTGCTTGATGGCGCATTTAGCGTTGAGGAGGCATTGGCATGTTATCAAAACGCATAATCCCGTGTTTAGACGTTAAAGACGGCCAAGTAGTTAAAGGCGTTAAGTTTAAAGGCCATGAAATAGTTGGCGATATTTTAACAATGGCTAAAGCCTATAGCGAAGCTGGCGCCGATGAACTAGTTTTTTACGAAATCAGCGCAAGCGTTGAAAAACGCCTACTTGATGTAAACTGGGTAGAGAGCATTGCACGCAATATCGACATTCCATTTTGTGTAGCGGGCGGTATTAAATCAGTGGCTGATGCAGCGCGGGTACTTGAGCGCGGTGCTGATAAAATAAGCATTAACAGCCCTGCTATTGCGCGTCCTGAACTTATTAAAGAATTACACGATGAGTTTGGTAAGCAATGTGTTGTTGTAGGTATTGATAGCTTTTTTGATGAAATTACCGGCGAGTATTTAGTTTACCAATTAACCGGCGATCCTAATGCATCAAGCCGTACGCGTTATAAAACACAAGAATGGGTTAAACGCGTACAAGATTTAGGAGCAGGCGAAATTGTATTAAACTGTATGAACCAAGATGGCGTTCGTAACGGTTACGATAACGAGCAACTCAGTAAAATTCGCGAGCTGTGTGACATTCCTTTAATCGCCTCTGGCGGTGCAGGTAGTATGCAAGATTTTGTTGATGTATTTAAACAAAGCAAAGTAGATGGTGCACTAGCCGCCAGCGTTTTTCATAAAAATGTGATTAACATTGGCGAACTAAAACAATTTTTAACAGATAACCAAGTGGCAGCAAGATTATGCAAGTAACACAACAAAACCAAGCTCAAGTCGATTTCGCTAAAAGCGACATGATCCCTGCTATTGTTCAAGATGCCCGCTCGGGTGTTATTTTAATGCAAGGCTTTATGAACAGCGAAGCACTCGCTGTTACCCTTGATACCAATAAGGTAACGTTTTACTCGCGTTCAAAATCGCGTTTATGGACTAAAGGCGAGTCATCAGAAAACTACTTAAACGTAGTATCTGTGCATACCGATTGTGACTACGATTCAATTTTAGTACTTGCCAACCCAGAAGGCCCTACGTGCCATTTAGGCACACAAAGCTGTTTTGGTGATGAAGCAAAACCAAGTTTAAGCTTTTTAGCACAGTTAGAAGATGTGATTGTTGCGCGTAAAAATGACGACCCTGAAAAAAGCTACACTGCCTCATTATTTGCAAAAGACTTAAGCCGTAGTTGTCAAAAAGTAGGTGAAGAAGGCGTAGAAGTTGCCCTTGCCGCTATGAAACACGATAACGATGAGCTAACAAACGAATCTGCTGATTTAATTTATCACCTGACAGTATTGCTACAACGCCAAGGCTTAGCCCTTGAAGATGTAGTTAAATGCTTGCAAGGTCGCCATAAATAGCATTAGTTGTAACTAACAAAGAGGCTCATATTTATATGGGCCTTTTTATTTTTACAGTAAATCACGTGTGATATAGTGCGTGGCTAAATTAATCGGTTACTGTGAACTATGAAAAACTATATTATTCCTTCTATTGTCGCGTTTATTTTAGCGGGCTGTACCAGCAAAACTAATCAGACTACAACTACAACAACCACTACTACTACAACGAATCAGTCTGTAAAAACCACAGTAACACTCGATGAATGCAGCACCATAAATAACCTTATAAGCAGTTATGAGTCTGGTTTTAATTCAATCAAAACAGATAAAGTAAATAACCAGTTTACTAATCAATGGCGTACTAGTGCTCATATGATTGGAGCAAACTGTACGGTTACTTTAAATAAGTCAGAGCAAGCAAGCTACCAATGCCAAACACCTGTTAAAACACAAACGCAAACAATAAAGTCTCATCAAAAACTGGCTAAGCAATTACGCCAATGCTTAACCAAAACAGGTTGGTTGGAAAGCCAAAAAGAAACAGCAAGTTCAATTTACAGCACCTTTGTACTTGATACTAAAACCCCAGTCATTACACTTGCTACTAATCAAGAAGGTAACGGGTTTTCTTCTCGCTTTGAAATTGCACCACCACTAGGACTTTAATATGCGCCAATTAAATCAAAACAAAAAACAATCTAAATTTAAAACTGATTGCCTAGGAATATGCGAAAGGCGCAGCGGTTACTGCACCGGTTGTGGGCGTACTAACGAAGAAATTTTTGATTGGATAATATTATCTGAAGATGAAAAAAAAGCGATTTTAGAAACACCACGAGCAGACGCTAACTCATAACAAATAAAGCCTTTAAATGTTAAAAGTAACAGTTAATTGATTAACTAAAAACTTTTTACTTGTTGTGGCTATTCATTTAGTTGCGCTAATACAGCTTTCGACTACTTGCTCAAATGAGTTATTAATATCTATATTTATAACATTGGGCTCATCTTCTTTTGGAACTTCTAGCGCTTCAAATTGGCTTTTGAGTAAATCAACAGGCATAAAATGTCCTTTTCTGTCCTGCATACGGCTTTTAACCAGCTCAAAATCACCAAAAAGATGTAAAAAGGTAATGCCTGTATTTCCATCACATATTTGTTCTCGGTATTTCTTTTTTAATGCTGAGCAGACTATTACCGCGACTTCATTTTTCTTTTCAATGCTAAATGCAGCATCACGTATTCTTTCGAGCCAAGGCACACGATCAGCATCATTTAAAGGCTGCCCAGATGACATTTTTAATATATTAGCCTTGGGATGTAAGTCGTCTCCGTCGATAAATTTAGCGCCAATGCGCTTTGCTAATGCATCACCCACACTTGACTTTCCTGTGCTTGAAACCCCCATTACAATATAAATACGACCTACATTTGTGTTACTCATGTATTTCCCCTCGCCTTAATTTAATAATTAATTATTTTCAATGTATATATTATATTGAGTTACGGGTAACATGTTACCCGTAACAAATACGAAAGTGAAGTTAAACACACACTAAACATCATAATTCACACTGAATATAAGTAGGGAAAAATGTCAGATTTATCATTAATACTAACAGCGGTAGGCTCCATATTTTTATTGCTTTTTTTAGTAATGAAAGTACGACTACATGCTGTCGTCTCTTTGATCCTTGTTTCTATGATTGCAGGGTTATTCTCAGGAATGAGCCCAGAAATAATTGCCGCTACAATTCAAAAAGGAATGGCCGGAACACTTGGCTTTGTAGCGGTGGTGGTCGCTTTAGGCGCCATGTTTGGCAAAGTAATGGAAGAAACCGGCGCGCTGGATCGTATTGCCCACACACTTTTACACCGTTTTGGAGAAAAAAACGCTAATTGGGCGCTTACCTTTACGGGCTTTATTTGTGCCCTCCCCCTCTTTTTTGATGTAGCCGTTGTACTTTTAATCGGTATTGTTTTTGCTGTGGTAAGAAAAGGCGGTGGTAGCGTTGTTAAAATTGGTATTGGGCTACTTGCTGGAATAGCGTCTTGTCAGGCGTTTCTTATTCCTGCGCCAGGGCCGATTTTGGTTGCCTCTCAATTAGGCGCTGACTATGGTTATATGATTTTATTTGGCCTTATTGCTGCCATACCGGCAATGATTATAGGAGGTCCAATTTGGGGCTCTATTATTTCTAAATCTATTCATGTAGAACTCCCAAAACACGAACAAATCGACGATAACCAAAGAGTTGGTAAAGGCGCGCCTAGTTTTGGATTAGCATTAGGTTTAATTGCTCTGCCGTTAATTATGATTAGTTTAAATACTATTGGTAGCCGCTTTGTTGAAAAAGACTCTGATTTATATAATTGGTTAGCCTTTATAGGTCATCCATTTACAGCAATTTTAGTTGCCTGCCTAATGGCATTTTATTTGCTCGGTGCAAGGCGCGGTGTCCCTAATGCTAGAATCATGGAAATTTGTGGTAGTGCCTTACAACCTGCAGGAATTATTATTCTTGTCACTGGTGCCGGTGGGGTATTTAAACAAGTATTAGTTGATTCAGGAGTAGGTACGGCACTAGGTAATTACTTAGCTGGCTCAGGCTTACCGATTGTAATACTCGCTTTTGTATTATCAGCCGCTGTGCGGGTTATTCAAGGCTCTGCGACTGTAGCTATGCTTACAGCGTGTGGCTTAATTATTCCAATGCTTCAGCCTTTAGGCCTTGATGGAGCGCAGCTTGCCGCTGTCACCATCGCTATTGGTGGGGGCTCTATTGTGCTCTCCCATGTAAACGACTCAGGATTTTGGTTAGCGAGTCGCTATCTCGGTTTGAGCGAAATGCAAACTCTTAAAACATGGACAGTTATGGAAACCATTATTGGTACTGTTGGCGCACTTGTCGCTATGATTATTTCTCTGTTTTTGTAAATTTACAGTACGTAGATTTATCATCACACATATAAAAATTACCTGAGCCTTTTGTTATTTAGGCTCAGGTAATTTAAGTATTTAAACACTCTCACCTAGATGAACTATATAACCAGTATCAATTACTTGCTTATAATTCATGCTAGTATCCAAATCGGAATTAATCCGGCTCAACAACTCTCTTCCCGCAACATTACCTATCTGATAACGAGGGGTGATCACACTTGCTAATTGAGGCACCATTGCTTGGCCAATATCATGACCATGAAAACCCACAACCCCCATTTGGCTAGGCACTAAAATGTTGTTTCGCTGGCATTCAAAAATAGCCCCAATTGCTAAATCATCATTAGTACAAAACAAACAGTCAGTATTTGGGTAGTCAGTACGCGCTTTTTGTAAAAGTTCGGCGCCTAAACTATAAGATGAAGCTTGATCAGTCATCACACTTTTAGGCGTAAAGCCTTTAGCTAACATAGCATCTGAATAACCTTGAAATTTTAGGCGTGTTCGTACATCGAGCCTTGCACCTATATAAACAATATTGCGATAGCCTTTATTTAAAAGTGCCGTCGTCATATCAAAAGCGGCTTTAACGTTATCAAAACCAATCGCTTGCTGCATAGGAGAGTGATGCGTATCCATTATTTCAATCACAGGTACGCCTGACGTTTCAATCATTTTTAGCGTTCTGTCTGTGTGTGTGGTTTCTGATAAAATTAAACCATCAACGTGATACGACAATAGATACTCAACCCGTTTTTCTTCAATTTCAGGGTTATAACCATAATGGGCTAACATTGTTTGATACCCTGCAGGCCCTGTTACATCTTCAATGCCTTTTATAACTTGAGCAAACACGTGATTCGTTAACGATGGGACTAGTACACCAATAGAGTAGCTTTTAGCATTAGAGAGTAAATCAGGGGCTTTATTTGCAATGTAACCTAGCGTATCAATAGCTGCACTAATTTTAGTGCGAGTAGACTCTGATACTTTTTCCGGATTACGTAAATAACGACTCACCGTCATTTTGGTTACACCAACCGCATCGGCAATATCTTGAAGAGAAGAACGTTTGTTTTTTTTCATCACACACAATTAAATAAAATGTTACTTGTAACATACCAACTATTGTGAAAAATCACTACTTTTAGCCATTTTTATTTAAGTTAAAATAATAAATATTTAGCCTACCGCCTGTATTTAAACTGTTGCTAAATGATTGGTTAAAAAGGTTTAGAAAACCTAAACCTTTTTAACCAACGATACTGTATTTACAGTAAAGTTGAACAAGCATTTCTAAATAATTTAATTTAAGCCTTATCGAGCGCTTGGCTTACATCGGCAATTATGTCAGCAATGTTTTCAATTCCGACTGACAAACGGATTAAATCGCGACTTACACCCGCATTAGCAAGCTCTTCATCATTTAGTTGGCGGTGTGTAGTTGACGCAGGATGGCACGCAAGCGACTTGGCATCGCCAATATTAACTAAGCGTAAAATCATGTTTAGCGCATCAATAAAACGAGTACCCGCTTCTAGGCCACCAGCAATACCAAAGCTTAAAATACCCGATGCTTTACCACTGGTAATTTTTTGGCTCATTTCGTTATACGGGCTTGATTTAAGCCCTGCGTAATTAACCCAAAGCACTTTTGGATGATTTTCTAAATACTCAGCTAGCTGCTGTGCATTCTCGCAGTGGCGATCCATTCTTAAGCCTAAGGTTTCAAGGCCAATTAAAATGTCAGATGCGTTTTTAGGCGCAAGCGCTGCGCCAGTATTTCTAAGTGGCACTACTCTACAACGTCCAATAAATGCAGCTTCAGCAAAAGCTTCGGTATAAACCACATTGTGATACGACGGATCGGGCTCGTTCATCATTGCAAAGCGCGTGGCATTCGCTTTCCAATCAAATTTACCTGAGTCGACAATCATGCCGCCAATAGCAGTACCGTGCCCGTTTATATACTTTGTAAGTGAGTGTACCACTATATCGGCGCCCAGCTCAAATGGGCGGCATAAATACGGCGTAGCCACGGTATTATCAACAATAAGCGGCACACCTTTGCTGTGTGCAATACGTGCTAAACGTTCAATATCAACAATATTACCTGCAGGATTACCAATAGATTCACAAAAAACAGCGCGGGTGTTGTCGTCAATTGCATTCTCGAACGCGGTAAAGTCATCGGCTTTAATCATGCGTGCTTCAATACCTTGCCTAGGTAGTGTATGAGCAAATAAGTTATACGTGCCACCATATACTTGGCTGGTGCTTACAATGTTAGTACCGACTTCACACAAACATTGAATAGCATACGTAATAGCAGCCATCCCAGAGGCAACAGCCAGCCCACCAATGCCCCCTTCCATCGCGGCAATACGTTGTTCAAGTACGGCATTGGTTGGGTTCATTATGCGGGTGTAAATATTTCCAGGTACTTTTAAATCGAATAAATCAGCGCCATGCTGCGTGTTGTCAAATGTATAAGAAGAAGTGTGATAAATAGGCACGGCTGCCGATTTGGTCGTAGGCTCAGATTCGTAACCGTGGTGCAGTGCTAATGACTCTAATTTCATAATTATTTCCTTCAATTAATTTACCACTAACCTAGCACTTCTTGGTTATAAAATGTACATGAAATATATTTAAGGGTGTTAAGGTGATTTGATTTAAGTTAAAGGGGGATAATAGCTATGAGTTCAAGGATTATGTTCTTTTGAACTTTTTAGAAAAACCATATAAAAAAACTTTATATGGCTGTGTTCTTCCATTAGGTAGTAAGTTATTTTAAGGTTATATTTAATGAATTAGTATTAAGCACTAAATAAAACAAGCTTAATCGAAATATGTATTAGAAACTTTAGAGGACAACATAAATTACTAATATTATTTGTATTGTATGGCTCGAATATATTCAATAAGTTGGTCAACAGGAAGCGGCTTTGAGAAAAAGTATCCTTGAATCCTAATACCTTTATATCTAGATAAGTGTGTAATTAGCTTTCCATCTTCTACCCCCTCTACTACCACTTTCTTGCCTAAGTCATAACAAACTTTGATAATGGTATCTAAAAGCTTTCGTTCTTTCGTATCTTTATCCGCTCCAAGAGTAAACTCTCGATCAATTTTAATAATGTTCGCGGGCTGATTAGCAAGATATGACAAACTTGAAAAACCAGTCCCAAAATCGTCTATAGCAACATTCAAACCTGAATTAATTAATTCAAGTAATGTTTTCTCTATAGATGTCTTTTCTTGAAAGGAGGACTCAGTGACTTCAACAGTGAAATTTTTATATGTGATGTTATTTTGAGTAAGTAAATGGAGTAAGTCGATAGAAAAATTGTCTTTAATAATCTGCTTAGTTGAAAAATTAACTGCTACGGTTATATTTTGCAGTTGCGAATGTTTTTTTATATCGTGAAGGACTTGATTTAAAACTTGTTTACCTACTTGAACTATTTGACCCGTAGTTTCTGCTACAGGGATAAATTTTGCCGGAGAGATCCATTCACCGTTACAACACCACCTAACTAGCGCTTCAACACCTACAATTTGGTTCCCATTCAAGTTATGTATAGGTTGGTAGAACACTTCTAATTCGTTGTTCTTTAGAGCCGTGTGTAAATTATTTCGGATAATAATTTTTTCGCTGTGCTTATCATCCATTATTTGTTGATAAAAGTGTATTTGATTCCCTCCAAGCTCTGTAGATTTTTCAAGGGCTATATTTGCTTGCTGAAGGTTAAGCTTAAAATTAAATAATTCGGGGGTTTGATAAAATACCACTCCAGCACTTGCAGTAAGATTGAAGTCAAATGTGTCTATACAGTACGCTTTAGATAAATCGAGTATTAGAGCCTCAATTTTTTGCTCAAGGATAGCTGGTGTAGTATCTGTAAAATATAAAACAAAGCTATCGTTAATTCCCTTAGAAATTAATACTCGGTTGTCAACATTTATACTTATTCTTTCAGAAGCTTTTTTCAGAATTTTATCACTGATTTCATAACCTAAAGAGTTATGTATCTCTTCATAAAAATCTAGTTTAACTATTACAGTTGCAAAATTACTATATCCTCTAACCGAGCTAAGCTGCAGAAACTCTTCTTCCAAAGCTTTCAATCTCAGTAAACCAGTTAATTCATCATGCTTTGTACTAAACTCTAAGGCTCTTGATGAATCAGCTACCAGTACAAAAATAAATATAAATAGAAACGTAAACCATAATATTAATTGATCAATTATGGTATCAATGTGTATTGCTTCATAGTCATTGATAAAGGTATAGACATTATGTTCAACTAAACCCATCACATTTATTTTTTCAGTGATAAAATGGTTATAACGGCTAGTTAGCTTGTTTAAATCAGACTGAGTTTTATTTTTATAATCTACTGAAAAGTATACATTTGGAGTTAATTCTAAATATGTATCATACCGACTAAGATATTTTAAATAACTTTTCTCTAATAATAAGTTCATATCTAGTAAATTTAATATATAAAAACGACTTTGATTCGCAAGTTTAACAGGAGCTAAAAACATTAAAATTGGTATATCGGAGTCTAGAGTTAATGAGTTAGCTGCAAATTGGACTTCCTCTATATCTCTTTTAAGCCATAATTTTATTGTAGGTTTTTCTAGCATTCCATTTAAGTAAAAACTGCTAGAAAAATTATCGCCTGAAATATAATTTAATTCATTATCAAGAACTAAAACACCTTTGATTATATTATAATCACTAATGTAATTTTTTGAGTCTATATTAATTAGACGCATAAAATCTTCAAAACTAACTTTTTCTACTCTAGTCTTTATTCTAGCTAGAGCTTTTTTCTGTGAAGCCAAAGAGCGGTTTATCATTGTTTCTAATAAGTGTATTTTTTCTCTTGCATTAGCATCTTGGGTTCTGACTAGATTCAAAGATGACTGATGCCACACAGTTGAACCGATTAATACAACTATAAATACGACTAATTTTATTTTTTTCATTTCATTTATTTTTATATTTTTATGAAAAGCTTTGATAGTAATTGCTGAAAAACAAGTAAACATAAAAATGGCGTACAATGATAAAGTAAATGGCTTGTTATCAAGGCTTCCCAGATCGAAATTAACCTGCATATGAAATAAAAAAGAAAACTGAATAAATAGAAAACACAATGCAGCAACTGTAGCTATTGCGATGCAATACTTCTTTGCATATAGACTTACTTTTTTTATGGTTGCTAAAACGCCTGCAATTAACAGTGAAATTATTGCCGTCGTGGGGCTTATCACCTTCATTAATTCATACCCAGAAAAAGTAGATTCAACCATTCCTAGTGCAAAAATAATACAGTGAAAATACAAAATAGCGCTATATAAAATACTAGTCGCACTTCTTGTCACATTCAATCTCATATCATAACCCGTTAAATTTATCAGCTGCCCCAATGCAGTTTAAAAGGATTGCTTATATAATTCAATGCAAACATAAAGTATTACTTATTAATCATTTTTCTTGTGAAGTGGCCGAGAAATACACTTTTGATTGTAAGACCTCCAAGTTGACATCCATGTTTTCATTATATACGATACATGCATAAATCATATACGGTATATATAATGGGAATAGTGAAAATATCAGATGGGCTGCATGAAGAAATTAGAAAATCGAGTAATATCATGTCCAGATCTATCAATTCACAAGCAGAGTTTTGGATTAAAATAGGCATGCTTGCTGAGTTAAATCCGACACTTACCTACCATGAAATAATTAAAAAACAACTCATAAAAGAAAAGCTTACTATTCAGGATCTTTTGCATGAGTAAAGCAACAATAAAGACTGATGCAGAAATTGAGCTGATGAGAGAATCAGGAAAGCTTTTAGCTCAGGTATTTAAAATGCTTGATGATTTTATTTGCGAGGGCATAACTACGTTAGATATAGACACTAAAGTAGAAAGCTATATTACCAATGTGTTACATGCTCGTCCTGCCAGTAAAGGCCAATATGGCTATCGGTATTCATTGAACTCATCTGTTAATGACGTAGTGTGCCATGGTGTACCCAATAATATTTATAAATTAAAAAACAAAGATATTTTAAATATTGATATTACCTTAGAGAAAAATGGTTATATCAGTGATTCAAGTAAAATGTATACTTTTGCAGCGACAAGCTCAGAAGCCAAACGATTGGTTAAAACGACTTATGATGCTATGTGGGAAGGTATTAAGGTGGTAAAGCCAAAAGCAACGCTTGGTGATATTGGCTATGCTATTCAAAAGCACGCTGAATCTTCTGGTTATAGTGTAGTACGTGAATATTGCGGTCATGGTATTGGTAAAGAAATGCATGAAGAGCCGCAAGTTTTGCATTATGGTAAACCTCATACAGGGTTAGTACTTGAAGCAGGTATGACCTTTACTATAGAGCCTATGATCAACCAAGGTTCCAAGAAGGTAAAAACTAAAAAAGATGGATGGACAGTCGTAACAAAAGACAAGAAACTTTCTGCTCAGTGGGAACATACCGTTCTAGTAACAGAAACGGGCTTCGAAGTTTTAACACTTCGCGATGAAGAGAAGCGTGCTTAGCAAAACTAAGTTATGCTACTGACGTATACAAACCGTAACCCATTATGATTAATAAAAAAGGCGCTTCCTTTACGGTAAGCGCCCTTCTCTTATCTCACTAATTACCTATTTCACGATTGTCATTTCGTCTAACAAGTTTTGTGCATTATCTACTTTATCCATTACCCACAGCATGTAGCGCGAATCAACGTGGATAGAGCGATTAAGCTCAGGGTTGTAATCCCAGTCACCAATAATACTTTCGTAAACACCGTCAAACAGTAAACCAACAAGCTCTGCTTTGCCGTTAAGTGTTGGCGAACCTGAGTTACCACCGGTAGTGTCTACATTTGATAAAAAGTTAACAGGTACTGTATTCATGCCGCCCGTGTAATCACCGTAAAGCTTGGCTTTAATTTGCTCTTGTAACTTTTTAGGTGCATTAAATGGGTCAACATCGGTGTTTTTAGCTAGTAACCCTTCAAGCGATGTAAAAGGTGTTGCTACCAAGCCGTCTTGAGGTGAATAGCCGCCTACAGTGCCATAGGTTACTCGTAGTGTGCTGTTGGCATCAGCGTATACAGGTTTGTTTTTAGCTTTGTTAAACGCAATTATTGCGCTCATTAGCTCAGGGCGAGCCGCTTGTAATTTACCTGCAAGTGCTTTTGATTTATCTTCCTCTGCTTTCATTACTTTAAATATTGCTTTAGCGTACTGCACAAATGGGTCTTGGCTTTGATTTAGCTGGCTAAACAATTGTTCAAATAATGAATTGCGAACAGTGGCATTATCGAGTCTTGACTGCTCATACATGCTATCAAGTAACGCGCTTTGGGTTGCTTTATCAAACCCATTTTGTACTTTAAATACGTTATCAACCTCGCTAAAACGCTCTTCTTTTGGAAGTGCTGCATACAGTTCTAAAAAGTGCAGTAAAATAGCTTTGTCTACTTTGCTATCATAACGGCGCGTCATGCGCTCAAGCCCTGCTTTAATGCGAGGTAAGTCACGTTCTTGATAACCAGATTCACGTTCGCTATTTGGCTTTTGCTTTTCATAAGCTAAGCGGTATAAACGTCGTGCTGTGCTGATCATCTGTGAGCGATGTACATAACCTAACATTCGGTCGCGTTCACTGTGCTCTTGTGATTGTGCAATTAGCTCAGATAGCTCACCTAATACGCTTCCGTATTGCTCTTTACGCTCACCATCGCTATTGATCCATTGTGTTAACTCTTGCTCAAACTGTTTTTTGCGCTCAAGCATAGTGCCTTTTTTGAAGCTTTCGATCATCGAACCATAGTTTTTAATATAGTTGTTATAACCTGCAATGGTGCTTTCGTAAGCAATACGCGCTTTACTGCCGTCTTCTGAGTTTTCTTCAATAAGCGACACGTATTTTGAGTTATGAACGCGTGCTTTAGGGTAGCTGTCGTTAAATACGTTATCTACCTCTGTTGCTATACGGTAGCGGTTAGTACGCCCTGGGTAGCCTGTAACCATTACAAAGTCGCCTTCTTGCACGCCTTTGGCACTTACCTTTAGGTAAGAGTCTGGTACGTAAGGTACGTTGTCTTCGCTGTATTCTGCTGGTTTACCATCTTTGCCTACGTAAGCACGGTAAAAACCAAAGTCGCCAGTATGGCGCGGCCACATCCAGTTATCTATATCGCCACCGTAGTTACCTACGCCCATAGCCGGTGCATAAGATAAACGTACGTCTTTAATTTCAAGTGACTTAATTAGGTAAAACTCTAAGCCACCATGAAACGAATACACGTTACAACGATAGCTTTCGTCGGCTTCACACTGGGCTACTAGCGCTTTTTCGTTTTTTACTATTGCGTCGTAGCGTGCTTTACCGCTTAATTTTTCGATACCTTTATTAACTTTATCAGTCACATTAGTAACTGTTTCTGTGACGTATACGCGTGAACCCGGCGTTGCTGGTAAATCCTCAGCAGGACTTTTAGCTAAAAAGCCATTTTCTAAAATGTTGTTTTCAGGTGTTGAATTGTATTGCACCGAGCCATAAACACAGTGATGGTTTGACACAACTAAACCCTTAGGCGATACAAACGATGCTGTACAGCCACCTAGGCTAATTACCGCATTCATTGGGAATTCGGTTAATTTAGAAATAGATTCAACATCAATTTCAAGCCCTTTGGCTTTTAAAATTGATTCTAACTCAGGAAGTTGGTGTGGTTGCCACATGCCTTCGTCGGCTATGGCACTACTCGCAAGTGATAAAGAAAATGTGGCTACTAATGTAGCTACAAGAGGTTTTAAACGCATTATAGAATCCTTTTTATTTGTTTCTATAACAGGTTACTCGTCAGTAGCTAATGAGGTCAATAGCCGTGCAATGATTTGTTACAATCGAGTGTTAAATCTTACTTTTTATCAAAATTCATCGAAAAATCAAGAAACTGTTTTGCTGGTATTGGTTTGCTAAAGTAAAAACCTTGCATAAAATCACAGCCTAATTTGTTCAATAAAGTAAGCTGCTCTTTTGTTTCTACGCCTTCGGCTACCACTGTCAGCCCTAAACTGTGTGACATGGCAATAATTGCCTTTACGAGATTACAATCTTCATTGTTTAGTACAATACCGTCAATAAAACTTCTATCTATTTTGAGTACATTAAAAGGGTATTCTCTCAAATAACTTAACGATGAATAACCTGTACCAAAGTCATCCATTGATAAGTTAATGCCTAATGCTGTTATTTCAGTCAGTATATCAACAACATTAGTGTGGCAACTCATCAGCACTCCCTCAGTTATTTCAAGCTCTAAATTTTCGGGATTTACGTTTGCTTCACTCAATGAGTTTTGAATAAAACTGAGCAGCCCTACGTCCCTAAATTGGCGAGGAGATAAGTTAACAGCCATGGTGTATTGCTGTGTGCGTTTACAAGTACTTTGCCATGTGTTTAAAAAATCTAATGCTTGGCTAATTACAAACTTGCCAATGGGTACAATTAATCCTGTATTTTCGGCAATAGGTATAAACTCATCGGGTGTTACATTACCTAGCACAGAGTTATGCCAGCGTAATAACGCTTCTGCACCAATGATGTGTTTATTTTTGGCGTCAAATTGGGGCTGGTAGAATAACTCAAATTCATTACGTTCAAGGGCGCCACGCATCTGCTCTTCTATTACTAGTCGGCGCTGAATAATTACATTCATTTTTTTAGTAAAAAATGAATAAGTATTACGACCATATGATTTTGCTTGATACATTGCGGTGTCAGCATTTCGTAATAAATCAGCAACGGTTGTACCATTTTCTGGGTATATGGCTACACCAATACTTGCTGTTAGTATGTGTTCCCGGCCCTCTATTTTAAAAGGGGCTCTAAAGTTATTGACCAGTTTTTCAGTAATTTTTAGCGCTGCATGGTGATCAGTTATACCTCGCAGTAATACGATAAACTCATCTCCACCTAGGCGCCCTACCGTGTCGTCTTTTCGCAATGCCTCTTGTAGCCTTTGCGCTGATTCAATTAAAAGTTTGTCTCCTGTTTCATGGCCTAACGAATCATTTATTTTTTTAAAATCATCTAAATCCAAAAACAGTACCGCTGCTTTTTCGTTATTTCTTTGTGCTTCAATAAGTAATTGCGACAAACGATCAAGTGCTAAAAAACGATTTGGAAGTAAAGTTAGACTATCGTAATACGCTTGATGTCTAATTAGTTCATCTGATTTATGCTGTTCTGTAATATCTCGAATAATAACCATTAACTGATTATGTTCTGTTATTTTATTTATTCTTGCTTCAAAAAAAACGAGCCCATGGGGCAAAGCTAGCTCGTATTTAAAGCTCATCATCTGCTCTTTTTCTAATACGAGGCTGATATAGGTTTCAAATTTTTCGGCTACATCGCGCGGGAGTACATCACCCATTTTTTTACCAATAAATTGCTTGGGCTTGGTGTAGAGATCTGTTTCATTACTGGCATGATACTCAATAATAGTTCCATCATTTTCCATCAAGAAAAATAAGTCAGGAATTGCCTCAAAAATAGTTTTTAGCATATCCTCATTAAATGATGCATCTGCTTGTGCCTTTTTAACCTCAGATAAGTCAATATCAATGCAATACATTTGTTTTGTATTATATTGATTTGTAAGCATAACATGGCTAGAAAAAACAGATACACTTTCGCCATCTTTACCTTTTAGGGTAATTTCGGATGCTGGAATTTCTATGTCTTTTTCTACCCAATCACTGTGTGCGTCAATTACAAATTCACACATCGGCTCTGGAATTATAAGGTCTTCTATTTTTTGCCCTATGGCTTCTTCTTTTGTGTATCCGTAAAGTCGCTCACTGCCTTCATTCCAATAAATAACACGACGTTCATTGTCATAACCTTGAACAGAAATTACATTTACCGCATGCAAATAGTCGTTAATTACAAATTGGTTGGTTAAGTCTGAAGCAACGTCGTCTAATTTCATTTTGAGGATATATCCATAAGTAATTTTATTCAGTAATAAAAAATACCAAATAATAATTAAATTTAATTTTAATATTAAATTTCCATGTACATTATATACGCCATTATACAAAACAAAAAAAGAGCCGAAGCTCTTTTTTAATAATTGTTAACTTTATTTAAACTCTATAAAAACTGAATTTATTTTTTTGTCACATCATTTGGATGTTCCACACCAATCCATGCTTTGAAAAGCGCTTTTTGCTGTGGCGTTGCCTCTTTATCAGCAACTACTTTTTTAGGCTTATCAAAATCTTCTGATAATACTAATGTTAAGCTTTCAAGTGCATCGCGACGAAGATAGTCAACAGTTACTTTGTCGCCTGCCTTAAACGTTTCTAGGCTGGTTTTTAAATCTTTACCTACGTGATGTTTGTTTATAGCGACAATTTTATCATCGGTAGTTAAACCCGCTTTCCACGCACTGCCACCACGGCGTACATAACTTAACGTCAGTAATTCACCCGTGTTTTTAGCGGTAGCATCAATACTTGCAAGTGCTTTTGCTTTTTCAGGACGCTCAAACTTTAAACCTACTTTAGTAAGTAAGTCGTCAAAGTTAATACTTGCAGGCGACTCTACATTTTCTTGCCACCAGCTTGAATAATCACGTCCTGTTAAATCTTTTAAGATATTAAGTACATCTGTATCTGTAAATCCAGCGGGCATTTTATGATTGTTATAAAGTGCTTTGTGTACGTCTCGGTAGCTTATTTTACCTTGGCTTTTTTCTAGTAAGTCGATATCTAAAGCAAGTGAAAGTAACGAGCCCTCAGAATAAATATTGGTGCTGTAGTTACGTGCATGATCGCCACCTTGATTAATCCATTTATCAAAGCTTGTTTCGCTTGCGCTTTGTACTTCACGGCCCGGTGTTTGCAAATGACGATTAATTGTTTTACTCATCACTTTAAAAAATTCATCCGTTGTTTGAATGCCTGAGCGCACTAATAAATGATCTTCAAAATAACTTGTTGAACCCTCTGCAATCCAAAGCAGTTTAGAGTAATTCATATTAGTGTAATCGTATGGCACTAAACCTTGAGGGCGATATGCTTTTACATTCCATGTATGAATAAATTCGTGTGCGGCTGTGCTAATAAAACCTAAGTAATCTTCGCGACTACCAAATCGGTCACGTGGTCGTTGAATAATTGTTGAGTTTAAATGCTCTGTTGCACCACCAGCTCCTGATGTTGCATGCACCATAAATACATAACGCTCATACGGATAGCCATCCCAAATTACATTACCCGTGGCAACTAATTTTTTAAGATCTGTAAGCATTAGCTCTACATCGTAGTTACCATCGCCCCAAACAACTAAGTCGTATTCACGCCCTTCTACTTCAAATGTGTGTAGTTGGTTAATACCCGTTTCGATTGGTGAATCAACAAGTACATCGTAATCGGCAGCTTTAAATGAGTTTTTGCCTTTTAAATTGTCCATACCCGATACAGAACGCCACTTTTTAGGTACGTCTAAATTAACGGTTACAGGCTCTTGTCGAAACGAGTCACTGAACATAAAAAAGCCTGACGCATCTATAAATGCGTGGCTGTCGTCAATGTGGCGAGCACGTTTACCAAGCTCATTTGCATACACTTGGTAGTCAACATTAACTTCTGTAGGTTCATTAAGATGTACACGCCATGTACTGTGATCTATTTTTTCCCATTTTAGTTCTTTGCCATCTTCATCTTTGGCTTTGAAGTAGCGAATGCCATTTGCAAGGTTTAACATTTCGTAGCGACCCGTGCGCCACGCAGGAAGTTTTATATCAAGGTGTGCTTGCGCTGTTTTTGGAAACTCAACACTTACATCACCTAAATGATGCTGTGGTTGCGAGATTTCTAAAGAATAATTTACATCGGCAAATACAGGCGCTGAACATGCAGCTAAAATTGAAAGGGCTAATAACTTTTTCATAGAGACTCTTAGTGGAAACTTAATTGCTTACAAGACTAACAAGCCCCTATTTAAAAGTGAATTAAATACGATAAATGACCCTATATACGAGTTTATAAGTAGTAGCTTATTAAAATTTCTAAGTTTTTTACTAGATAACTACACATAATAAAAATTTGTTGTAAACTGAAGATAATGAAATTAATTTGATGGCGGTATGCTTAGGTGTCACAAAGATCTAACGCAACAGATAAAAAGCTAAAACAAGCAATTGATGCGCGTATGGCTGTTGAGAGCGCTCGTAAACATCAAGTAGATGTTCTATGTGACTTTACAGCTAAACTATCGTTGAGCTGTAAAGGACTAGATATCGAGTTAGATAATCGCCTCGCCAAATTTAGAAGTGCGCTTAATAAAGGCATGAGTTTTGAAAACCTTGCTCCCCTTATTAGTGAAACTTTAGCCCTACTTAAAAACCAAGAATCGATTCAACAAGCTCAGCAACGTAATTTATTCAACAGTGTTCAAAGTGCCGGTAAACAATTACAAAAAACCAAAGGTTTACCTGACGATACTCGTAGAACTCTAAGAAATTTACTCGATCACGAGATTAATAACGTTCATTCAACTCATGGTTACATTCCGCTACTTGATCAACTTATTAGCTTTTATCATGAAGCGTTGCTTACCAAACAAGACCCTCAAGTTGATCAGCAGCGCCCAATAAAACAGGCGCGTGCAAAAAAACTACTTGAGCTCGCTAATGAACTTATACTTGAAGAAGAAGCTACGCTAAAAATTAATAATATAAAAAATAATATTACAGAAAGTGACTCAATAGATACATTACTTGATGTTGCAATTAGTATTATTGATGTAGTGGTAAAAAATATAAGTAAAGAGCGTAAATCCGCGCAAAGCTTTTTAGTTTCATTAAATCAAACCCTCGAAGATCTTCATAACTCTATCGTCTCAACTAGCAAGCACTCTGAGTCTATGGAGGTTGAGTTTGACTCACTTAATAAAAGCATTGAACTAAAAATAAAAAATCTTAATGAGCAAACGCAAAAAGCTACATCAATCTCATCTTTAAAAGAACTCGTAGATAACGAATTAAAATCAATAAGCGAAGATTTTATAGCAAAAGAAAAGTTAGAACGAAAAGACAGAGAAATGCTTAGTGCTAGTTTTAATGAAATAAATACTCGAATTGTTACTTTAGAAGATAAGTTAACAACGTATAAAAAACGCTTAAACGAACAGCGCTTTAAAAGCTTACTAGATGGACTTACAAAACTGCCTAACCGGGCTGCATTTGACGAACGTTACAATCACGAAATGCATTTGTTTAATGTGCAGCCATCAGATGTTACGCTTGCAGTTATTGATGTTGACCACTTTAAATCTATCAATGATAGATTTGGCCACACCGCAGGTGATATTACCTTACAAGTTATATCAAAAGCGTTGCAAAAATCGGTAAGAAAGTCTGATTTTATAGCGCGTTATGGCGGTGAAGAATTTGTACTATTAATGCCAGGTGTGTCGCTAGAAAACGCAACGTTACCCCTGGATAAAGTAAGAAAGGTAATTAAAAATATACCTTTTAAATTTAGAGAAAAACAAATTGAAATCACTATTTCGGTAGGTGCAACTCAATTTAAGAAAGGCGATACCCTATTAAAGGCATTTGATAGAGCTGATGATGCACTTTACGAAGCCAAAAATTCAGGGCGAGATAGACTTTGTACCAGTAAATAATGTCATAGCTATTATAACTTTTATGACAAGTAGTTTTACGATTTAGTAGTAGGAGCACGTCTATGTTAATACAGTTAAACCCAACTGGGGTTTTAGATTTACTGTCGCAATTAGAAGTTGATTTATTAGAGCAATCGTCTGCTAGTGAGCGTTATAAATTATTTAGAAACTGCGTACTTGCAGTGCTCAATGTAGGTAGCCATACCGACAACAGTAACGATATATACGACAAATACAAAGATTTTGATATTCGTTTAGTAAGCCGCGAACGAGGTATTAAAATTGAGCTTGAAAACCCACCCGAAACCGCATTTGTTGATGGCGAAATAATTACAGGTATTCACGAACATATATTTTCTGTTATTCGTGATATTTTGTTTATTTGTCAAAAATACGAAAAAGATTTAAAAGAGCAAAAAGCCATAACCCATATGGTGTTCGATATGCTCAGAAATGCAGGTGCACTGCGTGTTAAAAGCGAGCCTAACATGGTTGTTTGCTGGGGCGGACATTCAATAAACGAGGTTGAATATAAGTACACAAAACAAGTAGGTTACGAACTTGGTTTACGTGGATTAAATATTTGTACCGGTTGTGGTCCTGGTGCCATGAAAGGCCCAATGAAAGGCGCAACTATTGGCCACGCAAAGCAACGTAACACCGATAATCGCTACTTAGGTTTAACAGAGCCAAGCATTATTGCTGCCGAGCCACCAAATCCTATTGTAAACGAACTCGTTATTTTACCTGATATTGAAAAACGCCTTGAAGCTTTTATTAGAACAGCTCACGCAATTATCATTTTTCCTGGTGGCGCAGGTACTGCTGAAGAGTTGTTATATTTATTAGGCATATTGTTGCACCCAGATAATACTAAGCAATGTTTACCTGTTATTTTAACTGGCCCCAAACAAAGCGAGGCGTACTTTAAAGAGCTATGCGAGTTCGTTGAAATGACACTTGGTAAGGAAGCCTTGGATAAGTTTGAAGTAATTATTGATAATCCTGAATTAGTCGGTCAAAAACTAAAGTCATCGATGGCTAATGTTCGTGATTACCGTAAAAGTGAAGGTGATGCCTACTACTTTAACTGGACATTAAAAATAGATAACGACTTTCAACAACCTTTTGCACCAACACATGAAAATATGGCAAGTCTAGATTTACACCTTGATCAGCCTAAACAGCTACTCGCGGCTAATTTGCGTAGAGCTTTCTCTGGTATTGTTGCTGGTAATGTAAAAGACGAAGGCGTTAGAGCCATTAAACTAAACGGTCCATACATTTTAAGTGGCGAACCTGCCCTTATGACAAATATGGATAAATTATTACAGGCATTTGTTCTTCAAGGTCGCATGAAGCTCCCTGGTAGTAAATATGTTCCATGTTACAAAATAAAAGCATGAGTTTTATAGTTTGAAACCCCATTTACTTCTTATTGATGCGCTTAATTTAATTAGGCGCATTTACGCCGTTGACGCAAATCAAAAACATCATAGCGACGAGCAAATGATACAAACGTGCTGTGCACGTGTAGCCCACGCCTGTAAAAAGCTTTTAGATACGAGTAATGCAACCCATGCCATTGCTGTGTTCGATGGTGACAAAAGCTGGCGTTATCATTTTTATAAAGACTACAAACATTCACGCGCGCCAATGCCCCAAGTATTAAAAGATGCTCTATTGCATTTTAAAGCCGCAATTGAAGAAACAGGTATTGTAGTATTTGAGCCTATTAACGATGAAGCTGATGATATTATTGCAACGCTTGCCTTTAAGGCATCAAATAATCAAATAACGAGCACTGTTGTTTCTACTGATAAAGGCTTTTTACCTTATATTGGCCCTTACATTACAGTTTACGATTACTTTAAAAAGCTCTATCTAGATGAGACAAGTATAAAAGAGCGTTTTGGTGTTGAGCAAAATAAACTCGTTGATTTTTGGGCATTAGCGGGCGATAAAACAAATGATATTCCGGGAGTTAAAGGAATAGGTACTAAATCTGCGCAGCAAATAGTTAATAACTATAATTCAATTGAACAAGCAGCCGAAGATGAGTCTCTAAGCCCGAGTATTAAAGCAAAGTTAGCCGCTAATATGGATATGTACGTAATTTCAAAGCACTTGGTTAGTTTACGCACCGATATAAATTTAGGTTTTAGTTTAAAGCAGTTAAGGCTTAATTAGTCGCAAGTTAATAGCCTCTAAACATTACAAAACGTATACTGATATTAGTTACCGGAGTCAGAGTAAGCCATATTGAAAAAATTTATCCGATATTTAATTTTAGGTTTAGGGCTATATGCACTGATAGCTGCATTGGTGATTACCTTTTATAAAGACGATCCTCAAGCTATGATTTGGCAAGACCGAGAGGCTTTCAATAAACGTTACATCGAAAAACTATCACTTGAACAACCAACAACACTAAATAGTGTTCTTGATTACTTAGGCAGCCCCGATCTTACTTATGCCAAACGAGATGGTGAACAAGTATTTCAGATAGTTTTTTATCGTACACAACATAAAACATCTGACGGTATTACCACTATGGATGAATGTACTGGCCTATTATTTAAAAATGGGCAGCTGTTTTTATGGGGCCCGAGTGCATACAATAAATACCAAGAACAAAATTAGGTGAAGGTTTAATGGATGAAGCTGTTTCAACTACCTTAGAGCAGCTGCTTAATAATACGCAGCTGTTTTTAAGCTATTATAACAATAAACAAAAATGGACAGCTCTATATCCAATGGCAAGTAAGCTAGCTGAGCAATATAGAGTGCTCTACAGCAAACAGCCATTCGCATTACAATCCCGATTGACGCTTTATAACCCAAGTTATTCTTATGCAACAAATTTAGTTGTTAGTCAGAGCGTCATAACGGCTGCACTGTGTAAGTCTCAAAATTATAATAGTGCCTTAAGTGAGCTATACATAGTCACTACTCTCATTGAGCATTTATGTGTTGGAGCGCAATTAAACAAGCTTTGCGAGCAAACACCTTTTCAAGATTCCGATAAAAAAATTTGGAAAATGCGTCATCAGTTAGCAGCAAAAGTAATGTTAGCTAGTGGCGATTCAGCCAAACCTGTTACGCAGTTACTAGCTAAATTAAATAAGTATAAACAAGCATTGGTAAGTGCTCCTAAAATAATGCTTTACGATGGAGGCATAACGCTAATTGCTTTAGCAAATATTATTAGCATGAACATTACGAGCAATACGGCTAATAAACATATTAGCTTATATAAAGCACTTACCGATTTGTACATTCGCACACCTAACTTGTTCGCACTGCAATTAATTAAATCACTAATAGCGCATTTAGGGCCATTATTACCGGGAAGCCGCGTTTTATACGCTGAGCAAACCATGATTTATTTAGCAACTGATGCACAACAACGGCATGTTTTAATTAGTACAGCAAATCCAAATAAATTAACTTGGTACAGAGTAAAAGCAACGCTTAACGATAATCCAAAACAATGGCATTGCACTGATAAAACCATTAGCTTTAAAGTATTTAACAGTGAACATGTAAAACCACAAAGTGAGCTTGAGGTTGATAAGGCACAATCTTTACTTGAGCTAATAAGTAATATTAAGTTACAGCACGAATACAGCTATAAAGGATTAAGCCTGCTGATGGCGCCTCACCCTCAGGTAGTTGCTAATTTATGTGAGGCTGTAAAACCATATAATAAAGAACATCAGCCCGCAAAAGACTTAAAACATAGTTTATCTATGGTCGGTTATTATAATGCACCTGCAATAATTCAACGGGTTGTTTTTGAACAATTAGTTAATGTTACCCCACATCCATTGCAAGCCTACGTAACTAACAGATTAAATGGGTTAGTAAAAATAATGGCTTTATTGGTTAGTAAAAATGATCACGACCAGTTTGAGCACATCACTTTACCTTTATACGCTTACGCCCATTTTTTATTAACGCAATGCAGTACACAGCTTTCTCGTAAAACACTGATTGACGACACACCAAATAAAACATTGAGTGCCCCTATATGCTCCTATTTTGGGGTAAATTCAATTAACACCGAACAACTAACACAACAGCTTACTCATTTATTGAGTGATAACCCATGGACTGCAGCACTCTTAGAGGCAGAGCAAACACCTAAAAAGCACTTAACTGATGCCCATAAACTTTGGATTACACTTAAAATTGTTGCTCAAAATGTGTTTAAACCAGAACTTTCGCTAACTCCGTGGCAGCAGCAAACGTTAAATGAACAGCTAAAAATACTCAAGTGGCATAACCAAGCTGATTTTTATCAACAATTAGAATCTCTCGAGTTGTTTAATAGTATTTAGTTTATTAGAAGCTATTTTATGTCTTTATACCCATTATAACTTTCGTGTATACCCAGTATTTTTTGTATAAACTAGCAAAATGGGTAATAAATTGGTATAAATGCGCCCTTAAATTTTCAAGCACGTTCACATAAATGTTCTAACAAGCGGTTACTCTCTCAGAGTAATAATTTATGTGCAAATCAAACTCTTTAAAGGAAAAGTCAATGGCCAAACAAACCATCACAGTGATCAAAGGCGACGGCATCGGTCCGAGCATTATCGACTCAGCACTTGAAATATTAAAAGCCGCAGGTTGCGACTTTGATTATGAATTTGTTGATGCTGGCCTAGCTGCACTTGAAAAAACAGGTGAGTTATTACCGCAAGAAACAGTTGATACAATTGCTAAAAACAAAATCACTCTTAAAGGCCCATTAACTACGCCTGTAGGTGAAGGTTTTACATCTATTAACGTAACACTTCGTAAGCAATTTGGTTTATACGCTAACGTACGTCCAGTTAAATCATTTGTTGGTACTAAAGCACGTTACGACGATATTGATATCATTACTATTCGTGAAAACACGCAAGGTATGTACTCAGGTGCTGGCCAAGTAGTAAGTGAAGACGGTAATGAAGCACAAGCAAAATCGATAATTACGCGTGAAGGCGCAGAAAAAATCGTAACTTTTGCATACGAGCTAGCGGTACGCGAAGGTCGTAAAAAAGTAACTGCAGTTCATAAAGCTAACATTTTAAAATCAACATCTGGTTTGTTTTTAAAAGTAGCACGTGAAGTAGCTGAGCGTTACCCACAAATTGAATCAAATGAAATGATTGTTGATGCAACATGTATGAAGCTGGTAATGACACCTGAAGAGTTTGACGTAATTGTTACGACTAACTTATTTGGTGATATTTTATCTGACCTTTGTGCTGGTTTAGTTGGCGGTTTAGGTATGGCACCTGGTGCTAACATTGGTGAAGATGCAGCAATTTTTGAAGCTGTACATGGTAGTGCACCAGATATTGCTGGCAAAAACCTAGCTAACCCAACATCTGTAATTTTAGCATCTATTCAAATGCTTGAGCATTTAAATATGGGCGATACTGCAGAGCGTATTCGTAGTGCTGTTGCTGATGTAATTAAATCAGGTGACCGTACAACTCGCGATTTAGGTGGCAGCCACGGTACAACTGATTTCACTCAATCAGTAATTGACCGTTTATAATTAATATTTGTTATTGATTTAAATAGCCCGCTAATTTAGCGGGCTTTTTTATGTTTGCTAACTGCGTTTACTACCTAATGTATTTATGCAAGTTAGTATTAAACCTAAATAAACTTAACAGTAGTAATCCTAATAAACCCGCCAGTGATCCGCCACTTGAACCCGAACTACTTTGTTGTTTTTGTACAGTAGCAGATAACTCTTGAGTAAAAGTATCATTGGTTTGAGTATCAGTAACATTCAACGTTACGTTATAAGTCCCGTCAGCTTGATAAGTATGCCTTGGGTTTTGTAAATTTGATAACGCACTGCCATCACCAAAATCCCAACTGTAAGTGTAACTATTAAAGCCGCCGGTTACTTGGGCATTAAATTGTGCGCTTAAATCACTAACTGTAGCGTTTGCGTTTATGCTAAGCGGAACATTAGCAGTTACATCAATCGCTTTTGATTGTTCAGTGCCGTCGTCATCTGTCACTGTAAGCGTTACTTGGTAATCGCCAGAGTACAAATAATTATACGTAAGCGATTGAGTCGCTAAAGTACTTCCATCTCCTAGCTGCCAATTATAAGTATAAGGTGCAACTCCACCTGTAAGCGATACCTCAGCTGTTAAAGTTCCTTGGTTTATTTCATATTCAATTTCACTTACAGTTAATGGTTCAACTAATGTAACTTGTGCTACAGCTACTTGCTGTGAAGTACCATTATCTGCCATAAACTCAACGTTATAAGTGCCATAGTCTTGGTATTCATGAGTAGGCGTTAACTCTGTGCTGGAGCTCCCGTCGTCAAAACTCCACGTAAATTTGTCCGCTGGAGTAAGTGCAAAACCTTCTACACTAAAATTAACGGTTAAACCGTTTTTAGTAAAATTAATTCCCTTAGTAACATCGTAAGTAAGCTCTACTTCTATATCTTCACTGTCTGCTGACTGGCTTATAATACTAAACCCAAAACCAACCTGTGGAAGCACAACACCCGATGGTTTTTGCGCTGCAAAGCTATAATCGGTTTTATCAGTAAACCCGGTGATAGCTGATAAATCATCATCACCTAACGCTGCCCTTTGTTGATATAGGCTAAAAGCAGCATCACGTATTTGAATTGCTGAAGCAGCCGGAGTTTGCGTACTGCCCTTATTTATTGATCGCTGATCGGCATCTACCACTAATGCAAAACCACTGCCTGGATGCTCGGTAGTATTATTATCTGCTTGAGATTCATTGCTGTACCACAATAATAAGCCTGGTGAGTACTGCTCAGCTTGTAAGCTACTGTCAACGCCTGTGTATGAACGCAATTGTAAATAGTAATGTGATGGCGATGCATATGTGTAACTACCAACTTTTTCAAAGCCATTAAACTCAGTGTTAACTTGATCTTGTGCATTATTTTGCCAAATTAAAGTATCACTTTGCTCAATGCGCATATCATCAACAACAAAACCATAATAATGTGTGTTCGCATCTGTTATGTATTCAATTTTTAAATCAATTGTTTGCCCAGCATAAGCTGATAAATCAAACTTATGGGTTAAATAGCCGTTAGGTTGCTTAGCATCACTATTAAGAAATGAATCACCTGAGATATACGGACCAATATCACCGTAGTATGGATTAAGCGCTTGCGTATAATTACTCGCGATTGGCTCGCCATTTACTTTTACTTGAACTAAATCGTAATCGCGCTCAATACTGTAATAAGCAATAAAGCTTAAAGTAAGTGTCTCAGTTGTGCTTGGTAGCGCTATTTTATTAGCTAAGCTGTTGCTAATATTGTCGCCTGTATTTGAATAGTATTGAAAATCGCCTTCTACTGGAGCCCTAAATTTTTCGAGCCTTGGTGGTAGTGCTATTTTTATTTGATTTTGCTGTTGTGAAGTACTCGCAGTATTAATTAATGTTTGCTGTGAGTTAGCCTCTATCTCATCCATATCAAGCGTAAGCTGGTTAACCCAGTTACCCTGGTACCGCTTTTGTAAATATTCAAGCGCATAAGGGCTAAACATAACTGGCTCTGAGCCTCTTGGCGAACCAGCCCAACTTCCTGTCGACATAACTGACCAAGACGCGACAGGCTCACCTACCGTGTTAGATTGTAAGTCGTATTCATCTAATAATCCTAAATCATGCCCAAACTCATGCACAACCACACCAATCCCAGCATCAATAGGGTTAATGGTATAACCAAAGAGCTTAATGTTGCTGCCTGCAATCTCGCTCGGCCCGCTATTTTCATCAAATACATAGTAGCGGTGCGACCAAATAGCATCGGTGCTTAGGTAACCGCCACCCGCTTCTTCGCCAATACTTGAATGAAATACCATTACATGGTCAATAATGCCATTAGGTTCATTAATGATACCGTCGCCATCAATATCATCTAAATCAGTTAAGTCATAATCCGCTAAATTAATATTAAACTTTGCAACTGCTTTCTCCACAGCCTCTTTAATTAAAGCGGGCGCATTTATATCCCGTGTACTGCCTTGGCGCTCACCATATATTTTTGCATTGCTATTAGCGGTTACCCAACCATATACCTGCCCGCTAAAGTTTAAGCTATTTCCCGAAGCCGCTTTATAATAATCAGCAGCCGTTTTTAAGCTTTGTCCATCAGGGCCTGTATAACCTTGAGTATTAAAAAGCATTTGCTGATAGTGCTCAGTTGAATAATCAGCGTAAAACATATCGGTGTCTTGCTCTACAAGTTGATTGTCGTCATGTTTAAGATCAGGAAAATCAATTAAAATACCTAACACTTTTACATCATTAACGCTTTGATCTGGCACTAGCGACGTTGAAAAAGCGACCTGTTGTTTATTTGTATTTGAAAAAACGTTGGAAGAGGATTTAAATAGCCTAAAGCCGTTTTTAATAGAGTGATTGGCAACGTCTTTGTTACTCATATATAACTTAAATGAACTATCTAAGTCACTTGAAGATATTTGGTCTCTTTTTTTAAGCCAATATAAAATACGCTCTTCGTTAGTTATACCAACATCATGCGGACTTAAGTTATTAGCCACCACCATAGGGCTTAATAGCGTAGTTAAAAGCGCAATTAACGTCACTTTTTTCACTGTGTTTTCCTCAAACATAATTATGTAGCAATCATACCTAATAATAGAAATTTAAACATGCGATAAAAACATATAGTTAACATATGCAATTGAAGCTAATGGTTCCTCACACTCTTATATATCTAAAATCGAACTTACGACCTAAAGTGCATAATTTCTGCCAGCAAGCTCAATTAAACACTGATTTTCTGCAGGTTTAAATTAAAAAAAGCCACAAAACGAATTTAAAATGCAAAAAACAACTTTCAAGGTTGACATAAAGGTTCAAAACCCTTAAAAATAAACCTATACAAAATCTTTAATTTAAAAGCAGTGTTTTGCTAAGTAGAGTAAAAACTATGAACACACACATTAATCTTTTAGTCGTACTCGTACTGGTCTTAGTTATAAGCCCAGCGGGGATGTATTAAAAGGTGATACTGCTTTTTAAAAACCCTCGCACTACGCGGGGGTTTTTTTATGCATAAAAAAGCGCACAGAGGAATGAGGATGAGCAAACAAGAATATAATGGTTCTGAACTAGTAGTTCAGGCATTAAAAGAGTTAAAGGTAAAATACATATTTGGCTATCCCGGTGGTTCGGTTTTAGACTTGTATGATGCACTTTTTCAGCAAAATGACATTGAACATATATTAGTACGTCACGAGCAAGCTGCAACACATATGGCTGATGGCTATGCCCGCGCTACTGGAGACGTTGGTGTTGTACTTGCAACCTCTGGCCCTGGCGCTACAAACTGTATTACAGGTATTGCAACGGCCTACATGGATTCAATTCCTATGGTTGTGTTATCAGGCCAAGTGCCTACAAATTTGATTGGCGACGACGCATTCCAAGAAACCGACATTGTGGGTTGTTCTCGCCCTGTAGTTAAACACAGTTTTAACTGTAGAAGTGCTAAAGACATCCCTACAATCTTAGCTAAAGCTTTTTATATTGCTAGCACTGGTCGCCCAGGTCCTGTCGTTGTTGAGCTTCCAAAAGATATGCTTAACCCTGCTATTAAGTTTGAATACGAATTTCCTAAAACTACCGAGCTGAGAACGTACAGCCCTAATACTAAAGGGCACTCAAAACAAATTCGCAAAGCCGTAACAGCGATTTTAGAGGCCAAAAAACTGGTTATCTACTCTGGTGGTGGTATTGTTATTTCAAATACATCAGAGCAATTAACGCATTTAGTTGAATCATTAAATGCCCCCATTACAAATACACTAATGGGATTGGGTGGTATTTCAGGTGTGCATCCAAACTTTGTAGGTATGTTAGGCATGCACGGCACGCTTGAGGCAAACAAAGCAATGGCTAACGCCGATGTGATTTTAGCGCTTGGTGCCCGATTTGATGACAGGGTAACTAATAATGTTCAAAAGTTTTGCCCTAATGCCACAATTGTTCATGTTGATGTTGACCCAACTTCAATTTCTAAAACAATTAAAGCACACATACCAGTTGTAGGTTGTTTAGCAACCGTACTTGAACAACTACAAGCGGGTATTGATAAAAGCCCAATTAAAATAGACCGCAGCGCGCAAGAAGATTGGTGGCGACAAATTATCAGCTGGCGCGAACAAAAGTGCTTAAGCTACAACACTGATGGCGACAAAATTAAACCACAAGCTGTAATTGAAGCGGTGTATAAAGCCACTAATGGCGATGCTTACGTAAGCTCTGACGTTGGTCAGCATCAAATGTTTGCAGCGCAATATTATCCATTTAAGCATCCTCGTCAATGGATCAACTCAGGCGGCTTAGGCACCATGGGCTTTGGTTTACCTGCTGCAATGGGCGTAAAGCTAGCCTTTCCTGATAAAGAGTCTGTGTGTATTACGGGTGATGGCTCTATTCAAATGAATATTCAAGAACTATCAACCTGTTTACAGTACAACCTAGCGGTAAAAGTTGTATCACTTAATAACCGCTCTTTAGGTATGGTACGCCAATGGCAAGACATGGTTTACGGTGGACGTCATTCATCATCTTACATGGATTCACTACCTGATTTTGTTAAGTTAGTTGAAAGCTACGGCCATGTAGGCATACAAGTAAACACACTAGATGAGTTACAACCTGCTATCGATAAAGCAATGTCAATTAACGACCGATTAGTCTTTTTAGATATAAACGTTGATGAAAAAGAACATGTATACCCAATGCAAATTAAGTTAGGCGGCATTGATGAGATGTGGTTACGTAAAGGAGTAAAAGCATAATGCGTCGTATTTTATCTATTTTATTAGAAAACGAACCAGGTGCCCTATCACGTATTGTTGGGCTTTTTTCACAACGTGCATATAACATCGACAGCCTAACTGTGGGCACAACAGACGATCAATCATTGTCGCGTATTACCATTACCACTATGGGTGATGACAGAGTTGTAGAGCAAATTACAAAGCAGGTTAACAAACTAGTCGACGTGCTTAAAATTATCGATTTAACAGAAATGAGTCACATTGAACGTGAGCTATTGCTTGTTAAGGTATTTGCTCAAGACGAGACGACTCGTGCAGCGGTTACGCGAGTAGTTGATGTGTTCCAAGGTGCTATTTTAGATATGGGCCGACAAAGCTATAGTCTACAATTAGTGAGCAGTACAGACAAAATAGAGTCGTTTTTAGACACTCTTCGTCATGAAACCGATATTATTGAAGTTGTACGTTCTGGCGCTGTTGGCATTGGTCGAGGCGATAAAGCCTTAAAAGCATAAATTTATAATATAAAGGCATCAATTGATGTCTTTATTAAACATAAAAAAAAAAGAGCTAATTAGCTCTTTTTTTAATTTAATTCGTTAAACCTATTAAGGGTTTACTTGGTCTTTAAGACCTTTACCTGCTTTAAAGCTTGGGATAGTTGCCGCTGCGATTTGGATCTCAGCACCCGTTTGTGGGTTACGGCCAGTGCGAGCTGCACGTTCTTTTACTGAGAAAGTACCAAAACCAACTAATGCTACTGAATCACCTTCTTTTAAAGAAGAAGTTACAGCACCTGTAAACGCGTCAAGAGCACGAGTAGCAGCGGCTTTAGAGATTTCTGCATCAGTAGCAATTTTTTCAACTAATTGAGCTTTATTCATTGTTAGATTCCTATTCGTTATTATTTTGCCTTCGCAAAACCTATCTTTATGCATTTTTAAAGAGTTAGCAACAGCAAATTGCATTTTTTGCTTAAATTCTTAAAAAATGAGTAAAATTTAAATAATTCTCTGTAAAATACAGCGTGTTGGGTTAACAAAGACTTAATTTGAGTACAATTTTGGCGCAAGTTAAGCAACTGGGTAAATAAGCTATATTTTTTCGATCACTAAGGTCACTTCCCCGACCTCGACTCCAAACTTAACAATAGATGTGCGGTTTATCAAGCGCGATTGTGTAACCAGGTACATCCAATCATCAAAATTTACTTTTAAAGTACTGCCATCGTATGGAAGCTCTACATCGTAATTCCAATGAAATACGCTGCCATCACTTCTACCTTTTGCAGTACCTATAACATCATCTGCCACACCCGTTAAACTATTGTCTTCGTTTAACGTTATTTTCCAAATACGCTTTTGAGTTTCGCCATCGTCATAAACAAAGTCTTCTTCAATAACACCCTGGTTACCATCCCAGTTCGCATTCATATCTACGACAAGCTTGCGGGTCAATTCACCCTTAAAGTCTTGTACAACACCGTAGGCTTTCAAATTTCCACTAAAAAATGTTTTAAAGTCAAAGTTTGGCGATGTATTTTTATAATGCTCTACATTTGGTGCCGAACAGCTTATCAGCAACAAAGCAGATAAGCATACAAGAGCTGTTTTAAACGCGTTAAATACATTCATATTAATTCCCTAATAGTTGCTTTCGTAGTTTCGGCTCAGAGGTTTTTTCATCCAGCCAAATGGCTAAAAAATCACTCGAAAATTGAGGTTCATTTATTTCGCCAATTTTTTCATCATTATGATAAAAAGTACTCATACCCTGCTCATTTGTGACTAACGTTAGCGAATCACCTTGTCTAATATCAGGCCAAATAGACAATAATTTACTGTCGTATTTGTCTGCTAGCTCTTTTTTTCCAATATGCTCCCACTGCTCATTTGTTGCTTTTACGATTTCTTTAGCTTCAAAGTCACGTAAATAGGTAAGTTTAAATTTAATAGGATGCGTTCCTGCGCTGTAATTACCTGAAGAGGTAAATAAAACCGCGTCATATACATCCCAAAATAAATACTCCATTCGTGCTTCGCCTACTTTGTTAAACTGTGTGTTAGCTAAAACAATTGAAGTTGTAAGCAAATAAAAAGTAACTGCCTTTAGTAAAAATTTCAAAATAAGCTCCCTTGTGTCAATGAGTAATGTTACGAAATGGGAATTGTGGGCGATCAGCGATTGATGAATAACTTGATTTTTTGGTTTATAAAAACAATAACAGTAAACACTGTAGACCAGAGCGCACCGTAAACGAGCCAAAACTGCCATAAAGGTAAACCTAAACTTATTACTTCAAAGCGTGCTCCAGCCCAATAACTTGCTGGCGCAAAAGCCATGCATACTAAAAAGGCCTGCCAAAGCTTTAATTTACTCAAAAAAACCATAGAAGTATTTAAAGAAAGTAATAACGCAGCCCATAAAAAGACGAGCCATAGAGGGAAGGGATAAACTTTAAATTCTAACAAGCCTAACTTTACTGCTATAAATTCTAATAATAGTGCTAAAGGTAGGGCTTTAATAAGAAGTAAGGTGTCTTGTTTTTTTTGTTTTGACAACCAAAACATCAAAACAATAATCAATCCGCTAAAAAGTAGCGAATCAGCTTCAAGCAGCAAGGATAAAAACCACACTGCTTGAAATAAAACAAAATTAGTAACCGAGCGCAATATCATCGTTATCGCTAACAAAACGTGGTTTACGCGCCATTAAATGCACCGTACTTGTTGCTCTGGCTCTAAACGCGCCTTCGCAATAAGCAAAATAGAACAACCATAAACGATAAAAACGTTCATCAAATTTTGAGCGGTCCAAATCAGGCCAGCTTTTTATAAAACGGCTTCGCCAATCAGCTAATGTTCTTGCGTAGTGTGCACCAATATCATTTACAGTATGAATTACCATATCGGTGTTATTTTTAATTTGCTCACTCATTTCGTTAAGTGATGGCAAACATCCGCCTGGAAAAATATACTGCTGGATAAAGTCAGAGTTTTTTAAGTAATGCTTATAACGCTGATCGCCAATAGTTATAGCTTGTATGAGCATGGCACCGTCATCTTTTAACAATTCACCACATTGGGTAAAAAAGCTAGGTAAGTACTCATGGCCCACCGCTTCTATCATTTCGATAGAAACAAGCTTGTCGTACTTTCCTTTCAATTGCCTGTAATCAAGCTTAAGTAATGTAATTTTACTTTCAAGACCAAGCTCTGAAATTTTATTAGCGACATAATCATGTTGCTCATCAGATATGGTTGTTGTTGTTACATGGCAATCGTAATGTGTGGCTGCGTATATAGCAAAAGCCCCCCACCCTGTACCAATTTCAATTACTGAATCATTTTTTTGAAGCTCAACTTGCTCACAAATGCGTTTAAGCTTGTATTGTTGAGCCTCTTCAAGTGTCGCTTCTTTTGCAGGATATACAGCACTTGAGTAAAGCATTTCTTTACTCAAAAATGATTCGTACAGATCATTACCTAAATCATAATGAGCAACGATGTTTTTCTTAGAACCCGATTCAGAATTTTTGTTTTTTATATGATTAAACCGATGTGCGATATTACTAAAAAATGCGAATTTCTTTTCAAACTCATCAAGTTGCTTCTCATTTATAGCAAATATCTCAATGAAAGAGGTTAAATTGTCACAAGACCAATGCCCCAAAATATACGCTTCACCAGCGCCAACGCTACCAGATAATGCAAATGCCTTATACATAGCTTTATCGTTTACTATAATTGTTGCTTTTAGAACTGAAGATGAGTCACCAAAAACTGTACGCTCATTTGCGTCAATTAAAATTATTTGGCCTGTTTCAATTGACGAAAAGGCTTTAATTACTAATTTTTTATATATGTTAGTTAACCAGTTTGTGCTTTGTTCGCAATTTAAGCTCGACACTTTATCCATTGAAATACCTATTAATTGTCCTGACTATCTATGTGCTTTATGGCTTGCCTGAGTGACCTAAAAAAGGAACTCGTTTTATAAACAACTTTAACGCTTGATAATAAATACCTTTGAAAATAGACCATGTCATGGCCGGAAAACGTTTAAATAACTTATTAACTTCTTCTTTAGTAAGTTCTTTACGTTTTAAGCGAAGTGTAGCATCAAATAATAGCTCTTCATTTCGCTTATTTTCAATGTGTATCAATGTTTTATCAAGCGATTGCTTAACATGCCAATGATAGTTCATATCTAGATTCATGAAAGGTGATACGGAAAAAACCTTTTTAAAGTTCACTTTTTTTTCTAAAGGTACTAAATAATAATGACGTTCGTTCCACGGTGTATTACTTACTTCAGCAATCATGTATTTAAAACGGGTGTCGTTATGACCAAAAAAGTAAAAATTAACAGGACTAAAATACAAACCAAAACAACGAAGTTGCCCAAGCATGTAAATATGAGTAAAGGTTTCAGTAATACCTAAATTGGCAAGTTGTTCGTGTGCACGCTCAATAAGAGGACGTTTAGCAAGCTGTGAGGTGCCTTTAAGATAATCAGCTTCATTAAACTTTAACGCCTTTAAGCCTGACGTACCTATGTGTTTATGCACACCATTTAGTTGTTGAGGATTATTTAAATCTACCCACATCATATACAAAGGGTAACTAAAGCGATGTTCTTTAACAGCAAAACGGCGATGTTTAACATCGCCTAAATACACTGCACTAGTCAAATTCGACCCCAAGTTGCTTGGCTACATCTACACCACTGTGTACGCCATCTTCATGAAAGCCATTGTACCAATAAGCACCACAAAAATAACTATTATTATGCCCATCAATACTGTGTTTAAGTTTTTGAGCCGCAATAGACTCTTGGTTAAATACAGGGTGGTGATAAGTAAACTCGCGCAAAATTTTACTTTGGCTTATTCCTTCAAGATGGTTAAGCGTTACACAGAACTGTGTATCTGATTGTATACCTTGCAAAATATTCATTTGGTAAGTTACAACAGCGGCTTTATCCGTGTTGTTATTAAGTAGGTAGTTCCAGCTTGCCCATGCCGCTTTTCTATCTGGCAAAAGGTTTGTATCGGTGTGCAACACCACTGAGTTCTCAGTGTAAGCTATTGCACCCAATACTGACTTTTCTTGCTCAGTAGCATCACCCAGTAGTGCAAGCGCCTGATCTGAATGACAAGCAAATATTACTTTATCAAATTTACTTTGCTCACCATTGGCAAACTCTATTGTTACTTCATCATTTTGACGCTTAACTGATTTAATATTTGTATTGAGGTTAATTTTGTCGGCAAAGCCTCTGATCAGCGGCTTAATGTACTGACGAGAGCCTCCTGGTACTACATACCACTGTGGTCTATTGGTTACATCTAAAAGCCCATGATTAAAGAAAAACTTAACAAAAAACTCAACGCCTACGTTTTCCATTTCTTTAATACTGGTAGACCAAATAGCCGCGCCCATAGGAAGAATATAATGGTATTTAAAAAAGTCATTAAACTGGTTATCGTTAAGCAATTGCCCTAGTGATTGATCAGACTGGTAATCACCTTTTTCATGCATTGCTTTGCACAGTTTGTTAAACCTAACAATGTCGTACAATAATCGCCAAAATTTAGGTCTAAAAATATTACGACGCTGTGCAAATAAGCTTGTAAACGTATGTCCATTGTATTCAAAACCAGTGGCTTCGTTATGCACACTAAAGCTCATCTGGGTTGTTTGTTTATCAATACCAATGCGCGAAAGTAACTTTTCAAAATATGGGTAAGTTCGGTCATTAAATACAATAAAGCCAGTGTCTATTGCGTATTTGATGCCACACACATCAACATCAACCGTTGCTGTGTGGCCACCTATGTAATCATTTTTTTCAAATACGGTTACATCGTAATGTTTGTGAAGCAAATGCCCACATGTTAAACCAGATACACCAGTTCCTATTATTGCTATTTTTTTCAACGGGCTAATCCTTTTGCGATTTTAAGCCAAATCGGCAGTGGTAAAATGCGTAAAGCTTTTAATATAAGTGTAAAACGATAAGGGAAATGAACGTCTTTGCGGCGTTTTTGAATACCCTTAATCATGTAGTCAGCTGCTTTTTCAGCAGTAACGGCCATAGGCATCGGGAAATCATTTTTATTAGTAAGTGGCGTTTTTACAAACCCGGGATGAACTAAAGTCACATCAACATCATTTAAATCAACCGCTAAGCTTTTTGCTAAGTAACTTACACCCGCTTTTGATGCGCCATAAGCTTCTGAACGAGGTAGCGCAAGGTAAGTAACACTTGAGCTGACCAAAACAAGTTGGCCACCTGGATTTATTTTAGGAAGTAACGCCTCAAGGCAATACCCCATAGAAAGTAAGTTAACGTTTATTACACGCTCAAACAACGCGCTATCAAAGTTGCGCGCATCATCTATATATTCACAATTACCAGCGTTTAAAATAACACGGTCAAAATGAGGAAAGCCAATAGTAGACTCTTTTATATCTTGCAGGTTAGTTGCATCAAATTTACATGCTTGGATATTGTCGTATTTAGCAAGCTCGGCGAGCTTATCACTATTACGGCCGCAAGCTATAACAGTGTCTCCTAGCTGTGCATATTTAATTGCTAGCTGCTCGCCAATACCTGATGTAGCACCCGTTATAAGTGTGATCATAATTAACCTGCTCTTTTATCAATTAGCTTTATAACGCTACCAAGTAAAGGAATGTGTTTGTATAACAACTCGCCCACATTAAAGTAGTCTCTGTGCTTAATAATTTTGCCATCTTTAAAAATAAGCTTGCTATGACCGTCTACCGAGATAGTTTTACCTGATGAGAGCTTTGGATGTGCATAATGCATAGTCCAATAAATAAAAGCATTGTTACCGCTATTAAACGAATCACTAATATCAAACTGGCAATGCTTAACATTGCTGTATAAGTTAGCAAAGTATCTGCGCAATTCTACAATGCCGTTAATTTCATGCATCGGGTCTATAAACTGTATGTTGTCACAGTAAATATCACTCAATAAATCAAGATTAGTGCTATCAAGCTGTTGGTATATTTCAACAAATTTATCTACTGGTAACTGGTTATCCATATCACACCTTAAATGCAGCAAGTGCACGTTCTCGTGCCGCTTTATGATCAACTATTGCTGGCCAGTAACATTCCTTATCTTTGCCTGTTGCGGCTAAATAAGTGTGTGGAAAATGAATGTGTTTATCTGGCACGTTTTCAAGCTCTGGCAAATACTTACGGATAAACTTGCCCGTTGGATCAAAGCGCTCGCTTTGTCTGATAGGATTAAAAACTCTAAAATAAGGCTGAGCATCACAGCCCGTACTTGCAGCCCACTGCCAACCACCATTATTTGAGGCTAAATCGCCATCAATTAAGTGCTGCATGAAAAAGCGTTCACCTTCACGCCAGTCTATTAATAAATGCTTAGTTAAAAAGCTTGCAACAACCATTCGTAAACGATTATGCATCCAACCGGTTTGCTTAAGTTGTAGCATTGCTGCATCCACTAATGGGTAACCTGTACGCCCTTCGCACCATGCTTTAAAATCGCTTTCGCTTTTACGCCACACTACAGCATTATACTTTTCGTTAAAGTTATCGCCGCGCGAAAGCTTCGGAAATTCAGCAACTAAATGTCTGTAAAATTCGCGCCAAACAAGCTCGTTAATCCACGTAAACGTTTTACTTTTCGATGTAGTTAAAATATCAGGATAACGCTGCTGAATATTAATAAGCAGTTGCTTTGTGCTTACAATACCTAGTGCTAAATACGGGCTTAAACCCGATGTGCCTTTTACACTGGGAATATCACGCTGGTCGTCGTAACTTGTCAGTTTATCGCATATAAAATTATCAACTACGGTAGAGAGTGTTTCGTCGTCAACCGGCCACTTATCTGAGCACCCATCACTTTTTAGTAAATCACTCTCGTCAAACTCAATAGGGTCAGAAGTTAAAGGCCATTGTGGCAAGCTAAAGTGTGTATCTTGATACTGCTTTAACCATGCACGTTTAAATGGAGTAAACACTTTATACATTTCATTACTTTGATTTTTGACAGAGCCTGCAGGCGCAATTAAATCACCTTCGTACAAAGTAAAAGTAATAGAAAGCTCATCGCATTCATGCAAAATTGCTTTATCGCGGTTTACTTCATTAAGCTCATATTCTGTATTAGCAATTACGTGTTTTACATCGTTTGCTTTACAAAAGTTAATAAGCTCGCGCGTACAATCACAAAAGCTAGGCGCTTCAATAATATGTAAAGTAATACCGTAATCAGCAAGTTGTGATTGAAGATAAGTAACTCGGCGCTTGAGTAAGTCAATCTGAATAGGCGCAGCTTGGTGTTGTTGCCACTGCTTTTCAGACACAAAAAAAATGGCGTGTTTAGCGCCATTATTTAGCGCTTGAATTAACGCTTCATTAGAAAAAAGGCGCAAATCGCGCCTAAACCAAAATAATGTATCCATTAAATACCAAATCGTAATTTTAAATCGTGAGGGTATGGGTTAAAAAACACTTGTTTTTCAAGGTACTCATTCGGATGAACTTTCAAATGATGTTTTAACAAGGTAAGTGGTACATACAATGGCACCAATCCTTCGCGGTATTCGTCTATGGCATCACGAAGTTCTTGTTTTTCAACCTTCGATAAATCATTTTTAAAGTAGCCTTGTAAATGCATTAGGGTGTTGCAATTATTTCTGCGAGAAGCTGGCTTTTTCAGACCCGTCATCAAACCTAAAATATATTCATCCGCAACTGCATTTATGTCGTCACCTACGAACGTTCCAAGCAGATTACCCAAATCACGATAAGCTTGGTAATTATGAGCCATCAACAAGTACTTATACTGAGAATGAAATTGAGTAAGCTTGTGAACAGTTAGTGGTTCTTGTACCAACTTTTGCCAATTTTTAAATACGTAAATTCTCATTACAAAGTTTTCACGTAAATGCATGTCATTTAAGCGACCGTTTTCTTCACATGGCAATAATGGGTTGTGCTTCATTATTTGCTCAGCAAAAAAACCAATGCCTTCAGAGGTATTACCCGTGCCTGCTTCGTTGTATATTTTAATGCGCTCCATGCCGCAGCTTGGACTTTTTGCGCAAAATACAAACCCGCTCAACTCTTTAGCTTGTTCTGTTGCAACTTTTTTACCATACTCGGTAAGTTGTTGACCTACATCTCCAGTGCCATCTGGGCGACATACTTTAATAGTATCGCCAACTTTAACTTGGCGAATAGTTGGACGAGGTATTGGTAAACCTACCGCTACCTCCGGACAAAACCGTGTATATTCAACGTGTTTACCTAACTCATCCATACAGAAGTTTGACTTTTTATGACCTGTGTCAAATCTAACTTTTTCGCCTGCTAAGCAGGCGCTTATACCTATTTTTATTATATCTGTGTGCATAAATTCTCTTAGTAAATCAAATTACCTATTGGATTTAGTAACTTGCTGAAGCCCTTATTAAAATGTAGCGCACTACTGACAACTGTAAAGCACAAACAACCATCTTTTGTTAAAGGAGTATGTTGGTGGCTACCATCTTGCCATATAAAGTCACCTGGTACATATTTTCCTTCTTCATCACTAAACTCGCCATCTAGGAGTAAAGTAACTTCAAAGCCAGTGTGCGTGTGTTCTGGTATTTCACCACCAGCATCAATATGTAACAAGCTAGAGCGTAATGGGCCATCATCAAGTGCAATACGCGATCTCGCAAGCTTACCCACTTGGGTAAATTTACTGTGAGAAATACGCGTTAGTGCACGTGGAAGCTGATAATTATGCTCATTAACTTTAATAGAAACAGGCTCTACTTCATAGACTTCGTCGATAGAATCATCAGACGTGATCATATCAAGCACATTCAATTCAAATTCTTCAAGTAACTCAGGTTGCTCAGCTTGAGGTTTCTCATACTGCGCTGGCTCTTCGCTAAATAATGCGTTTGCGTTGCTTGCCTCAATTTTAGCTACTTTAGCTTGGCACACAGGGCACATATCTACATGTATAGAAACGGCTAAACTCAATGATGTAGCAAGTGATGCATCGCAATACTGTGTCAGTAAAGTTTCACTCGGGTGATGTTTAATCATGCTGATCTCCCATTTCATTACGTAATTTTTGCAAGGCCAAACGTAATCGTGATTTTACCGTGCCTACTGGAATATTAAGTTGATGTGCAAGTTGCTCTTGCGACATGTCTTGAAAATAAACGCCTCTTACCACTTCGCGTTGAGCAATAGGTAATTTGTCTAAATAACGTTTAATTTGTTTATCTTCTAAATGATCACTGTATTCGTGATGTGTATCTTGTGATTCGTTTAATAACGGCCAAATATCTTCGCTTATGTTTTCTTCTTTATTACTTTTCATTTTACGAAGCATATCGAATGAAGCATTACGCATAACGGTATAAACCCACGTAGTAGCCGCACCTTTATCACTGTGATACAAATGTGCTTTACGCCAAACAGATGTTAACGTCTCTTGCACAAGCTCCATTGCTTGAGCTTCAACACCAAATTGCTTAATTCCAAAGCGTTTAATTTTTGGCGCAAAGTATTCAAATAAATAGGAAAATGCTTTTTTATCGCGTGACTGTGCAACATCTATAAGCGCTTGCATGAGTTCTTTACTCGGCGTTTCTGGCATGGCAGTGTACTTACCTGTATTAGGTTCACAACGTGGTGATTGTTGTTGACTTACCATAATAATTTATCCCGTTATTGCTTTTGTATTAAGTAATACGGGCAATAATTAATTTAGGATCATAAAATTTAGGCAAATTCGTTATTAATCACAGTATGGAGGAAATTAAGTAAGTTATCAAAGTTCGTTTCAAACGCAAGTTGCTGTTTTTTCTCAATAGAAATAGGTAGGAGCTCAAGCCAACGAGCTGCAATCCAAGGCAGTTTGTCAAAGTGAGTTTTTTTGTACAGTAAATTAAGTTCCGGATTACTTTTAAACACGTTTAAAAGCGCATCATGCAATAAGTCATGTTCGCCAACTGAGTTGTTAGAATCCTTATACCAATATGGCGTATTACAAGAAGACACCAAACCATGTCGCAGTTCGTCCTCGTCTTGATAAACATCATTTATTTGCACATTTTTAGATGCAAACACATCGATTAATAATACATCGTTGTCGTCTTGGTCAAAATCAATAATATCAACAAGGCAACCTTGCGCGCTTATATTAAATGGCGTGTCGTGCTCAAATGTACAAAGCACAAACCCTGTATTGTTTTTTAATGCGGTTTTAACCATATTTAAATAGCGAGGCTCAAATATGCGTAATCGCGTATAGCCTTCTGGTAACATAAAAATGGGTAATGGAAAAATCGCACGTTTCATAAAGTCTACTTCTTTCAAACACTCTGCCTTTATTTACGTGCGCTTTTGCTAAGTCGATCAGCTTTGTATGAATCGAATTAATTACCAGCTATATAATTGGCTAAAGATTAAACCAACCTCCCATAGCTTTAAACACTTGAACCGAGTAATAAGCGCTAATCATACTGACTACGGGTGCTAACATTAATGCAAATAATCCAAGTTCACTGCTCATCGTTTTAATCCTTTAAATAATTTATTTTGCGTTTTTAATACTAGTGTCAGTATTTTTAAGTGTTGTGCTATGTGTTAAAACGGGCTCATCTAATAACCCCTCTAAAACAGTTTTAGCATCAAAATAAAGCGTTTCCTTTAGTGATTTTTCAAGCTCGATTGTAGTTTGCTTTACGTAGCTTGCTACACTTTGAGTTAATATATCAGTTACATCTAGGTCCACTTCTGTTGCGTGTACTTGCGCAGAACCTAATACTAATAAACTTGCCATAGCGATTTTAATTGAATGTTTCATAATGGTATTCCTTGTTTGTGTATTGTTTAGACGTAGTTACATACTCAAGGGTTGTGCCAACATAAGAATAAATCGTAAGCAACTGTAATTAAACAGCTTTACATACAACACTTTAATTTAAAAAATTCATACCTTGTTAATTTAACCATTTAATTTAATTTTTTGACTACTTTTTAGTTAATAAATAAAAGGGTTTAAATGTATTAATACCGTCACACTAAATACATTTAGCGTTTATAAAAACGTCATATCTACCCGCTAAAGTGCACACCACTATAAATAATTCAAAAAGTGCAGTATGACCCTTTCATCACGTCGAAATTTCTTAAAAACCTCAGCAGCAAGCATATTTACCGTCGCAGTATCGAGTGCCATTACAGGTTGTGCTCAAACATTAACAAACAAACCACTATCGGCTATTGAATTTAAACACGGTGTAGCCAGTGGCGATCCGCTCAGTAATGCTTTAATAATTTGGACACGTGCAACTACTTCTCAATCAAATTTTGAAGTTACTGTCGCTTGGGAACTGGCAAGTGACTCTCAATTTAAAAACATCATCCGCAGCGGGCGCGAACAAACAGATAAAAGCAGAGACTTTACAATAAAAATAGATGTGCAAGAACTTGCTCCAAACACAGAGTACTTTTATCGATTTGTGGGTTTAAATACACAAAGCCCAATTGGCCGGGCTAAAACACTACCAATAAACAATGTTGAACAAATAAAAATGGCTGTTGTGTCGTGCTCAAACTACCCTGCTGGGTACTTTAATGCCTACACCGATGCCGCTAAACAAAAAGATTTAGATGTAGTACTGCATTTGGGTGATTACATTTACGAATACCCAATGGGCGGATACGCTACCGAAAATGCTGAAAACATTGGCCGCCAATTAGCAGCCGATAACAGCGGTGAAATTATTACCCTTGGCGACTATCGTAAGCGCTATGCTATTTACAGAACAGACCAAGGCTTACAAGCACTTCACGCTGCAGCGCCATTTATCGCAATATGGGATGACCACGAAGTTACCAACGATACCTATAAAAGCGGTGCTGAAAATCATACCCCTGATGAAGGTGACTTTTTTAAGCGCCGTGCAGCAGCTATTCAAGCCTATTACGAATGGCTGCCAATTAGACCGCCTATGGGTGAACAAAGCCCGCAAATATACCGCACCTTCGATTTTGGTAATTTAATAAGCTTGCACATGCTAGATACGCGCGTAATAGCACGCGATAAACAACTCGCTTACAGCGACTATAAAAACCTAGAGACCAAACAAATGGATGTTGCGCGCTTTGCCAGTGATTTAAATAATCCAAAAAGGCAGTTACTAGGTAACACACAACTAAACTGGCTCACCAGTGCAATAACTAAATCAAATGCAAAGTGGCAAATATTAGGCCAGCAAGTATTGATGACTAAAATGTGGCTACCTACTGAAATATTCTCGCAATCCGATCGCACTAAAATACCGCAGGTGTTAAAAGAGCTTGTTGCCATTAAAAAAGCCGTGTTAGCTAATAAAGCGGTAACACCTGAGCAACTCGCACGCGTAAATACTTTAATGCCTTATAATTTAGATGCGTGGGATGGTTACCCAAGCGAGCGCGAAGCATTATACAAAAGCGTTACCGCATTAAATAAAAAGTTAGTCGTGGTTGCAGGTGATACGCACAATGCGTGGCATGGCACATTAAAAAATGCAAAAGGTGAAAGCGTAGGAGTAGAATTTGCAACGCCTGGTGTTACATCCCCCGGTATGGAGCATTATTTAGCGCTTAATACAGCACAAGCAAAGCAAATGGCTGACTCGCTTTCATTGTTAATAAACGACTTAAACTATTGTGACTTATCACACCGTGGATATATGTTACTGACTATTACTAAAGAGCAAATCACAACCGATTGGCGCTATATAGATAACATAAACTCCCCTAGCTACAACATCACTGATCAACACCAAAGTGTTTATAAAGGCTAATACTTTTAAAAAGAAGGTAAATGTATTATTTACCTTCTTCGCATATTTTATTTAACGCGCTTAACTACAGCTATAGATAAGCGTCCACGAAGCATCACTTCCGGGAATGCTGTTTGTATACCAGTTTGCGCTGTATGCATTACCTTGATATTGCATTTTATCGTCGGTGTTATTGTGAGTAAACGGACCGGCCGAATAATCTTTTTTCACCCAATTAGGATATGTATTAATACCATTACAATCTGTTGAACTTACAACACTGCATCCGTTTGTATCAACACTTGTACCAGCGGGTGTATCTGGGCACTGATCAATATCATCATTCACTCCATCGTTATCCACATCGCTTTGAGGATCAACTACTTCAACAACGCAACCTACATTATTAACAGTTTCACCTACAGGTGTATTAGGGCATTGATCAACACTATCGCTAATACCATCGGCATCGCTGTCAGTTAACTCACAACCAATACTATCAACCGTTGTACCTGCGGGAGTGTTATCGCACTGATCAAGGCTGTCACTTATACCATCGCCATCAGAGTCTAAAGCAACCGTACTACCACCCCAACCTTTAATGATCTCTTTAACTTTAGTGCCTGACGCGGTTAGTGAATTCCAACTACCGCCTGGAGTAAATAACGATGCACCTTCGTTTTTATCGTTTAAAGCCCAGTTAGCGTGGCTAATATTGTTTGTTTTAAAAAATGCCATCCATGCATCGGTTTCATTAATATTAACACCACCATTGCCATCAGCATTAACTGTTCCCCACTCTGTGGCGAATAGTGCAATGCCGTTATCGAGTGCTGTTTGTGCTTTATTTCGATACGATTGACCATGCGTGCCAGCATAAAAATGCAGAGTGTAAGCAATATTGGCGCGATCTATCGGGTTTTGTGATGCCACATCAACATCTTGCGACCACGTAGGTGTACCAACCACAATTAAGTTATCAGGATCGATTGCTCTAATTTTATCAATAACTGTTTCGGCGTATGGCTTAATATCGTTAGCCCATGAAATTTGTAACGGCTCGTTATAAATTTCATAAATAACATTGTCGTACTGCCCATACTTGGTAGCTACGTCTTCAAAAAAGCGAACTGCAGTTGCCTGATCGGTATGTGCTTCATGGCTATGAAAATCAATAATAACGTACATATCTTCGCTAATAGCTGCGCTTACAACAGTATCAAGACGGCTCATATTGCCCTCCCAATCAAAGTTCAAACTACCACCAGTACTCGTACCATGGCCAATAGCTGCACGAATTAATGTTGCATTAAATTCAGTTTTTGCCTTTGCTACTGTTTGAGTTGTGTAAAACTCTTCACCACCCCACCCTGTATTGCTCCAAAACAAACTTATACCGGCAAAACTTGTACTCTCTCCACCTGCAAGAATTTGATTCCCACTCACCGTTAACTTCTCAACAGCGGCATTGGCCATAGTTGAGCATCCTAATAATAAAGCTAACGATAAGCTCGCCACTTTAAAATCCTTTCTTTTGTGGTTATTTGAACTGTTATTCATGGTATTTCCTTAAATTGAAATTATCAGTCGTCATCGTTTGATGTAATAAATTGACACCAAACCAATACTTAATAGTCAAATAAAGTTAATTTGGCGAGCAGAAAGTACCATTTATTTATTAACATTAAATGAATAAAAAGGTACAAAGACAAGGGTTTTAATTAACTAAATATCAACAAGTGAGCGATTTAACGAGGTTTGAGGATTTTACTGGGTATATACAGGAATTTACACGATGTTTACATGGTGCGGGCAAAAATCTCGGTTACAAAAAATATGTATAAAAATGAAAAAGCGGTAATAATAATTATTACCGCCATCAATAATAGCTAAATGTCAGGGTAAAATATTAATAAGCCAACCAAACCGAGTTCTGATTAAGTCGCTTATTTTTTAGTAGGCAGCGCTTTTCTGCCCAAACGGTATGCATCCATAATGCTCAGCACCCAAATTATAATCATTAAAGGTACATACTTATATTCAGCGAGTTGAGCGCAGGCGTTAGATGGTTGTTGCGCGGCTTTTAAAATGGCCGTAACCGACATGGGGATTTTTCCGTTTACAATTTCATTTGCAGTACACTGTGCAATCGCAAATATATCTTGAAAGGTTAAAATTAAAAGAACAGAGAATACACCCGCAAAAATAGCGCCTATAAGGTGTTTTTTTAAAGAAAAATGCCCCGCTCCAGGATAAACAATGGCGGTAAGTAAAGCAGCTTTTAGATCTTGTTTCATGGTTATTTCAGCTCGTAATATGTATTACACTAGACACCAACATAGTGAATTAATTCTCTTTAAAATCAAGTAAAAGCTAATGTAGCGTATCAAATAAAGTTATTTAGAATTACTCACAGCTAAGATTGAAACTTTCAGCGTACAGTTGTACACTGAAATTAATTCCAATAGTGGTAGGAACAGTTATGTCGTTAGAAGCGCCTTATTCACGTAAAGAAGAGAAATTAAATGTAATCAGCCATGCACTCGGTATTATATTTGCCGCATTTGTTATGTGGGATTTATTTAGCCAAGCCACCAGCACTAACGCGTATGTTAGTACTGCAATTTATGGCAGCAGCCTATTTGTGCTGTTTTTGTCGTCCACTTTGTACCACGCCAGTATTCAACCGCGCTTAAGAGCCTTTTATAAAAAGTGCGATCACTGCGCCATATACTTATTAATTGCCGGCACCTACACTCCCTTTTTATTGATCTCATTAACCGGTGCTTGGTCATGGGCAACACTTACATTTATTTGGGCGGTGGCACTGGCGGGCGTTGCGTACAAAGTATTTGTAAAAAACGGCAATAAAAAAATATCACTCGCCACCTACTTACTCATGGGCTGGTTTGCACTGGCTATTGTTTATCCGCTTTATTCAAGTGTTGATGTAAAAGCACTTTACTGGCTACTTGCCGGCGGCATTTTTTATAGTTTAGGTACATTATTTTACAGCGCTAAAAGCACCCAATTTAGCCACGCAATTTGGCACTTATTTGTTATTGCTGGGTGTGTTTGTCATTATATTTCAATTAGCAATTACGTTTATTGAGCTGGTATAGCCAATTAAAATGGTCTAGTTTGATCCGTGAATTCACCACTCATAGTAACTAAGTGTTAGGATTTACATATTGTAATTTTTAAAAATCATGGATGATCAATGTATAATTTAAATCTAGTACCTCTTTTCTTTGTTTTAGCTTTAGTTCCATTTCAACTTTTAGCTGAACAACCGCTGCCCACTGAATTTAATAATAACCGCATCTTTCTTACTCCAGAACTGAAAGATGGTCAAAAGCTAAAGTTCTTTACAGATACAGGTGGCGGTTGGAATGCTATATCGAAAGAACTTCATCAACAATATAAATGGCCTACAATTAAAAAAGTAGATGAAGGTAATGTGCATACACTGTCAAGCATGCCGGACTTTCAAGCTGGCTCAGAAGTTCCTATTGGTGGTTTGCAAAACTTTATGGAAGGCTATTTATTTATAGTCCCTAAGGATGAACTATCAATTGAGGAAGACTTTGATGGTTTTTTAGGTGGCCGATGGCACGCAGAAAAAATTATTAAAATTGACTATTTAAATAAATCTATGTCCATCCTGCAATCTTTAGATGAAATAAACTTATACAAATTCAAGAAGATAAAACTAGGTTTTCAAAAAGACTCGCAACAAAAATACACCACCGCATTTCCTAGAATCGAAATAAAAGTTCAAGGGATAGAATACCAAATGCTTTTAGATACTGGTGCAACATCAATATTAACCGATGCAGCGGCAAAGCATATACAAGGTACATCAAAGGTAGTAGGTACTTCTTTTATTTCAGCCAGTATTTTTGAAAATTGGAAAACTCAAAATCCAAGTTGGGCTGTTATTGAAAAGGCGGAGTCTAATACTGGAGAATCAATGATAAAGGTCCCTAAAGTTATGATTGCCGAGCAAGTTACAGGGCCGGTTTGGTTTACACGGAGGGCAGATAATAACTTCCACAAATTCATGTCATCAATGATGGATAAAAAAATAGATGGAGCTTTAGGTGGTTCGGCTCTTCAATATTTTGAATTGGTAATTGATTATATAGACGAGTCTGCATATTTAAAGAGTGAATTCTGAACAATTAACTTCTTAGCTGGCACGTACCCATTATTTTGGCTTCGAATGCTTGAACTCACACCGAACAACGGATATTCAGAATCTATTGGGATTAGCTAAGCGATACTAAGAGGAAGTTTTCCCCTTTTTTACATAGTAAAATAACCTTTCCTAAGCATAATATTTATTAATGGCAATAACTTACACTATTTGCTATTAATAGAAACTCATAAAATAAGGATGTTTTCGCGCTTAAATAGGGAAAGTGTCCTCTGATAAAGCTGTTAGCACGTATGGAGTCATCTATGTCGAAAATTGATCCGTTCAGCCCTCAAACTCTTAAAGCGGTATGTCGAGTTATAGCGGATACTGAGCTTGGACTTACAAGTTCAGAAATTGGTTATCTAATTCAAGATTGTAAATTAAACGATGTATCTCCAACCATGACTAAATGGAAGAGGTTATTTAACACTCTCGTAGAAGCGCAAAATAATTATCAAGTTGGTAATCACTTGATAATGTTTATTAACCGCGCAATGGACCCTGTAAGCTATGCAAGAAACAAAGATACTTTTGAGTGGCGTCGCTCAGAATTAAATGTGGTTTTGTCGTTCTCAGGTTATAGCGTAAGAGAAGATGGAAAAACAATACGAGCACAAGCAGAAACTACTCTTAAAGGTGCAAGGGCAAGAGCTGGTGCACTGAGAAGTACGCTAGAAGATCGAGGCGCTCATATTGAAATATTCAACTATTGCAAAGCTGAGTTATTAGAAGAAAATTATTTTCATGCAGTACTTGAAGGCATCAAGGGAGTTGCACAACGTATCAGAGATATGGCAAGTTTACCTACTGATGGTGCCGCTCTTGTTAATACTGCATTTTCAGTTAACAAACCAATATTAGCAATTAATTCACTTTCTACTGAAACAGAGATCAGTGAGCAGAAAGGCTTTAGCAATATTTTAGTCGGGCTATTTGGTGCAGTACGAAATCCAGTTGCTCATTCGCCGAAAACAACATGGCCAATGACTGAGCAGGATGCTCTGGATATTTTTGCACTTATGTCATTTGTGCACAGGAAATTAGACAACACTAATAAAATCCCTGTGATCTCATAAAACGTGCTAACAAGCGCATTAAATCTGACATCACGATTTTCCTAAAATAGAATGTCGCAGCGTATGCCTAAAAAGGAGTAGAACAGTGCTAAAGAAAATAGTATCCCTGTTTCAGAGCAAGCCAAAGGAAAATACACAGAATCCAAAGCTAGAAGTTGAAGGCGTAGAAGCTTACTTCAACAAAGAACTTAATGCCTGTGAGCTAATATCAAAAGATAAATATTCTATAGTAATGCAACACCTGCTACATGAAAGTAAGCTTAAAGTCGAAGATATATCTCGAATATTTGGAGCTCCTAGAGAGCAGGCTCAAAAAATCAATGCTGCTATTAATGTAATCTACTGTAAGGCAACGATAACCAGAGCGTGGGATGACAATCTATACAAATGCATTAATGCAGAGGTTAAAAAGTTTTCTTTGTCTAGTGCGATAACAAACGAAGATTGCGAATGGTGTAAATCAATACTTGGTAAAGAGTTGGAGTTAGATAGTACTACTAAGGCTATGTTCGAGAAAAATTGTCAATGCAAACCATACAGAAAATCATTTATACAGCCCAAAATAGAATTCTAAAGGGAATAACAAGTCTCCACTTCGTTTTTGTGCGATAAATATTCACACAAAAACAAGGCTTTGGTATTGGTCGCGTGTTTGTGGTGATAGCAGTTTCATGAGGATTAATGTTGAAAACTATTCAAGAAAAATTGAAAGAACCTTTAAATGAAAGCACTAGATTATCTCGAAAATATCTCATGCTTAGCTCTTTCGTAGGGGTTCTAGTAGGAAACGTCGGTTTAATCCCTGATAAAATTACAGCATTCGGTATTAGCTTTACTTCTTCAAACCAAGCAGCACTGATAACCTTATTATGTGCTGTGGTAATTTACTTCCTAGTAAACTTTTTAACTTTTATTTATTCAGAAAGAATAACTTATAAATTTAGTGAAATTTCTGAAATTATAGAATCTGAAAAAAAGAGGTCAGAGGAAGGCCTTTTAAGTCATATTTTTATGCAAGATATTGAAGTTAAAGTAGATCGTGCAGTACTTAAAGTAAAATCAGTAATTAGAATTCGGATGTTAATTGAAGTATTTATTCCAGTGGTTTTTTCAATGTATGCTTTATTTTCTTTAATGTTAAAACTGGCAACTGTTTAAGAAAGGTTCTCACGAGGTGAGATTTTAATTTAGTGTTTACGACATAATGGTATTATTTCACTGTGACGTTACTCACTAATTAACTAGCCGTTAGCAATGCCTGCTCATGGCACTCTCCAGCCACTCGACAACATAAAATATTGATAATAATTGGCAAGGTATTTTACTGTGTCGGATGTCGTGGCTTCGCCACTTATCCGACCTACGTCAAAAGGTAGGTTGGTTAAGCCGAAGGCGCCACCCAACAGAGTATCGATTCACGCCTAGAGGTCAGCTATGGCACTTACCTGCCCATAATAGTCATATCACTCCCACCTGCACTCGCGCATATTTACTTTGTCGCTTTTAAACAGTACGCCTTCTGATAATAACTTTTCGCGTTGTTCTTGATATTTTTCGCTACCTTCAGGGAATGATATTTTACCTTGGCTATTCACTACCCTGTGCCAAGGTATAACCGAGTCGTTTGGCATCATTTTTAATAAGCGCCCGACCAACCGTGAGTTTTGCGGGTAGCCCGCAAGTGCTGCAACTTGCCCGTAACTTGCTACTTTTCCTACTGGTATGCCTGCAATAACAGTATAAATAAGTGTTTCTTTATCAATATCAGCGTTCATTTAAATACGCCTCACTAAGTACTTTAAATTGCTCCCAAATAGTGCGCGCTACAGGGCCGTGGTGCACTGCATGTTGTCTAAAGGCTCTAATTTGTGCGCTAAATTTATGCTCTCGGTCAGTTATGTGTATTTCTTGAAGTAAGCCTGCTTTTATTTCAGGAGCGCAGTGCTCTAGGCTCATCATTGCCCAACCTGCACCTGAGAGTAAAAACGATTTTAAGGTCGATACATCATCAATTTTCATCATGGCGGAGCCTTTTGAATACGATAGTCTGTCGCTGTCGATACTCAAGTCACTTTCAAACATGGCTAAACACGGATACGTTTGTAGTTCGCTATAGGTTAGCTTTTGAGGAAGTACGCCTTTAGCGCTCACAATGCCAATATCTAGCCTGCCTATAGGTACGCTTTCTAAATCGCCTGTCGCATGAAATAAATCAAACCACGGGCCAATGCCTAATTCGGCTTGCCCACTATTTACTTGCTCTAACGAAATAAAGCGCTTCCCGCTTGTTAAGCTAAATTCGGTGCTGGTAAACAATCTAAAAGTATTACTTATGATCTCGTTGTAACTCTGTGTATGGCAAAGTTGTTCGTAACAAATTCTAAATTGGGGTTCATTACCGAGTGCCAATTCTTTAGCAAGCTGCGCTAGCTCGCCGTTGGCATGCAGAAGTTGCTGCGCCTCGCGGTGAAAAATACGCCCTTTTTCAGTAAGCTGTAATCGGTACTTACTTCTGTCAAGTAACTCAAACCCTATTTTTTCTTCTAGATTTTTAATAGCAAGTGTAAGCGCTGGCTGCGTTTTATGTAGCTTTAGTGCTGCCCCGCTTAAGCTTGCGCTTTGCACTATGGCATCTAAAATTATTAATTGATTCAGCTTCATATAGCACTCTGCAACATTATAAGCAAAACTTATTAAGTTTCTAAAATTTAATGATTTTTATTTTATATGTTTGCAGCGTATGCTGCACTTAATTATTTTGCCATCATTGCAACGGAGAAGACATGAAACTCTTTCGTCTATGTTTTTTAACTACGACTTTATTAAGCTTAATAGCCTGTTCTGAGCCAGAACAACAAGTTAAAGAAGAGCCCATTCGCCCTGTTAAATTATTCAACATAGGTCATGATTCTCAAACTAACATTCGCAGCTTTCCTGCTGAGGTTGTTGCAAACCAAGGCTCTTACCTTGCTTTTAGGGTAAACGGCGAACTTATTAAGTTTCCTGTGCTTGCTGGTGAACACGTTGAAAAAGGTGAATTATTAGCAAAACTGGACCCAGAAGATTTTCAGTTACAGTTTGACGAGCGCAAAGCGCGCTTTGAATTGGCAAAGTCACAACTTGGCCGTATTGAGCAATTGTTTGAGAAAAAAATCACCAGCCAATCAGAATTAGATCAAGCCACTGCTAATATGCAAATTGCTGAATCTGCATTTAAAATTGCACAAACAAACCTTGAGTACAGCGAGCTACGCGCGCCATTTTCAGGCACAGTTGCAAAAGTATTTGTTAAAAACTTTGAAAACATTCAAGCCAAACAAAATATATTACGCTTAGAAACACGCGATTTAATGGATGTAGAAATCCAGGTTCCTGAAAAAATAGTCGCTCGTTTTCAAAAAGGCACCGATTACCACCCTACAGTAAAATTCGATGGCTTTGACGATAAAGAATACACACTTGATATTAAAGAGTGGGATACCCAAGCAGACCCTGCAACACTTACCTATAAAGTTGTGTTTTCTCTACCAGTACCTGAGGACTTTAATTTACTAGCGGGTATGACGGGCAGTGTATTTATTGATTTAAGTAAAGTAACTCGCTCGCAGGTGTCTTACACAATACTGCCAATTGAATCAGTGTTTTCTGAACCTCAAGAATCTATTAAAGATAATGCCTACGTGTGGCTTTTTGATTCAGAAACTAGCCAAGTACATAAACAAGCAGTAAAAATTGGCCAGCTACACCGCGATGGTATTGAGGTGTTAAGTGGTATTAAAGAAGGCCAAATTGTTGTTTCTGCCGGTGTGCATTCACTAAAAGAAGGCATGAAAGTAAGAGCATGGAATAAAGAGCGAGGCTTATAATTATGAGCTTTGCACAACTCTCCATTGAGAAAAAAGTAATCAGTTGGATGTTTACGCTGCTGCTATTAATTGGCGGTACCGTGTCGTATTTTGATTTAGGGCAATTAGAAGACCCTGAGTTTACGCTTAAAAAAGCCATGGTTATTACCATGTACCCTGGCGCATCGCCGCAACAAGTAGAAGAAGAAGTAACTTTTCCTCTGGAAAATGCAATTCAGCAATTACCTTATGTTGATTACGTTACGTCTATTTCATCTAACGGTAAATCACAAATTTCGGTAGAGATGAAAAGCACCTACCGAAAAGAGCAACTTCGCCAAATTTGGGATGAAATGCGTCGAAAAATTAACGACCTTTCTCCGTCATTACCTAGTGGTGTTTACCCAAGTACTATTTTGGACGACTTTGCCGATGTTTACGGTGTTATGTATTCGGTAACCGGTGATGGCTACTCATATGACGAACTTAAAGACTACGTCGACTTTTTAAAGCGCGAGCTAGTCTTGGTTAAAGGTGTAAGTAAAGTAACAGTTGCAGGTGAGCAACAACCGCAAGTAATGGTTGAAGTATCAACACGAAAATTGGCTCAACTAGGTATTGCACCAAGTCATATATTTCAGTTACTGCAATCGCAAAATACGGTTTCTAATGCGGGTAAAATTCGCGTGGGCGATGAATCAATTCGCTTGCACCCTACTGGCGAATTTAAAGATGTAAAAGAGCTCGAAACGCTATTAATTTCAAAACCTGGTGCAAGTGAGCTTATTTATTTAGGCGACGTAGCAAAGGTTTACAGAGAGTACGCAGAAGTACCTAACAATGTTATTCGTTATAACTCTCAGCAAGCTTTGCTTATTGGCGTGTCGTTTATGTCGGGAGTTAACGTGGTAGATGTGGGTAAACACATTGACGATCACTTAGCTTCACTTGAGTATCAACGCCCTCATGGCATTGACATTAATTCGGTATACAACCAACCACAAGAGGTTCAAAAATCGGTTGATGGTTTTATTATCAGCTTACTTGAAGCTATTGCGATTGTTATTGTAGTACTGCTGTTATTTATGGGTTTAAAAAGCGGTATTTTAATTGGTGGTATTTTACTGCTTACTGTACTGGGTACGTTTATATTTATGAAGTTGTTTGCCATCGACTTGCAACGCATATCGCTTGGAGCACTTATTATTGCCCTAGGGATGCTGGTTGATAACGCAATAGTAGTAACCGAAGGGATACTAATAAACCTTAAACGTGGGCAAACAAAACTCAAAGCAGCGGTTAATATTGTTGAGCAAACAAAATGGCCCTTACTAGGTGCAACAGTCATTGCAGTGACTGCATTTGCTCCAATTGGTTTAAGCTCTGATGCCAGTGGTGAATTTGCCGGTAGCTTGTTTTGGGTGTTGTTTATTTCGCTTTTATTAAGCTGGATAACAGCCATTACGCTAACGCCATTTTTTGCCAATTTAATGTTCAAAGAAAACGAGTTTAAAAACGAAGAAGGCCAAGAAGATGAAGACCCATATAAAGGCTTTATTTTTAATGGTTACAAAGCGGTTTTAGATTTAGCGCTGCACTTTAGAAAAACCACGCTTATATTAATGGTTGTTTTACTGTGTACTGCGGTTGTTGGTTTTGGCTCTGTTAAACAGTCGTTTTTTCCTGCCTCTAATACACCTATGTTTTATGTAGATTACTGGCAAGAGCAAGGCTCTGATATTCGCTCAACCCTAGAGGGCGTTAAAAAACTTGAAGAGTTTTTGCAAAAAGAAGACCTTGTTGAAGAAGTAACAAGTACAACAGGCCAAGGCGCGCCACGCTTTATGCTTACCTACGCGCCAGAAAAGTCATATCCCGCGTACGGGCAATTAATTATTCGTGTGGCCAACAGAGAAGCCGTAGCGACTGTAATGCAAACTGTACGTGATTACTCAAATAATCATGCACTCTCTGCACAGCTTAAAATTAAGCCAATGGAAATTGGCCCCTCTACTGATGCAAAAATAGAAGCGCGTTTTTCAGGCCCTGATCCTGTTATTTTAAGACAATTGGCTGCTAAAGCTGAAGAGCTTATTGGTAATGATGATGGCGCATACAATATTCGTGATGACTGGCGTGCACGTACTAAAATGATTCGCCCACAGTTTAACGAGCAAAAGGCACGCCGCTTAGGTATTAGTAAATCTGACTTAGACAATGTATTACTAACAAGCTTATCGGGTAAACAAGTGGGCGTATATCGCGATGGTACACAATTGCTGCCTATTATTGCCCGCTCTCCTGCTAACGAGCGCTTAAACGTGGAAAGCGTACACGACCTTCAAATATACAGCCCTGTATTGGGTGTATTTGTACCAGTAACCCAAGTGGTAGACGAGTTTATTGTACAGTGGGAAGATAGCCTAATAATGCGCCGCGATCGCAAACGTACAATTACGATTATGGCCGATCACGATGTATTAGGGGATGAAACCCCAGCTAAACTATTTGCGCGTATTCGCGGACCAATAGAAAACATGGAATTACCGCGCGGTTACGAACTGGAATGGGGCGGCGAGTTTGAATCTTCAAGCAAAGCTCAAAAAGCAATATTTGGCTCATTACCGCTGGGTTACTTAGCGATGTTTGCAGTAACCGTATTACTTTTTAACTCGCTTAAGCAACCACTTGTGATTTGGGCAACGGTTCCGTTAGCTATTATCGGTGTAAGCGCGGGCTTGTTAGCTATGAATGCTCCGTTTAGTTTTATGGGACTACTTGGTTTATTAAGCTTAAGCGGTATGCTTATTAAAAACGGTATTGTATTAGTTGATCAAATAAATCTCGAATTAAGGGAAGGTAAATCTCCCTATGAGGCCGTATTTGACTCTGGTGTAAGCCGTGTACGCCCAGTTGCTATGGCGGCTATAACTACTATTTTAGGTATGATCCCGCTGTTATTTGACGTGTTCTTCCAGTCAATGGCGGTAACAATTATGTTTGGTTTAGGCTTTGCTACAATTTTGACTCTAATTGTAGTGCCAGTACTTTACACGGTTATATTTAGAATTGATTACGAACCGCGTAAGTAGTTAAACATATAATCGGTTAACATTAAAAATGCCACTGGCTCATGGTCAGTGGCATTTTTATTTAATACCGATGAAAAAAGAAAGGCTACATATTTAGTTGTTAAGAAACTAACCGCAACACTTCTTATATTTTTTGCCGCTACCACATACACAAGGTGCGTTACGCTCTGGTAATTTATCAAATACTTGTGGTGTTGACTTGCTAAGTGCAAAGTCTAATTCGCGAATATCTTCTGGTACTTCAGCTTTAACTTCAATTGAAGCAAACAGCGAATGCTCTTCTAGTATTGCTTCTATTTCTGATTGTCGTTCAACTGAGTTTACAATTAACGTGAGCGGGTGTGACTCTGTGCCTGGCTTGGCAGTACGTTTTGGCGCAAATCCATTACTGTTATTTTTACCCATTATGTCGGGCTTACCCTTCACATAACTAAGTGTACTTGCTAATGCACAATATTAATTAGGCTTTAATGTAGATACGTCTAATATAGCGACATAAAGAGGCCATTTAATGAACTTAGATGGCATACGCAACACAGTTAAGCGCCTGCGCTCTAAAAACTCATTATCGGCGATTGCAATTTATTTAGGTATACTCTTATTTTATATTGGCTTAAGCATTTAAAAAGTAGAACCTCAAGTGACAGCAAAGCAACTTTTTCGAATCATAATGACTTCTAGCATACTATTCCCACCCATACTTTTTATTGCTTGGGACGAGAACCTAGACCCGCCATTTATTGCCAATACCGCTTATGATTTTTTAACACATAAGCTGTTCCCTGTTTTATCAGTGGTACTTGGCATTGCGGCAGGTATGTACGGATATAAAAAGTACAATGCATGTATAACATTTAAATCAAATTTTAAAGATTATCTAGAACACGATGGACGGCTTCGTGGTTGGCTTGGTATTTTGTTTATACCAGTTTTAGTTTACTTATGGCTGTGGGCTGCTTTTTGTATTTCAATAAAATTGTGGGCTTATTATTATAGCGATAATAGCTGGCAGCAAGAGTATCAGCTAGTTGCAGTAGAGGCATGCCCGACTGATTACGAATACAGCTGCGCTAATCTGGTTGTGTTAGATTTAAATACTTACAAAAAGCGCTCTTTTAGATGGTATTTAGATAAGAGTAAGTTGCAGCGCTTACAAAATGAAAATATAAACATAGTGGGTGTTAAAAGCCCACTCGGGGCTATAGTTCATCAAATACAGTGGTAGTTGAGCTTTAAATACACTACTTTTTTAAACTTAACGTGCCAGATGAACGAGCTTTACGATTGGCTGGCTTGTTGTTATTTGAGTTTTTACTATCCTCTTGCGTATTTTTACTAGCTCCACCTTTACCTACATAGGTAGTAGAGCGTTTTTGATAGGCTGAATTACTTCTTTGAGTGCGGGTGCCTCGTTCATTATTAAATGCACGTGGGTTTTCTCCCTGAAAATCACGCTTTTTAGGCTCGCCTTTATTGTTATTACTAATGCTATTTTGCTTGTTGTTATCAACCGAATGCTCTTGCGTTTTACCCGAATCGGCTATTGAATCGTTAATTTGCGCCATTTCTACATCAGTTAAATGTCGCCACTGCCCTACTTTTAAGCCCTTAAGCGTCACGTTCATAATGCGTGTACGTTTTAATGTCACAACTTCATAACCTAAGTATTCGCACATACGGCGAATTTGACGGTTTAAACCTTGTGTAAGTACTATTTTAAATTCTTTAGGGGCAGTTTGGGTAACTTTACACTTTTTAGTAACAGTATCTAAAATTGGGATGCCGTTTGCCATTTTGGTCACAAATTGGCGGTTTAGCGGTTTATCAACCGTGACTACATATTCTTTTTCGTGGTTATTACCTGCGCGCAAAATTTTATTAACGATGTCGCCTTCGTTGGTTAAAAAGATTAACCCTTCTGAGGGTCTATCTAAACGGCCAATAGGAAATATACGAGTTGGGTAGTTAACTGCTTTAACTATGTTACTTTGAATTTTACTCTCGGTAGTACACGTAATACCAACTGGCTTATTATAAGCAATATATACACGCTTTGGTTTTGCACGAAGAGGATTACCATCAATTAAGACGGTATCAGTATCTGCTACTTTTACGCCCATTTCAGGCGAGTAGCCATTAACGCTGACACGACCCTGCTCAATATATTTATCGGCTTCGCGGCGTGAACAAAATCCTGTTTCACTAATAAATTTATTTAAACGTTTTAATTCGGTCATGGCACTTATAGCGTAGTAATTTTTAAGGCGAGTAGTGTAAACCACCCACACTATTTTTTCGCCCCTAATTTAGAATTTATAGGTGTTTAAGCATTAATTTTTGCTTTCGTTAATTTACGCCATACAAATTCAAGCGGGCCTTGGTTAAAATAACGGCTGTATATAAAGGTAAATATGAGCTGCAGTGCAACTAATGCCGTTGCAACTAACCAGTAGTCAATACGATCAAAATTGAGCACCCAGTGCGTAAATAGCACTTTATATAACAACAGTTGTATGAGTGTTTGGCTAATATATAAAGTAAATGCTAAGCGCCCCGCTTGTTGAATAAGCGTGCCAACATGTGCACTGTTATTGCAAAATTTAACAATTAATTGAATATACAGCGTAGCCATACCTAGCGCCGCAAACATATTTACAAATTCTTGCACCCCATATCCTAAGCTGCCATTAAGCTGTGATGCATAAAGCCTGATTCCACAAAAAACAAGGGTCATTGCACCGCAAACTATTAATTGCTGAGTCGTTAAGCCTTTACTAAAAACGTCTTGTTTATATAAATAAATGCCAATGAGCATAAGGCCCACGCACATCCACATTGTCATTATTGGCACCATAACAAGCATTAACGTGTTCATAGCAAGGTTACTAATAAAGTAATCAATATAGTGTGGGTTATATAATTCAATAAACTGTGCTGTATCGCGGTAAATCACTTCATCGGGTACGCTAGATATAACAAGTAAGGTAACTACACCCGACAACAAGGTAAATGCAAGCCCTCTTTTTAAAAGTACATTGCTATCACTTTCTAAATATTTAATAACAAACCAGCCAGATACACCGTAAACAAATAAAATATCACCGGCCCAAAGTAAAAAACCATGCGCTAAACCAAAGAGGATTAACCAATAGAGCCTGCTTTTTATCTGCACTTCAGACTTGTAACGTTGCCACTGAATATAAAGCCCAGCACCAAAAAGCAAACTAAACAGCGTTCTAAAACGCCCGTCTACAAACACACTGCTAAGGGTGTGAATAATTGAGTCGCTAACAGGAGGATTAGTTAAGTAGGAATACCCATATTCAAAAATGCCGAAGGCGTAACCATTCATGTAAACTAGACCAAGCACGGCAACGCCGCGAATAAAGTCCATATTATAATTGCGCATTAAAGCTATTATCCGTTAAATATTATTCTTATAACTGTCAGCCCAATCGACTGACTGCTGGTAAAGTGGAGGTAGTATAGCACTGTCTATATTTAGCAAAAGTACAGCTTGTTCAAGTTCCCACCAGCTTCCTGTTTCATATGCTTTAACAACGTTCAAAATATAATAAAGTGTGTTTTTGTCCCCTAATAATGCCGTTTTTATTTCATCAGGGAAAGGTAGCTTTTCAACAAGCAAGCTCATTTGTTGATCAAGGATTGCATCCAGTAACGAGAATAACCCTGTTAAAAATGCTTCGCCTGACTGACTCTTATTAACCTTTTTTGCCACAAGCTCACAAAAGCGAGCACGTACAACACATACTTGCATTAGCTCTGCTGGCTTTTTACCCGCTGTATGAGCAGTAACAATAAGGCTCACAAACTTTTTCAGGCGTTCGTGTCCTAAATACACAAGCGCTTGCTTTAATGACGATATTTGGCTTTGTATAGGAAACACACCGCTGTTTATTAATCTTAGTAACTTATATGCGAGTGCAGCATCTAGCTCAAACAGGCTTGCGATGGTTTTAATGTCAGGGCTTTGCTTCATTATTTCAGCGTAAATAGCGACGACTAAACCATAATTATAATCAATGTCGTTTTGCTTGATCATGGTAGGCTTTGCAAAAAAATAGCCTTGAAAATAATCAAACCCCATATCAAAGGCAAGCTCATAGTCTTCTTGTGTTTCTATTTTTTCGGCTAGTAATTTTATTTGTTTATGCGCTTGTAACTTAGTAACTATGGGCTGTATTTCGCTAAGAGGTGTAATCGCAATATCAAATTTAATGAGCTTCACAAGCTTTAAAAAACGATCCCATTGTGGTTTATATACAAAATCATCGAGCGCGAGTTTGTAGTTACTATGAAATAAACCTCGGCATAGCTCATAGTTATCGTCGGTAGGTTCTATGGTTTCGAGCAACTCAATCACAACGTCTTGGCATGGTAAAAAAGCACATAAATCGAGTTTTAGTGATTCTGGTCCTATATTAATAAGCGCTTTTTTGCCTGATGTAATATGGCGTGTACCTAAATTTAATTGATTTTCCACAATAAGCCTTGCTGTTGCTTGGCCTTCTGCAATATCTGGAAAATAATTTTTTGGACTATCACGAAAAAGTAGCTCATAGGCTACTACTTTTTTACTTCGATTGAATATTGCTTGCCTTGCAACAAATACAGACACATTACCTACTTCTTAGCTTTTATATAATACTAAGTAATTAAACCCTAAGCAGGTAGATTTGTCACTAAACTTTAAAGTACAGAAACGATTTACCGGTATAAGGTTGTTATATAATCAGTTGCCACTTGTGGCCACGAAAAACGCATTTGCTCTGCGCTGTGCTTAATTTTATGCCATCTTTTAGGATTTTGCTTTTTAATTAAGAGAGTTTCGTCTAAACAGCTAATTAAATTACGCGTTTGCGTTGCCAACGTGTCTCCATTAAAGCTAAAACCATTTTCGTGGTGTTTAACAGTATCTTTTAATCCGCCAACACTGTGTACTAAACACGGTTGCCCCGCTCGCATTGCTAGCATTTGGCTAATACCACACGGTTCAAACGAGCTTGGCATTAAAAATAAGTCACCTAATTGATACATTAAATCGCCAACACCTTGCCCATACCCCTTTAAAAATAAAAGATTGGAATTACGCGCCATTGCTTTGGTAAATATGCTTTCGAGCTCTTTGTCACCCGAGCCGAGAATAATAAGTCTGCCATTATGTTCATTAATTAATTGGCACACTTTATCAATAGCTAAAACCCCATTAACCTGCTGGCACAATAACAACACTTTTTGTTCGGTAAGTCGGCCAACGCTTGTAACTAATGGACCATTATTAACCGTTGCTTTAAATTGCTGTAATCGTTGGTGGGCAATATAGTAGCCACTTTGTAACTGCTCGTAATTGGCCATCCAACCAAACAAAGTACTCTCTGCTTGGCTATAAAAATCAGCGAGAGTTGCTCCTTCAAGTGCATTGCTTGGATATTCGCAGCCATTTAAAATACCAACAAGCTTGCCTTGGCTTGCTGCATTTTGCAGATCTTGCTCAAGCCCTTCGCCACCAAAAAAACCATGTTCGTAATTGCTAGGTTCAAGAACCTCTTGGCTGTAAGTTGGCGATACAACATGTATTTTATCGCATAGATTTATTGCACTGCGCATAGGATTAAAACAATGAGGGTAACGCGGGTCACATAATTGCTGGCCATTATAACTAAGTGATGGAAACCACGCCTCTAAGCTTGAATCATCATGTTTGAAAGGTCTTATCCCTTGCAGTGCAATATTATGCACTGTGAAGGCAATAGGTAAGGTATTAAGTGAGCTATAACGTGGCTCAAACTTAAGTAAAACTGCAACGCAGGCACTGTGCCAATCATGTAAATGCAGCGCTGTAGGGGGCTTTAATACACCTTGTAATAACGCTTCGCAGACGGCTGCGTTAAATAGAGCAAATTTAGTCGCATCAGTTGCAAAAGGCCTCCCCGGTGCATCATTACAATATACACTGCCTGATTCACTAAATAACGGGTGGCTAATAACAATTTGGCTTACATTATTTTCGGCTTGTTGTACTTTAAAAATGGTTAATACATGGGGTTGAGCATTAAATGCAACGGTTACTTCACCTATATAAATACGCTCAAGCGGCTCAAACCCGTAATCAGGAATAACAACATCAACCGTTATACCTTGCTTTGCAAGAGCCTTAGGTGCATCGCGTACTACATCTGCCACACCGCCTACTTTTGCGCCTGGTAACGCGTCATTTTCTGCTGCAACCATTAATACATGCATTAATTTATTATTTCCTTTAAACCTGTGTGAGCTTGCTCACAAATGAGCAAGCTATGTTGTCGTGCTTATCTAACTTGTTGTTACGCTAACTTTTTATTTTCTCGCGCTTGGCGTTCTAACTTTTTTGCAAGCTCAGTGAGCATATCACGTGTAACAAGAACGATACCTTTTTTTGATACCCTAAAGCCGTTTTCTTCATCTGTTTTTTTGTCAAAACCGATTTCAAGACCCGCCGGTATTTCACAGCTTCTATCTATTATTGCGCGTTTAATTTTACAACCTCGGTTTATAACTGCACCGGGTAAAATAACCGACTGCTCAATGGTACAAAATGAGCGAACGTGAACGTTAGAAAACAACAGGGATTTTCTAACCGCAGAGCCCGAAATAATACACCCACCCGAGACTGTTGAGTCTAAAGCCATACCACGTCTATCTTCGTCATCGAAAATAAATTTAGCAGGTGGTAGTTGCTCTTGATAAGTCCATATTGGCCACGTTGGATCGTATAAATCAAGTTGTGGTTCTGGCATTACCAGTTCCATATTAGCTTCCCAGAACGAGTCAAGCGTACCTACATCGCGCCAATAAGGTTGCCCTTCTTGGTTTGGATCTCTAAATGGGAAGGCAAACACATTATGCTCTTCTATAATCGCTGGAATAATATCGTGACCAAAATCGCGTCCAGAGCCTTCATTTTCAGAATCTTTTTTAAGTTGCTCAAACAAAAATTCAGTATTAAAAATGTAGTTCCCCATTGATGCTAAGCATGTACCTGGCTTGCCGGGTACTGAGCTAGGCATTGCTGGTTTTTCATCAAAACGGCACACTCTATTTTGCTCATCAACGGTCATTACACCAAACGTGTCTGCGGCTTCCTCTACTGGCACTTCAATACAACACACGGTCATATCTGCGCCTTTTTGCACATGTTCAGCCAATAAAGCACCATAGTCCATACGGTACACATGATCTCCAGACAAAATCATCACATATTTAGGAAGCTCGTGACGAATAATATCTATGTTTTGAAAAACAGCATCTGCGGTTCCACAATACCAATCATCACCTTGGCGCTGAGATGCAGGTAGTATTTCAACCGACTCTCCTAGCTCTTTTTTAAAGTGCCCCCATGCGCGGTTAACATGACGTATTAATGAATGTGATTTATATTGTGTAGCAATACCAACACGTCTCACACCCGAGTTAATGCAGTTTGATAGTGGAAAATCGATAATTCGATGCTTACCACCAAAGTAAACTGCTGGCTTTGCTCGCCAATCGGTTAACTCATGCAGGCGAGAACCGCGACCGCCTGCCAGTATTAACGCGTAAGTTTCTCGGGTTAAGCTACTTATGTAGCGATTTGCATAATTAGGCATAATACTCTCTCCATTTAGTCTAGGCTGTTAGTGGCATGGCTTTTAGTTGTCGTTAAGTCTGTTTCACTAATATTGAGGGGTTCTAAATGCCAAATATCTTCACTGTATTGGCTTATGGTTCTGTCACTTGAAAACATACCACTGGCTGCTGTATTTAAAATACTCATTTGTGTCCAGTAGGTCTGATCTGCGTAAGCTTTATCAACTTCTTTTTGAGCTGCTACATAACTTTCAAAATCGTGAGCAACAAGCCATGGATCGTGCGGGCTCTTAATTGCATTTGTTATGTCGTCAAATAAGCATGGTTCAAATAAATTAAAATGCCCGCTCTCGAGTAATTGCATCACATTCTTTAAATAGCTATTTTGCGATATTAAATGCTCTGGATTATAACGTGATTTAATATCGTCAATTTCGTGCGCTTGTGCGCCAAACAAAAAGAAGTTATCAGCACCAACAGCATCTCTAATTTCAATGTTTGCGCCATCCAGCGTGCCTATTGTCAATGCACCATTCATCATAAATTTCATGTTGCCAGTACCAGACGCTTCTTTGCCTGCGGTAGATACTTGCTCTGAGAGGTCGGTTGCAGGACAAATAACTTCCATTGCGGTTACGTTGTAATTAGGTAAAAATGCGACGCGTAAATATGGTGCAGCTTGAGGGTCTTTATTTATAACCTCTGCCACGTTATTAATAAGCTTAATAATTTTTTTAGCCATGTAATAACCAGGCGCGGCCTTACCACCTAATAGAACACAACGAGGAACAAGTCCTTGGGTATCCCCACGGCGAATACGGTCATATAAATGAATCACATGAAGTATGTTTAATAGCTGACGTTTGTATTCGTGAATACGTTTTACTTGTACGTCAAACATCATTGATACATCAAAATCGATATCGCAGCGAGCCTTAACTAAATCAACTAAACGTTGTTTGTTTTCACGTTTAGCATTTTGCCACTGATCATGAAATGCCTTGTCGTCATAAAAACGACGTAGGTCACTAATTTTTGAAAAGTTTTTAACCCAGTTATGACCAATTTTTTCACCAATTAATTCACTTAATACTGGATTACAATGCGCAAGCCATCGACGAGGCGTTACACCATTTGTTTTGTTATTAAACTTATCTGGCCACAATGCATAAAATTCTTTAAATAATCCCGCTTTTAACAGTTCAGTATGAAGTGCTGCTACGCCATTTACAGAGTAACTACCTACAATAGCTAAATAAGCCATACGAATTTGCGGCTCATCACCCTCTTCAATCAGTGACAATGCACGTTGCTTTTCAACATCTCCCGGCCATTGCTGTGCAACTTGTGCTAAAAAGCGTGCATTTATCTCGTAAACTATTTCTAAAATGCGTGGTAATAATTTTGAAAACAACGAAACAGACCATTTTTCAAGCGCTTCAGGAAGTAGCGTATGATTTGTATAGGCCATGGTTTTAGTTGTGATTTGCCACGCATCGTTCCAATTTAATTCGTAATCATCAATTAAAATACGCATTAGCTCTGCAACAGCAATACTTGGGTGCGTGTCGTTTAACTGAAAAACATGAAAATCAGCAAAGTCACTAAAGCTCTCGCCATGTTGAGAAACCCATTGGTCTACTACGTCTTGAATACTCGCCGATGATAAAAAGTATTGTTGGCGTAACCTAAGCTCCTTACCATTTTCGCTGCTGTCATTTGGATACAGCACCATGGTGATCTGTTCGGCTAGATTTTTTTGTGCGACGGCTTCTGAATAACTGCCCGCATTAAATTCGGTTAAATTAAATTCATCTGTTGCCTCTGATTTCCACAGACGTAGTGTATTTACGATATTGTTTTTATAACCAGGGACAGGTACATCGTACGGTACAGCTAATACATCTTGTGAGCCCATCCATTGACGGTGCTCTCTGCCAAATTTATCTGTGTAACTTTGCACATAGCCACCAAACTTCACACGTTTTGCATGCTCTGGTGCGCTTAGCTCCCATGGATGTCCTTCACGTAGCCAGTTATCTGGTTGCTCAATTTGGTTACCATCTTTAATCGATTGATTAAACATGCCGTATTCGTATCGTAGGCCATAGCCAATAACAGGCAACGCTAAACTAGCACAGCTATCTAAAAAGCAGGCTGCAAGGCGCCCTAGCCCGCCATTTCCTAGCCCAGCGTCGTGCTCGGCGTCTTCAATTGTTTCTATTGTTGTGCAGTACTCTTGTAGTGCTGAGCTTACTTGTTCATCTAAATCTAGATTTAAAACAGCATTACCTAGCGCACGCCCCATCAAAAACTCAAGAGAAAGGTAAGCCGTTTTGCGGCGTTTCTCTTGCTTAATTTGTTGATTCGTTTCTCTGCAGCGAGCCACAAGTCTGTCGCGAATAGTAAGCGCTAATGCGTGATACAAATAATGCTGCGATTCACCCACCTTATCTCGGCCGAGGGTATAATAAAAATGCCGTGTTAAGTCATCTTTAAGCGTACTTTCATCAATAACGGGCCCTTCTTGCCAGCTCTTTACTACACACACTTGATCACTTTGTTTAACCATGACTAACATCCTCTAAATTGGCACTAAAAACCCAACTACTTTGTGCTGAAATTTCAACCATCGCATCTTCATTACTGCTCACAGATGCATTATGTACACTTGATAGAATCATTTGCCACGGCGCATTAATTGGCGATGGGGGCATTTGACAAAAAATTGTTTTTTCACTGGCATTAAATACAATCAGCAATGCATGATTGTTTTGCTTATCAAGTAAGCTATACATTAAAAACTGTCTGGTATCTTCATGCCAGTGAGCATCAGTCATGGTTTTACCTTGTTCGGTAAACCACTTAACGGTAAAACGCTCGTCTATATCATCTAAAAATACACTGTGTTTAAACGCACTGTGCGCACGTCTAATTTTTAATGCATCATCAATAAATCGTGTTAACGAATGATTAAGTTGAGAATCTTTCCAGGCAAGCCAACTAGTGCGATTATTTTGGCAATAAGCATTGTTATTCCCCCCTTGCGAGTGCGCCATTTCGCTACCAGCAGCAATCATGGGAACACCTTTTGAGAGAATTAAAGTAAGTAAAAAGTTCTTTTGTTGCTGTAAGCGCAGTGCGTTTATTTTAGAGTCGCTGGTAAAACCTTCTACCCCACAGTTAAACGAATGATTTGCACTGTGCCCATCTCGATTTTGCTCGCCATTAGCTTCGTTATGTTTATGCTCATAACTCACTAAATCGGCAAGGGTAAAACCATCATGACTCGTTATGAAATTAATACTATTGAGCGGCCCACGTTGGCTGTGCTCAAAAATATCAAACGATCCATGCAAACGTTTTGCAACGCTTGCAATAATGCCTGTTTCACTTTGCCAAAAACGTCTAATCACATCGCGATATTGATCGTTCCATTCTCGCCATGGCGGCGGAAATGCACCAAGCTGATAACCACCTGGGCCTATATCCCAAGGCTCACTTATTAACTTAACTTTGTTAAGCACAGGGTCTTGGGCAACTACTTGTAAAAAAGTATGTGCGGAGCTAAAGCCTGCTTTTGAGCGGCCTAAAATGGTCGCTAAATCAAACCTAAAACCATCAACTCCCATTACTTCAACCCAATAACGAAGGCTATCAAGTACAAGTTGCAGTGTTTTAGGGTGGTCAATATTTATGGTATTACCACAGCCGGTATCGTTTATATATACGTCAGGCTGCCCCTCTACTGTGCGGTAATAGGCTAAGTTATCAAAGCCTCTAAGCGATAGTATAGGGCCATCTGCCCCTGCTTCAGCTGTATGGTTGTAAACAACATCTAATATGACTTCTATGTCTGCAGCATGGAGCTCTTGCACCATTTGCTTAAACTCGTTTATATCCTCGTTTACCAAATAGTCTTTATGGGGCGTAAAAAAGTTAAGCGTGTTGTAACCCCAGTAGTTTTGCAAACCTTTCCCTGTTAAAAATTGCTCACTAATAAAAGAATGAACAGGCAAAAGCTCAACGGCTGTAACACCAAAGCTTTGTAAGTGTTCAATAAAGCTTGGATGGCTTAACCCTAAAAACTTTCCTTGTAGAGATTTGGGAATTTTAGGATGACGACACGTTGTACCTTTCACATGACACTCATAAATAACCGTGTTTGACCAACGGTGGTTAGGCTTTTTATGCGCGTACAACGTAGGAGCCGCTACTTTTGATTTAGGTATATCAATCGCATTATTTACAGTGCTTTTAGTACCGATGGGCATTTGCCCGTAATGGCGTTCACTCCAAGTAAACTCGCCAAACAAGTCTTTTGCATATGGGTCTATCAGCAGCTTATTTTCGTTAAACAGTTGACCATTTTTAGGGTTATATTCACCCTCAACTCTAAAACCATAAAGCGCACCGGCGTTTAATGGCGAAATATGAATACTCCAAATACCCCCTTCGTTGATATTCATCGCCATTTTTAGTATTTCTGAATGGCCACTTTTATCAAACAGGCATACATAAGCTTGGCTCGCCCCAGGCGCATAAAGCGCGAAGTTGACCCCATTATCAATAACACTAGAGCCAAGTGGTTCTACATTACCGGGTGCTACATCAAATCGGTTACTCATCATCAACCTTTTGTAAATAAATAGTAGTTAAGCCACCAATGGCAATTGAAATACTGTGTTTAAAACCATGATTTGATTCGTTTATTGCCTGAACTATCAGCGATGAATCTTTAGTTACCTCAACGCCAGAGCCAAAAAACTGAGTATCGTCTGTATTTACAATGACCTTGTAACGCCCTTTACTCGGTACGCCAATAACGTAGCTTTCATAGGACGCGGGGGTAAAATTAGCAATAACAACCACAAAGTTTTTTGCGTTTTTAGCATAGCGAACAAAGCTTAAAATGCTCTGCTGATTATTATTATTATCTATCCAGGTAAAACCAGCCGCGCTCGAATCAAGCTCATACAACGCGGGTTGGGTTTTATAAACGGTATTGAGCGCTTTTACGGTGTGCTTTATACCATTATGGCTTTGGAGCTCAAGTAAATGCCAATCGATAGAATGATCGTGCCCCCACTCTTTTCGCTGTGCAATTTCACCGCCCATAAATAAGAGTTTTTTACCCGGGTGTGCCCACATAAATGCGTAATAAGCGCGTAAATTTGCAAATTTTTGCCAATCATCGCCTGGCATTTTTTCAATTAACGAGCCTTTACCATGTACTACCTCATCGTGGCTTAATGGCAATATATAGTTTTCGCTAAACGCGTATACCATCGAAAAAGTCATTTCGTGATGATGGTGCTGACGATAAAGTGGGTCGTGCTGCATGTAATGCAAACTATCGTTCATCCAGCCCATATTCCACTTATAACCAAAGCCTAAACCGTTGTGCTCAACACTTTGGGTGACACCCGGCCATGCTGTTGACTCCTCAGCCACCATCATAATGCCTGGGTTGTTTTTATAGCTGCGCATATTGACTTGCTTTAGGCACTCAATTGCACCTAAGTTTTCACGCCCGCCGTAACAATTAGCAACCCACTCGCCTTCTTTTCGGCTGTAATCTAAATACAACATAGAAGCTACGGCATCTACACGCAGGCCATCTAAACCAAATTGATGTAGCCAATACATAGCATTTGATATTAAAAAGCTTTTAACTTCAGGACGGTCGTAGTTATAAATGTAGGTATTCCAATCAGGATGAAACCCTTGGCGTTTATCAGCATGCTCATATAAATGGGTGCCATCAAATCGATGTAAGCCATGCGGATCGCTTGGAAAATGCCCTGGTACCCAATCAAGCAAAATACCTAAATTAGCTTTGTGGCACTGCTCTACAAAGTATTTAAAGCTGTTGTAGTCGCCAAAGCGGCTGGTAGGTGCAAATAATCCAACAGGCTGATACCCCCACGAACCATCAAACGGGTATTCACTTATTGGCATAAGTTGCAGGTGAGTAAAATTCATTTCAAGAGCGTAGCTAACGAGTTTATCGGCAAGCTCTGTGTAACTTAAATAGCGGTTGTTTTCAGCGCGTTGCCATGAGCCTAAATGCACTTCGTAAATACTAATTGGTGCATCAATATGGTTACGCTTTTGTCTGTTTTGAAGTGCCTGCTCGCCAAGCTTTATAGGTTCTGGTTTATACTGCAGTACACTTGCAGTGCCAGGTGCTTGTTGCATTTTAAATGCATAGGGGTCGGCTTTTTCGAGCACCTCTCCACTTTGCGCGGTAATTGCAAATTTGTAGCACATGTCAGCTTTAAGGCCTGGTACAAATAACTCCCATACACCACTTGCAGGATGAAAGCGCATAAAGTGGCGATTCGCTTGCCAAAAGTTAAACTCACCAATAATAGAGACACTTGCCGCATTAGGCGCCCATACACAAAAACGTACACCGTCTACGTTTTGTTGAGTACTAAAATGTGCACCAAAATGCGAGTAAGCATGTTCAAGGCTCCCTTCGTTAAATAAATACATTGCCTCTGCATCAAGTGTGCTTTGGAAACTGTATTCATCATAAAAGGTAACGCTGCTATCTGTGTACTGAGCAATGCATCCATATGGCGCAGTGGGCAAAGCATCAACTTTGGCTATAAATAAGTCACTTTGCTGGTAGCGTTTCGCCTTAATACTTTTATTATTTAATGTAACACTTACGCTTATTGCACAAGGTAGATAAAAACGAATTTCAACCTCAGCATCCGTTTTATGTGCCCCTAAGAAGCTAAATGGGTCTTTAAATCGCCCTATATTTAATGCGTGTACTTGTGCATCATAACTATTTTCATTAGTTGTACTGCTCATTTAACCTTTCCTTATTGAATCGATAGCAGCTAAAAGTGAGGCATTTTTGGTAAAAATTTCTTCACTGGTATGCGTTAATACACGTCGCCAATTAGGATATTCTTTATCTGTCCCGGGGATATTAACCGGATACTTTTGCTCATCTAAGTCATCTATTTGTATTGCAAATAAACGCGATTGAGAGCCTGCTAAACACAATGCAAGTGCGCTATAAACAGTCACAGCTTCACTATGTAATAAAAGCTCAGTTGTATTGCCATGGTGATTAATAAAACGCAGTAACCTTTGTTGCTCTTCTATTCGCTGTTGCTTTAGTTGCTCGTATTCATTGCAAGTTATAAGCTTATATTGTTGCTTAATATCTAAATCATCATGTTGCCACCAGCCTGTAAATGGAGGAACATCGTGATTGGCTATCATTAACAAACAATGTGTTGCTAGCTCATCTACCGATAAAAACTCTCCACTGTGTTGTTTTTCAAAATAGAATAAGCTGTTGGAAAAAATACCGCTAGATGCCAAAGCTTCCCTAACCTCTGGCGGTACGATGCCTAAATCTTCACCAATAACAATACTCTGATTAATATGCGATTCAATTTTTAAAATGGCAAGTAAATGCTCAAACGGATAATAAACATAACAGCCGTCTTGTTCGCCATTGCTTTCAAAGCACCACCATAGGCGCCTAATAGCCATTACGTGGTCAATTCGAAGCCCACCTACGTTTTGCATGTTTGCGCGAATGAGCGAGCGGTAAAATTGGTAGTGATTATTACTAAGGCTTTGGGGATTGAGGGCTGGGAGGCCCCAATTTTGACCTGCTTCAGCCCATGGATCGGGTGGAGCGCCTACACTTGCACCTTGGCTAAACAGCGATTGCTGGTTTTTAAATTCAGCCCCATCTCCAGCACAACCAACAGCTAAGTCGTTTATTAAGCCAATAGCCATGCCTAGCTCTGCACAACTTTTTTGACACAGTGCCAATTGCGTATGCGCTTGCCATTGCAGGTAATAAGCAAATGTTAGGTTATCTGATTCGAGGGTATTTAACGTAGTAGAGTGAGCATTACAAAAATCAGTAAACGCTTGGCGACGCTCATCACTTGCCGTTAATTCAAACTGATTATAAAGCGCTTCAAATAACGTATACTTTATACGGCTTACATTTTCATAATCTATAAACTGATCATTACTTTTAATAAGTGCAGCGACATCATCTTGCTGCATAATGGCGTCAAGGTTTTCGTTATTTATTGCGTCTTCGCTTAGTACGATAGAAATATAGAGAGGATTTAATAAAGCGCGACTATTAGGGCTATAAGGACTGGCTCGCTCCGGGATATCAGCAAATAACAAATGCAGTGGATTAAGTAATATATAATCCATGTTTTGGGAGCTGCATAGTTTTGTAAGCGCTAATAAATCGTCAAAGTCGCCAATACCCAAATTCGCTCTATTTTTTAATGTGTAGAGCTGAATAGATAATCCAGTGCGCTTTGTGTCTCCCACTTGATAGACTTGCTCAGGCACGCACCAAATTTGTGTAATAGCGTGTTGCTCACCTACCTGAACATTAGCGTCATGATAGCCAATTGGCATATTATCTATGGGTAATGCCAGCTCAATATAACGAACGCCATGCAAGTAATATTCACCAGTGACAGCCAAGTTATAAAGGTTATCAAATGCTAAATGCATTCCAAGTGAAGGGACATCGATATTAGCGGCTAAATATTGCTGACGTTCATCTATACGAAGCTTTAACAAACATGCAGTTTGCTCAACTAAACTCACACTAGGTACTAAATCAAGCCAAAGCGATGCATCTAAATCATAAGTTAGTTGAGCTATTCCTGCTTCATTATTTGTATCAACACCACAACATTGCAAAGCACGTTTACGCGTTTCTTCGCTAAAAAATACCTGTTCACCTGTATACTTAGTGAATTCAAAGCCAATACCATGCAGGTAAAACAACTGCGAAAGAGCATCCATTAAATCGCCTTAATTAGTGCGTTGAGTATTTACTATGCTGTTTTCTGTGCCAAATGTATTGCCGATATAACCGTCAGCTTGATGGTCGTTATCCCAAATGTCTCCATTAATCAGATAACGAAAGTGAAATTGTTGATCGATAGGTAAGCGTTGCTTAAATTTAAACACACCTTGTTTTTTATAAAGCTTCATTGGCACTGGTTGCCAATCATTAAATTCACCTAATAAGCAAACTTCTTCTGCCTCTGGATGAGAAAATTCAAAAGTAACTTCAGCTTCATCTTTTGTTTTAAAAAAACGTTTATTCAACATAGCAGGCTCCAACTAAACCAAAAAGGGTACTTAATCTTTGCCACAGGCCATACAACTAAACAAAAAGGCGATGTGGTAACCATCTAAAAATCATTAAACGTGTTATTAGTTAAACAAAACTTTATTTACGCTTTATTACAGTGCAAATAATATTTCAATTACACCAAAAAGGTGCATTAACCTTATATACAATACGCTTTAAATGATACTTAACATACAGAGCAATATTCAAACCAACAAACTATTAAAAACCTCATTAGTTCAATATATAAATATTTATAGCTGCAAATATCCGAAGAAAATTTAAAATCCTAAATTACTTTTTTTATATTACTTCATCATGGATAATACACATCATTCTAATACTCTGAAATATCATTAATTTCATGTTGAAAAAAACCATTTTAATAACTACCACCATCATTTTTTTAGTTGTAGCTGCATTTATTGGTACCTCAATTTATACCCTATACAGTAAAAAAGAAATTTCAGTTGACCCTAAATTAAAAGAAATATCAGGAATAGAATTTGATAAACAGCAACGTTTATGGGCTATTAACGACGGAGGCAATGAACCAAAGCTATACAGACTCAATAAAGACGGTTCTATTGCTAAAGAAATTTTAGTTGAAAACGCTAAAAACATTGATTGGGAAGACATGACCCAAAACAAATTTGGGCACTTCTTTTTAGGCGATTTTGGTAACAACAAAAACGATCGTAGATGGCTCACTATTTATAAAATAGAAAACCCGATAGATATAAAAACAGATACGACTCAAGCAGAAATAATTAAGTTTACCTACCCCGAAATGGATGGCAGTCCTATAAAGCCCAATAACCGTAATTTTGATTTAGAGGCATTTGTAGCTCTAGGACGTCACTTATATTTATTTACTAAAAACCGCACAGAGCCATTTGACGGTATTACTAAGGTTTATAAAGTGGGCGATCATGCCGCTAATTTTAAAGCAGAGTTAATAGACTCATTTAAAACATGTACCACTTTAGAAAAGCTATGCTGGATAACATCGGCCGCTTTAAGCCCTGATCGTAAAAAACTAATATTACTTGATTCAACCAGTATTTGGCTATTCGAAAATTTTGAGGGTGATAAGTTTTTTTCTGGCGATGTATCAAAAATTGACTTAGGAATAGTGACTCAAAAAGAAGCTATCACTTTTTTTGATGACAATACTATTGTATTTACAGATGAAGAATTTAAAGGTATTGGCGGTAATGCTTATTTTATAAAGCTTGATGAAGCCAAAAAAGAAATTATAAGAAAAAAGCCGACCTCAGAAAAAATACATCCATAATATAATGTTAGCTAAGCTAAAGTTCTAAAGCTTAGCTAACTTATGAAAGGTATCGAGTTAGTTACTCTCTTCGTTTGACGAATAGAGTGCTTTTTCTACATCAACACCTAAAATCAACACTCCAATATGACTATTATTATCATCTAAAACAGGAAAACTTAGCTGTACTTGAAAATGATGTGTTGATGCATCATATGTAACGCTATCAAAGTTATAGTCCTTTGACTGTTTAAATATTTTAGTAAACTTATTCTCATCTCCTTGCCAGTAATCACTGGTTAACTTACTTATTGCTATATTTTTTCCTTGGCTATCAGTCAATATAAGCTCAGTAACAACACCTTTAAACTGCGATTGCCATTTTTTAAATACCTTAGATAACGGTAAATCAAACATAGTTAACCCATCAGCATGCCCAACGTGTTTACTTTCTTTTATCCATAACTGGTCTCGTTTCATAATTTCAGGCTCACTCAAAGGAGACTCATTACTTATTTGAACTTCTTCGACTAAACTAGGTAAGTTTAATAAGATTTTAGCGCTACTGTAGAGCCTATCAAGTATTTGCTTTTCTTCACTTTTTGATAGTGAAAATGGAGCTTGCGCACAAGTATTTATATTTTCATCGAACTGCTGCATAAATTCAGGAAGGCGTTTGATAAGGGAATGCGAAGCAAATAATCCCAAAGGTACATATCTAAAAAATTCTTTTTGGTACTCGTCTTTATTAATGCCTAGCTTAGAGGCTGCTAATTCAAAATCGTCTAAATCAAGTAGGATTCTATCAATCCGTTTATGGTGCATTACATTTACTATTTCTTCTAATGAATTTACTTCTACCTCAGCAATAATATTCTGAGTTTTAAACCAATTTGCTTGATAACTTCCTCTTACGGCACCATAACGCATTTTATTTTTTGGTTTATTAATGCTCTCTGGGTGAGTAAACCAGTACCAGCTTTCTAAAAAAATGGGGGATGATATACGTCCATAAGCTTTCATTTCAGGCATTAAATGGGTTGTGAAATATCCATCTAAGCGCTCTAACTTTACTTCTCGACGTGCACGTAACCATGGCAAGGTTTGTAGCTGAAAAGGGGCTCCCATTTCAAATAAAATACACTCGACTTGGTTGACTGCATTATTAGGAGCTGTGGTGGGTAAGTTTGTCCCAAACTGGAGAGGCTCAGTTAAACCTAACAAAAGAGTGAAAAGATATGCGGGCATAATCCATTGCTAAATATTGTACAAATTAAAATAAGTATAGTCATGCTTATTAAAAAAGTATAAATTTTCCTTACAAAATTTTGTACCTTATCAATGGCTTCAATATTTAAACCTATGATTTATTGCTATTAACTTATAAAAAGCACGCTTAAACATTTAAATTAATGCATTTATATCTAGGGTCTGTTTATCATTGCGGATAAAAATTTGCTCACACTAGGCGCTATTTAATTGCGGCGTAAGATTTATAACCTAGTGTGCTCGATAACTGCTCCTGCGTTATTCTAATTGCTTATATCCATGTAAGAATAAGTAAAAACCAAGCAATGCTTCCGCGCCCTGCTCACGCCCCTACCCTACATCTATGTAGGCAACCAAGAGAAAATAGCGCCTAGGAAGAACCTTTTGGGGGCTGTTAATTTAACCTTGAAGGTTCAACAGACCCTAGCCTTTTTATTATTGACCTAGAGTATACCGAGTGTTCACTTAACGACTAAAACAAAAAACTCACTGACTCTAGCGCTTAAATTTAGTTTCTAAAATAACAGAAGATGTTGTGCGCTCCACCCCATCAAGATTTCCTATATCGTCCAACAAATGACTAAGCTGTTCTAAATTTTGAGCCTGTACCACCGCAATTAAATCAAACTCACCACTTATGGCATATAGCTGTGAAATAGCATCAATATGCTTAAGCTCAATGTTTGTTTTAGTCGTTAATTTTTGTCTTACTTTTATAGACACATGAGCTGATACCATTTTACTAAGGTAGTCGTCACCGTAATCAACGCTATAGCCTTTAATTACACCGTTTTCTTCTAATTTGAGCATTCGGCTCTGTACTGTTGAACGAGACAAGTCAAGCATTCGCGCAAGATCAGAAATACTCGCTCTTGCATTTGTTTTTAGTACAGAAAGTAGCTTTTCATCTTGTGGAGTTATCATAATGGTTATTTTCTTCGTTATTTTGACTTTTATTTTAATCATTTTTCACAAAATAGCACTGCAATTTTAACAGCCAACCTTCGATAATGACCTCTATAAGAAATAATAACGTGTTTGCTGAAGAATAAAGGCTATATTCTTCTTTGAGTTAGCAACTAATCTTTTATCTAAGCCCATTAAATTTAGGTGTAAAAATGCAAGTAACAAGAGACTTATTTAACGACGTAATGGTACCAAACTATAACCCATCAGCAATTATCCCAGTTCGTGGTGAAGGTTCACGCGTTTGGGATCAAAATAACAATGAGTTCATTGATTTTGCCGGTGGTATTGCCGTTAACTGTTTGGGTCACTGTCATCCTGCATTAGTTAAAGCATTAAAAGAGCAAGGCGAAAAAATTTGGCATTTATCAAATGTTATGACCAATGAGCCAGCACTTCGTTTAGCTCAAAAAATGGTTGAAGCAACATTTGCTGATAAAGTTTACTTTGCAAACTCAGGTGCAGAAGCAAACGAAGCAGCCCTCAAGCTAGCGCGTCGTTATGCATTGGACGTATATGGCGCTGAAAAAACGCAAATTATTGCATTTAATAAAGGTTTCCATGGTCGTACATTCTTTACAGTAACTGTGGGCGGGCAAGCTGCATATTCAGATGGCTTTGGTCCAAAACCTGCGGACATAGTACATTGTGATTTTAACGATATAGCGGCATTTGAAGCGCTGATCAGCGATAAAACATGTGCTGTTATGATGGAACCATTACAAGGTGAAGGCGGTATTATTTCACCAACAGATGAATTTGCTAAAAAAGTACGCGAACTTTGTACTAAACATAACGCGTTACTTATTTTTGATGAAGTACAAACGGGTGTTGGTCGCACAGGCGATTTATACGCCTATGAAGGTTTAGGGGTTGTTCCTGACATTTTAACAACGGCAAAAGCATTGGGTGGTGGTTTTCCTATTGGCGCTATGATCACTCGTACACCTATTGCTGAGCATTTAAAAATTGGTACTCACGGTTCTACTTATGGCGGAAACGCACTTGCTTGTGCTGTGGCCGAAGCGGCATTTGATACAGTAAATACACCAGACGTACTAAACGGTGTTAAAGAGCGCGAGCAATTATTCCGTGACGGATTAAACGCAATTAACGAAAAATATAACGTATTTAGCGAAGTACGTGGTAAAGGCTTATTAATTGGCGCAGTACTAAATGACAAATTTGAAGGCCGCGCACGCGACTTTTTAGTAGCCAGTGCTAATAATGGTTTGATGAATCTTGTAGCAGGTATGAATGTAATTCGTTTTACACCGTCTTTAATTATTCCGTTTGAAGATATTAAAGAAGGCTTAGCGCGCTTTGAAAAAGCCGTTAGCGACGTAGTAAACGGTTAATATAGTTTAAATTAGCACGCCTACTGGCGTGCTATTGGAGCAAGCAATAAATGCAAGTATTACGTCCTATTACTGCCAATGATTTTGACGCGCTTAAACAAATAGCGATTGAATCCGGTCATGGGTTTACCTCTTTACCTGTGGACGATACACAGCTTAAAGAAAAAATTGAACGTGCTGAAAAAAGCTTTGCCAAAAACATTAACCAGCCACTTGATGAAAGCTATTTATTTGTTTTAGAAGACAGTGAAACAGGTGACGTTATTGGCACAACCGCTATAGAAGCCGCGGTAGGTTTATCGGTGCCTTTATATCATTATCATTTGGGTAAAACAGTACACCACTCGCCTACTTTAAATGTATATAACACCGTTGATATTTTAAGCATGTGTAACGACTACACTGGTTGCTCAGAAATATGTACATTATTTTTGCGCGAAAATAGCCGTAAAGGCCTAACGGGTCGATTTTTATCTCGTTCACGCTTTTTGTTTATGGCTCAGCACAGCGAGCGTTTTGCCGATACTGTTATCGCAGAAATGCGCGGTGTTAGCGACGAAGACGGTCATTCTCCTTTTTGGCAATGGCTACAAGAGCACTTTTTTAGTATCGAATTTCCACAAGCGGATCACTTAGTTGGCTTAGGCGATAAGGTGTTTATTAGCGAGTTAATGCCTAAATACCCTATTTATGTGAACTTGCTTAGTAAAAAAGCCCAAGCAGTGATTGGGCATGTGCATGAAAAAACAAAACCTGCGCTAAAACTATTAGAAAAGGAAGGTTTTGAGCACAGAGGCTACGTTGACTTATTTGATGCAGGCCCAACAGTTGAAGCAAAGCTTGGTAATATTCGCAGCATCCGCGACTCTCAAGTTTGCCCTGTTACGATTGGCGAGCTTGATCACATATCACAAAATAGCTCTGATACGCTGGCTGTATGTAATCAAGGCGTAAGTGGCTTTAGAGCAACATTTACCAAAGAAGCACACTACAATCATGCAAAACATACCCTCGTCATTAGCCAAGATGTGGCTAAGGCGCTTAATTTAAGCCAAGGAGATGCAGCGCGATTTTTTCGCCTGTAAATAATTTATGAATACACACCTAATTAATAATCAGTGGCATGTGGGACTTGGTCCAGCATTTGAGTCAATCAATCCAAGTAATGGCGATGTGGTATGGCAAGGTAATGGCGCAAACGCCCAGCAAGTAGGTTCTGCTATAAAAGCAGCCAGAGCTGCACAATTACAATGGTCAGACAAACCGCTTGAAGAGCGTATCGCCATTTTAGAAAACTTCGCAGCACAATTAAAAGAACACAGCGAAGAATTTGCTACTATTATTGCACGCGAAACGGGTAAGCCATTATGGGAAACCCGCACCGAAGTGGGCGCAATGACAGGCAAAGTAGCTATTTCAGTTAAAGCGTATCATGAGCGTACAGGTACAACCGAAAACCCAATGCCCGGTGCTAAAGCGTTTATTAGACACAAACCGCATGGCGTTGTGGCTATTTTTGGCCCGTATAACTTTCCGGGACATTTACCAAACGGGCATATTGTTCCTGCAATTTTAGCAGGCAACACCGTGGTATTTAAGCCATCAGAATTGACTCCGCACGTTGCAGAATTTACCCTCTCACTTTGGTTAAAAGCAGGTTTGCCAGCGGGTGTTATTAACCTTGTCCAAGGTGAGATTGAAACAGGTAAAGCGCTTGCTTCTCATAAAGATATAGATGGCTTGTTTTTTACCGGTAGCTCAAACACAGGCCACTTATTACATAAACAGTTTGCAGGACACCCTGGCAAAATTTTAGCACTTGAAATGGGCGGCAATAATCCTCTTATTGTAAAAGATGTGAGCGATATAAGCGCCGCTGTACACGATATTATTCAATCAGGCTTTATTACCTCAGGTCAACGTTGTACGTGTGCACGTCGCTTATTTATTGAAAAATCAGCCAACGGCGATGCTATTTTAGAAAAGCTAATAAGCGCAACTAAAAACATAGTTGTAGGCGACAGTTTTGCTACAGAGCAGCCTTTTATGGGTGCAATGATAAGCGAAAAAGCAGCACTGGGTATGGTTGCCGCGCAAAGTGAATTAGTCTCAAAAGGTGCACAAATCCTTGTTGAACTTAAGCAATTAAAACCAGGCACAGGTTTTGTAAGCCCTGGCATTATTGATGCAACAAACATTACCGACATGCTAGATGAAGAACATTTTGGACCGCTTATTAAAGTGTATCGTTACAACGACTTTGACAGTGCAATTATTGAAGCTAACAACACAAGCTTTGGGTTAGATGCAGGTTTACTTAGCGACAGTGAAGATGATTACACTCACTTTTTAAAGCGCATTCGTGCCGGTATTGTTAACTGGAACCGCCCTATTACGGGTGCCTCTAGTGCAGCTCCATTTGGCGGTATTGGCGCCAGTGGTAATCACAGAGCAAGTGCATACTATGCCGCCGATTATTGCGCATACCCTGTCGCATCTGTGGAGTCAGATAAAGTGAGCTTACCGCAAACCCTAGCGCCTGGCTTGGTAATTGAATAAGCAATAAAACCAAAATTTTAGATTTAAGGACTTAACATGCATACTGATGTAAACACATTATTTGAGAGCCTTTGGGAAAACTATTTAAACGTAACTCCATCGGCAGATAAAATTCATGACCTTTTAGGTTCAACGCAAAAAGATGACATCATTAACGATCATATTGCGCTGCGTACATTTAATATTGAAAAAGTGGGTCTTGAAAAGCTCGCCGCTCACTTTCTAGCAATTGGTTACAAAGAATGTGGTGAGTACCACTTTGAAGCTAAAAAACTTTACGCAAAACACTATGAGCATAGCGATCCTAATCAGCCAAAAGTATTTATCTCTGAACTATTAGTAGAAAAATGCTCGCCAGAGTTACAAGCCATCGTAACCGACATGGTTGACAAAATTGATGAAAGTGCAGTTACAGCAGACAACTTTTTATATTCAGGCACGCATTGGCAAGTAAGCACCGATACTTACAAACAACTGCTAGCTGAAAGCGAATATGCAGCGTGGATGTCGGCGTGGGGTTACCGTGCCAATCACTTTACCGTAAATATTAATACGCTTGCTAAGTTTGATAACATTCATGATGTTAACCAAGCTCTAAAAAATGCAGGTTTTTCGCTTAATACATCAGGCGGCGAAGTTAAAGGCTCACCAGAGGTGTTACTAGAGCAATCGTCAACACTTGCTGATGAATACTCTGTTACCTTTAGTGACGGTGATATGAGCATTCCTAGCTGCTTTTATGAGTTTGCTATTCGTTACCCTAAAGCAGACGGCGAGCTTTATACTGGTTTTGTTGCAGCCTCAGCTGACAAAATATTTGAAAGCACTAACGCGCGATAATTACATTTAAAGTACTTTAATCTAAAAGCCCGTTACGGGCTTTTTTTATGTTGGTAAGTTATATTGATTGATTATAAAAATAACGGTTTATAATCGTTTTCTAACTTTTCAAACGATAAGTCACCAATAAAACGTCCGAAGCTCAACCAAGTTGCCAAACCACGTAAGTCTTTAAAGTGTGGTGGCACAAATTGTGGGCTCTCTATTACGCCTAAATCATGAAGCTGCGATATTAATCTAAAATCATCTATCGATATTTTACCTACCAGTAATAAAGGAAGTCTATCTATTCGACCAAGCTGTATTGCAACGCGTATTAAGTTATAAACCAGTACAAAGCCTTTAATGTAGGCAATATCTTTTGTAAAAGGCAAACCTGTTGGCGTACTGCCTCTAAATACACGCTGCGCAAGTGTGTAGCTGTCGTCTTTTGATAAACCTTGCGCTACGTAATCACGGTAAATGTCTACAAACTCAGCGCCATCTATTACCTTTGTAACGGCTTGAATACGATTCACTAATTTAGATAAACGCCTTGGAGTCGATTTTAATGTAATAATTTCGGTTAGTACCGCTAAACCTTCTTGGGTAATAGTGGAGCTTGGCGTACCTTTACTCAAACACGTTAAATAAGGCTGAGCTAAACCATTTTGAGTGGTACCTACGTGTATCCACCCTTCGTGAACTTCTAAAATATCAAGTTCGCGCTGAGAAAACTTAACATCTTGATTAAGCTTTATATTATTAGCACCTGCGGCTGCATCACTAACAATACCATCGCTAAGCATTACCTCTACATTTATGCCTGCCATACTAGCGGTTACTTGCTCAGACAGAATACGCACTGCATCAACAGCATCAATATTTTTAGGGTCGTCAGGCAGTATGTCGGCTATAAGTAAATTTTGCAGCGGTTTATCTAACATATTAGCTAGCTCAGAAAGTGAGGGCTCACCGGCATGAAATAAATCTTTAGGGTGACCAAATAACTCCACCGATAAGTCATGAAACTCTGGCGTTCCACGATACTCAAGCATGCTTAATACTGTTTTATACTCTGTGCACATTTTTCCCATGTATTGAGCTATGGGATTTAACTGCCCCAATTGGTTAATAATGTTACGGTGCAAAGTAGAAAACGCTTGGCGTAACTCGCTAGGTACAAAACCAAGATCGCGCTGTTGATAGTATGCACGATCAATAAGTGGATTTTTTTGACATTTTTGTCTAAAAAACTCCTCTTTAGTTTGTTTATCCCAATTAATAGCATCGAGTATCCTAATAGGCGTTTGCAATGCAATTAATTGATCCGATAACTCACGAGTTTTTAGTAGTAACGCCTTGTCTATCATGGTGTAAGCTCAACAATAAATGAATTTTGAGCATAATTTAAAAAGGCCAAATTACAAAGCAATATCACATTTTTTTAGCTATTGTTTTTAAGATGATCGACCCTCATATCTAAATCGTATTAGCTTTTTAATAAAAGGTATAAAACATGAAAAACGAACTCGACAATAAACAGATTTTAGCCGTATATGAACGCATAATTCAAAAAGGTGAAATGACTGATGAAGGCAAACATTATCAGGGAGTTACTGCATATTCAGACGTAGACGGTTACACCGTATATCTACAAGGTAGCGGCGTAGAACTGCGCTTTGGTTTTCATAATACTTACCACCTTGACTACGAGCATGAAAAGCATAAAGACGACTTTTTGAAAAAATTATATAACATTGCAAACGAGAGCTAATGCACCCACGAAAACTAAGACACCGCCCGACCAGTAAGCTCAATACTACTTTTATTAATCAAGTAGTAGAAGAGCTTAAAGCTAATCCAAGTAAAGTCTCTATTATTCAAGACAACCTAGAACAGTACCGTTCTCAAACTCATTTAAAGCGTGGTTTTTTACTGGCTATAGAGCGCTTTGATTGGGTATTTGAAGCAAGCAAAGATATTGATTTCATTTGCCAGCAAATTTTAGCTGATGACTACATTGGCAATAGACTAAGACGTTACCCCCTACTTTTTAAAGGCGTTATTAATAATGCCTAACCTTTCAATACCAAGCGCTTTAAAGCGATAAAACCACAAAGTTTACTCTCCATATAAATTTATTAGAGCACTAAGCAATTGCAGGTTTAGTGTTCTTTTGTATCAAAATAATACTATTAGTACTCTAACTATTATTGTTCTAATGGTTTTTTGACATTTTATTCATTTATTGCTGTAAACAAATCATTACCATTATTAAATTTAAAAATTAAATTCTCAAGCTACTGTTTTAAATAAAATTAAACAAATAAAAACCACATCTTTTTTGTCCTATTAATTGCTCTTTTATTAATGATTAATCTACATTTTGGCATCTAGGTATTTACTTCAGCCTTGAATTGTTAGAGCTATTACCTTAAGCTTATGTTTATTGAACGTTCAATTAATAAAAATTATGCCTAAAGTCGGAATGGAACCTGTCAGACGTCAGCAGCTAATTGACGCAACTATAGAGTCAGTTGCTACTAAGGGACTACAAGGCACAACTATAAACAGCATTAGTAAAAATGCAGGTTTGTCGTCAGGCATCATTAGTCATTATTTTAATGGTAAGCAGGGGTTAATTGAAGCCACGGTTAGATACTTACTAACAAGCTTAAAGCAAGGCTTAATAAGTAAAGTAAATCATCAAACCACTGCCATTGAGCGTTTAATGTTTATTATCGAAGCCAACTTTGCGCTTGTACAACAGCGTAATGATACAACCCGAACGTGGTTAAGTTTTTGGGCGCAATCGATGCATGATGAAGAATTACACAGACTACAAAACGTAAACAGTAAACGCTTGCAAAGTAATTTAGCATTTTCTTTTAAGCAATTAATGCCTATTGAGCAAGCAAATCAAGCTGCAGAACTTAGCGCCGCAATGATCGATGGCCTATGGTTAAGAGCAGTACTGAGTAAATCAGACAATAATCAGTTTAAACACAGTGAAAAGTTAGCAAAAAGCTATGTACTTTCACTTATCAAGCAATATGGAGCCTAGCGTGACTACACCTGTCTATCAAAATTTTATTAACGGCCATTTTCTTGCAAACCAGAGCGGCAAAACATTTGATGTAACAAACCCAGCAACGGGTGAGGTTATTTACGCAGTAGAAATTGCAGACGAATTTATTCAAAACGCAGCCATTGCCAGTGCAAAGCAAGGTTTTGCACAGTGGTCAGCAATGACACCTATTGAACGTAGTCGTATTTTATTAAAAGCAGTGGCTATTTTACGCGAGCGCAATGATGAGCTAGCACTTGTAGAAGTACTCGACACCGGCAAACCAATGCAAGAAGCTAATTGTGTTGATATTGAAACCGGCGCTGATGTAATTGAATACTTTGCAGGCCTTGCGCCAGCACAAGTAGGCCAACAACAAATGGTTGGTGATGACTTTTACTACACACGTAAAGAGCCATTAGGTATCTGTGCGGGTATAGGTGCATGGAACTACCCACTACAAATTGCATGTTGGAAGTCGGGCCCTGCCCTTGCTGCTGGTAATGCATTTATATTCAAACCATCTGAAGAAACACCACTTGGCGCAATTAAACTTGCAGAAGTGTTTGTTGAAGCTGGTGTACCTGCAGGTGTGTTTAATGTTGTTCAAGGCGCAGGCGATGTAGGCCAGTGGCTAACGCAGCATAGCGATATTGATAAAGTATCGTTTACGGGTGAAGTAGGCACAGGTAAAAAAGTAGTAGCAAGTGCTGCCGGTACGTTAAAAGATGTCACTATGGAACTTGGTGGTAAATCTCCACTATTAGTATTTGATGATGCCAACATAGAGCAAGCGGTTAGCGCTGCTATGTTAGGTAACTTTTATACGCAAGGCGAAATTTGTACTAACTGTACACGTATTTACGTTCATAAAAATGTATATCAGCAGTTTATTGATGAACTTAAAGCGCGCACTGAGAAAAACATTATTGCTGGCGACCCACAAGATTTAAATACAAACTTTGGCGCACTTATCTCTAAAAAGCACCAAGAACTAGTAATGAGCTACGTTAATAAAGGCATCGAAGAAGGTGCAACGCTATTAACTGGTGGTACAACGCTTTCACCTGAATCTGCACCTAATGGCTATTTTGTAGCACCAACTGTGTTCATTGATTGCAACGACGATATGACAATCGTTAAAGAAGAAATATTTGGCCCTGTAATGAGCGTGCTTGTTTTTGACGACGAAGACGATGTTATTGCACGCGCTAACGCAACCCACCTAGGCTTGGCAGCAGGCGTATTTACTAGCGATATTAAACGTGCGCACCGCGTTATTCACAAGTTACAAGCTGGTATTTGTTGGATTAATGCATACGGTAACTCACCTGCTGAAATGCCAGTTGGCGGTTATAAGCAATCGGGTATTGGCCGTGAAAATGGTATACAAACTCTTGATCAATACACGCAAACTAAGTCTATTTATGTTGGTATGGCCGACATAGAAAGCCCATTTTAAGGCGCCCTACTATGAGTAATCATTACGACTATATTATTGTTGGCGCGGGTTCGGCGGGTTGTGTTTTAGCAAACCGTTTATCTGAAGATTCAAGTAACCGCGTGTTACTACTTGAAACTGGCGGTAGTGATAAAAGTATTTTTATAAAAATGCCAACCGCGTTATCTATTCCTATGAATAGTGACAAATATGCATGGCAGTTTCATACGCAGCCTGAGCCTCATTTAGATAACCGTGAGATGCATTGTCCTCGAGGCAAAGTATTAGGCGGCTCGTCATCTATCAACGGCATGGTATACGTACGTGGCCATGCAAAAGATTTTGACGAATGGCAGCAACACGGTGCAAACGGCTGGGATTACCAATCGTGTTTACCGTATTTTCAAAAAGCAGAAAGCTTTTATCTTGGTGAAAATACTTACCGTGGTGGCAAAGGCCCACTTGGCGTTAATAACGGCAACGAAATGAAAAACCCGCTTTACCGCACCTTTATCAAAGCAGGTGTACAAGCCGGTTACGCGTCTACAGATGATTATAATGCATCGCAGCAAGAGGGTTTTGGCCCAATGCACATGACCGTAAAAGACGGCGTGCGCAGCTCTGCTTCGCGTGAGTATTTAGACCCTGTTAAATCGCGTAGTAATTTAACAATTATTACAGGTGCGCTAGCGCAGCGCGTGATTTTAGATGGTAAAAAAGCCACTGGCATTGAATACAAAGTAAATGGCGGCGTTAAAACAGCACATGCTGCAAAAGACGTAATATTAAGTGCAGGCCCAATCGGCTCTCCACATATTTTACAACTCTCTGGTATTGGTGATACTCAAGCGCTTGAAAAAGCAGGCGTTGAAGTACAGCATCATCTACCAGGTGTAGGTCAAAACTTACAAGATCATCTTGAGTTTTACTTTCAATACAAGTGTAAGCAACCTATCACGCTCAACGGCAAACTAGGCATTGTTTCAAAAGGGTTGATTGGTGCGCGCTGGTTATTAACGCGTTCGGGTTTAGGTGCAACGAATCATTTTGAATCGTGTGCGTTTATTCGCTCAAAACCAGGTGTTGAATGGCCAGATATCCAATATCACTTTTTACCAGCGGCTATGCGCTACGATGGTAGAAGTGCATTTGCAGGTCATGGTTTTCAGGTACATGTGGGTCATAACAAACCAAAAAGTCGCGGTAGTGTCACTATTGCTTCTGCGAACCCTGAGCAACCACCAACCATTTTATTTAATTACCTTGAACACCAAGACGATATTGAAGGCTTTAGAGCGTGCGTTCGCTTAACACGCGACATAATCGAACAAAGTGCCTTTGATGAATACCGCGATGAAGAAATTCAACCAGGTAAACATATTCAAACAGATGAAGAAATAGATGCCTTTGTACGCCAAGCCGTAGAAAGTGCCTACCACCCTTCTTGCTCATGCAAAATGGGTGAAGATGATATGGCCGTTGTTAATTCAAATACGCAAGTACATGGTATTGAAGGACTACGTGTTGTTGACTCATCTATATTCCCAACAGTTCCTAACGGAAACTTGAATGCGCCTACTATTATGGTTGCCGAAAAAGCAGCTGACATAATTTTAGGTAAAGAACCATTACAGAAATCGGATGTGAATGTTGCCATAACAACAAACTGGCAAGAAACACAACGTAGTACGGAGATCTAACTTTAGCCACATGCTCAGGTTTAGCCTCGTCGGGCTAAACCATTGCGTGCCTTGCAGTGGCACACGATGTAAATAGGTTACGTTGTGTTAATGCGAGAATAAAACAATAAAATACGGAGTGCTTATGAATTATTTTTATTCATTATTGGAGGGTAACAATGACTATTTGGCTTAATGCAGGCATCATTTTTACCTTACTTGCTATTATCACTATTTTAATTAAATGGGGTAACGTTCGCGTAGTAGGTGTAACACCAGTTCGAACCTTTACGTTTATAGCAATACTATTTACTTCTGGCCTTGATGTTGGCCTTATTATGTTTCCTTTAACTGAGTTTGCAGGTTATGCAGACATAAAAGCAAGCCCAGAATACGCGTTTGCAAATCCACTGGCTATTGAGTTTGGCTACTGGGGATTTTTGATCTGGGGATTTTACTTTCTTACGTGCTTTTATTTCTGTGTAATAGAACCTAAAGTGAAATTTTTCGAAATTCCTTGGGTTAAATTTATCAATAACGTTGTAATTATTGGTACATGTGCATTTACCGCTTATTTACTGCTTACAAACCTACCATGGTATTTACCCGAATTAGGCGATGGAACAAGTATAGTTTCTGAGTTTTATTTAATTGTATTCGCGGCTATTTGTTTTGCTGTGTACTCAAGTACTGACATTAAATATGTACGTATTTTAAGTATTTCTACTACGTGGTTATTCTTAGCCTTAATCGCCTTTATGTGGGCTGGCGCATTTGTAATAGGTGATAGTCAAATGTCAGCATTTACAGATAACTTAGGTTCTATTGGTACTTACTTTGCAAACATTAATGAATTTGTTTTACCGCTTAATGATTACCATGAGTTTTACTTATTCTGGTGGTTTGCGTGGAGCATAATGATTGGTCAATTTACATCACGCTTTGTTGGTGGACTTAAAACATACCAAGTATTAGCTGCAATGTTGATTTTCCCTTCTATTCCTATTGCGATTTGGTTTAGCGTACTTTATCAGTACCATGAAGCGGGCATCCCAACTCAAGGTATTAAAAACTTCGCTATGGTATTTGTAGGTATTGTATTTGTAATTAACTCACTTGATTCGTTAGTGCGTTTATATACAGATAACCTAAACTTTACCGTAAAGCGTTTTGGCAAAATGAAATACATAATCGGAAATGTTGTTGCTCTATCATTACTTACACTATTGTTTAAATTAGAATTTTTACAAATTCAGTGGGTAGGCGCATTAGTTATTGGCTTGTTCTTTATCTGTGCAGCTTTTATTGGTTACAGTAAATTTAAAACTGTAACGAATATAGATAGCTCACCAAAAGCAAACGCAATTGATTACACAAAAATAGACACAGTACACTAGGGATTAATAATGAATAACAAACTAAAACAACTTGTAGTAGCACTACCATTTGCACTTTTATCAACAACTGCAGCAGCTGATTGGTCAACAACAATCACTGCAGCGTCTGACTACACTTTTAATGGTGTAACACAGACCGATAGCGACCCTGCAATTCAAGGCAGCTTAGATTATGCCTTTGATAGTGGTGTTTACGCTGGTGTTTGGGCCTCAAACGTAGATTTTGGTGACGACACTGATTTTGAGCTTGATGCTTACTTAGGTAAATATGTACAACTTGATGAGCAATTTAGCGTTGATTACGGTATCGCTTATTACACTTATCAAGGTAATAACAGTGACGGTAACTACGCTGAAGCTTACACTAAGTTTGGTTATGCAAGTGAATACGGCCAAACTGAGCTTAACTTTTGGTATAGCTGGGATTACTTTGGAACAGGTGCGGGTCATGTAATTTCAATGGTTGCTCACACTTATGAACTAGCTACAAATCACGCACTACGTGCAAGTTTTGATATTTCAAACTCACTTGATGGTGAAAAGTGGGCTTGGGATACAAACCAGAAAAAATCGTACAAACACTACCGCCTAGCTTATCAAACAAGCTACGAAGGTTTTGGTATTGAAGTGGCTGCTGAAAACACTAGCTTAGATTACGATTATGCTGATGAGCGTATTGTACTTGCTGTTTCCCGCACATTTGATCTTTAATACAATAATTACTGATTAAACAAAAAATGCCACTCTATTTAGAGTGGCATTTTTATTTGTAAAATAACTAACTAACTAACTAACTAACTAACTAACTAACTAA